>NZ_CP126738.1:2736613-3073226 GCF_030246865.1 Microbacterium sp. zg-B96 | reverse complement strand
CCTAGCCGCCGAGTGAGTATTCACGCTGCCGAGTGAGTATTCGCGGCGTCGAGTGAGTATTCGTGGCGTCGAGTGAGTACTCGCGGCGTCTCACGCATACAGGAAGAATCACCGGGACAGGACGTTTTGGCCGGAATCGTCCTGTTTCCGGGAGTTCTCCTGTGTCCGAGAGGTGGGCAGACGGATGCCGGCGGGCGCGGGCCAGTGCGCAGCGGTCGAGGCCCGCACGATCAGCTCCGGCGGGCGCGCGAACCACCCCGACATCGAACTCGTCGTTGAACCCGGCCGACCTCGGCTACCTCGCCGCGTGGGCGGCGCAGGCGCTCATCACGGAGGAGATCACCGGCGAAGAGGGCGATACGTTCGAAGTCGGCAAGCTCGGCTCGTTCGAGGTTGGCGCCGACGGCACGGTGCTGCTGGGCGACCCGTTCGTGTTCACCGCGGACGACATCGGCGACTCCGACTTCTAAAGGTCGCCGCAGTACAAGACCCGGCCGGACCTGTTCCGGCTGGGTCTTGTCGCGTCAGGCCGGCGGGCTGTCGGGGTCGAGGGTCTTCAGCGTTTGCTCCTCAGCCGGGTTGTCGGCCTCGAGCTGCTCTTCGGTTCCCTCGTCGCCGCCCAGCGGCGCGTCGTTCTGTGGCTCACGTTCCTGGCTCATGCCCCCAGGGTAGGCCGCCGAGTGAGTATTCGTGCTGCCGAGTGAGTATTCGCACGAGTACTCACTCGAGGGCTCGAATACTCACTCGCCGCGACGAATACTCACTCGAGGCGACGAATACTCACTCGCGGGCCCGAATACTCACTCGGGCGGGGCCGGGGTATTCGGCGGCGCCGTGCACGAGCGTCGTCCCGGCAGGGACCTCGACCTGCAGCCGGTCGGGACGCGCGTCCACGACCACGTCGCCGAACGGTGTCGGGGTCACCGCCGCGGCCCACTGCAGGGCACCCAGACGCGGATCGACGGTGAACCGGCGCCACCCGTCGGTCACCGGACGGATGCCGAGCACGAGCTCGGGCAGCAGCGCCGCCGGCCCCGCCGACCAGGCGTGACACAGGCTCTTGCCGAACGGCCGCCCGTACATCTCCAGGTCGGACCCGTCGCCGCCAAAGTCCTCCCAGAACGTCGTCGCGCCGGCATCCAGCATCCCTGACCACAGCCGCCGCACCTCCGCGACCGCGGCGACCCGTTCGCCCGTGCGCCCCAGCGCCATCAGCGCGAACGCGCGCATGAACGGCGTCCCCGCCGACGAGCGGGACACAAGCTGCACCGCGTCCGCGCCGGGGGTCAGTTTCAGCCCCGCGAGCACCGCGAGGAAGTTCGGGTAAGCGCTGGAGCACTCCGGATCGTCGAGATACTCGCTCCACAGCCCGGACTGCGGATGCCACGCCCGCGCGACCAGCTGCGCGCGCACGGCCGCAGCCGCCGCCGTCCAGCGGGCAGCCTCCGGGTGTTCCGCCACCGCGAGCACCGATCCGGCCGAGCTCAGCGCCCAGAACCAGAGGATCTGGATCGCGGTCGGCACGCCGTCGGCGCGGAACTGCACCCCCCAGTCCAGGAACACCGCGCCGGGCCCGGCGTGCGGGAACGACCCCGCGACGCGACGGGGCCGGAACAGCCCATCGGCATCGGCGAACGTCGCCAGCTCCGTCAGGAACGCGTGAAGGTGCTCCGCCTCGGTGCGCGCGAACTCCGTATCACCGAAATACCGCTGGTACAGCCCGTGCGAGATCACCCACCACAGCGAGTAGTCCGAGATGCCGTTGACAAACCCGTCGCGCGGCCGGCCGAGCCCGCGCAGCGTGGTGCGGATGATCTCGGGGTCGGCGAACGCGGCGGCGTTGGTCAGCACGCCGAGGGCGTGGTCGCCCATCCACGGCATCCGGTCGCGTTTGATGCCGTCCAGCAGCACCGTCTGCATGCACAACCGCAGCGTGTAGGCGCTCGTGGCCCAGATCGTGTTCAGCGTCTCATCGTCGGTGAGGAAGGCCCCGCGCCGCGGCGCCGGACGGATGCTGGCGTGCACCATGACGGACTCGGGGACGACGCCGGTGATCGAGGCGTAGCGGAACCCGATCGCGTGGTCGGTGAGGTAGACCCCCGGGGCGGTCTCGGTGAGGTCGCACCGGCTCTCCGCGGCATCCGCTCCGGCGGCGGCTTCGGCCTCGGACTCGCCCGTCGTGAGCACCGGGCGCTGCGCCGCGACGATCTGCACCCGGCCGAGCACCGGGGCAGGAAGAGCGTACGACGAATCGGATGCCGCAGTCAGCGCGATCTGCACCGTCGGTTCGCCGCGTTCGTGCGGGGGGACCTCGTCACCGTCGCGGGGAGCGACGCTCTCCCAGGCGACGCCGTCGAGCGACGTCTCCCAGTGCCAGCCGGCCGCGGGCAGCGCCGCCGCCGGCGGCACTGCTTCGTCGGGAGTCAGCACGACGATCTCCAGCACGGTCCCCGCCGCCAGCCGCGGGACCGAGAGGACGGGGCCGCGCGGGAGGGGGATCGTCACGCCGTCCGCGCGGACGATCGCGTCCCCTGTGGTGAGCACGGTGAACGCCGCCGCGAACCCGGCCGCGACCTGCGCACCCGCGGCGGGAACCGTCGCTCGGAACATCCCGGAGGGGGAGGTGCCGCCGACGTTCTCGGCGTAGTCGACGTGCCGGATGGCGCGCCGCCCCTCGCCGATCACGCGCAGCAGCGCGCCCGCCTCGTACTGGCCGCGCGGGTAGAACCACGCCCGACCGGATGCCGTGGGCAGCCGATCCGGCAGGGTGTCGGCCCCGCTGGCGCGGGAGCGGAGGATCAGCTCCTCCCGCTCCCACACCGGCGGCGCTTCGATGCGGTGTGCAGCCGTCACGACCTCGCCGCGTCGCTCGGCACGACCGCCGCGGCGGTGACGACCAGCCGGTAGCGGCCGTGGGTGAGTGACGCCGGCGCCGGGGCGCCGTCGACCGTCACCGTCGAGGCGGCGGTGGCGGGCAGATCCAGGTCGGCGCGGACACCGAAGGGCACCGTGAGGTCCGCCGTGAAGGTGTCGTCCTCGCCCAGGGTCCAGTCGATCTCGACCGGGCCGTAGTGGGTCTCCACGCGTGCCCGGGCGTGACGCAGGCTCTCCGCGGGGCGCGGGGCGATGCGCACGGCACGGTAGCCCGGCTCGATCGGGGCGAGGCCGCCGACGGTGCGGTACACCCAGTCGATGACGGCGCCGTAGGCGTAGTGGTTGAAGGAGATCATGCTGTCCCCCTCCTTGGAATCCATCGCGCCGCTGTGGATCGAGCCATCGGGCTTGATCGCATCCCAGCGCTCCCAGACCGTCGTGGCTCCCCGGTCCACCTGGTACAGCCAGGACGGCGCCTCGCGACGCAGCAGCATCCGGTAGGCCTCGGTGAGGTGGCCGTTGCGGGTGAGGGCGTCCAGCACGAGCGGCGTCCCGAGGAAGCCGGTGGCGATCCTCCCCTTCTCGGTGCGCACGTTCTCGGCGAGGGCATCGGCAAGAGCAGCACGTTCGGCATCGGGAACGATGCCGAACTCCAGGCACATCGCAGCTCCCGTCTGGGTGCGCATCGCCTCATCCCGCCACGTCTGCCATACCGCCTCGGACACGCGGTCCGCCAACTCACGGTGCTCCGCGGCACCCTCCTCGCCGAGGATCGTCTCGGCGCGGGCGAGCAGTGCGGCGGAATGGACATAGAAGCAGTTCGCCACGAACAGCGGCGGCGTCTTGGCCTGCCAGGGCCGGTCGCCGGGAGCGTCCGGGTCGAGCCAGTCGCCGTACTGGAACGGCTCGTCGGGGAGGAGCACGTCGGCGCCCGCCCGGCGGCGGAGGTGGTCCACCCACCGCCGCATGCTGCCCAGCTGGGCGCGCAGGGCATCGGTGGTGCCGAAGGCGGTGTAGCTGGCCATCGGCACGATGGTGGCGGCATCCGCCCAGCCGGCACGGCCCATCGACTCGACCGGCCCACCGCCCATCATCAGATCCTGGGGGCGGATGATGTTGGGGACGATGGATGCCACGGCGCCGTCGTCGTCCTGCTCGACCTCGAGGTCGCGCAGCCAGGACGCCCAGAAGGACTCGCTGTCGAACAGCGTGTTCGCCGTCGCGGCGAACGCCTGCGCGTCGCCGGTCCAGCCCAGGCGCTCATCGCGCTGCGGGCAGTCGGTGGGGAGGGAGACGAAGTTGTCCCGCTGCGACCACAGCACGTTGTCGTGGAAGCGGTTCAACGCGGTGTGGGAACTGTCGAACTGCGAGCGGGGGAGCAGGTCGCTGGAGATGGCGACGGCGGTAGCCGACAGCACCTGTACGTCGCCGGTGACCTCGGCGTAGCGGAAGCCGTGGAACGTGAACATCGGCTCCAGCAGGTGGCGACCGTCGCGGTCGAGCGTGTAGGTGTCGGTGGCCTTCGCGGTGCGCAGCGCCGCAGTGTGCAGGGCGCCGTCGGGCTCGAGCACTTCGGCATGGCGCACCGTCACGGTGGCCCCGCGGGCGCCTTCCACTTCCAGGCGCACCCAGCCGGAGATGTTCTGCTGCCCATCCAGCGCGATCGCACCGTCGCGGGCGCGGATCGACATCGGCAGCGCCTGCACCTCCCGCACCGGGATGACCGGGCGGGGGATGAACAGTTCTCGATCGACCGGCACGACCCGCGCCGGCTGCCACTGCTCGTCGGCGAAACCGGGGACCGAGGCGTCCACCGCGCCGTCGAGGTCGGTGACGGTGCCGTCATAGATGCTCGCCGAGCGCACCGCGCCATAGCCGCCGCGCCAGGTCGGGTCGGTCACCAGGGTGGTGAGGTTGCCGTCGGCATCCGTCGTCTCCAGCTGCGCGATGGGGCCGATCCGGTCGCCGTAGATCTCCCGGCGCTCGGCGAAGCCCATGCGGCCGCGGTACCAGCCGTCGGCGACGGTGATCTCGATCGCGTTGTCGCCGGCGCGCAGGAACGGGGCCACATCGAGGGTGTCCAGCAGAATGCGCTCCTGGTAGGAGGTCCACCCCGGGTTCAGGATGCCGTCGGTCGCGCGCTGCCCGTTGATGCGCACCTCGTAGACCCCGAGGGCGGAGATGTACAGGCGCGCGCGCTGCGGCGCGGCGGTCAGCGAGAACTCCCGCCGGAACACCGGCACCGGCCCTTCCGTCTCGCTGTCGATGTCGATCACCTGGGCGGTCAGCTCCGCTGCGGTCAGCGCGCCTTCCACGCTGAGCGTGTCGCTCCACGGCGTCCAGCCCTCGGCGGTGGCCAGGCGCACGCCGTACTCGCGCACCTCGCGCGGGGCCAGCGGCGGTGCGTCGTCGGGGATGTCGATCGCGGCCGTGCAGGCGACCGGCTCGGAGGTGATCCATTCGCCGCCGTCACGGCGCATCCGCACCTGGTAGCCGGACTGGGCGGCACCGGGCAGGTCGGACTCGGCGCTCCAGCGCAGGCGGATGGCCTCGGGCGGGAGGGCCTGCAGGCGCTGGTCGAACTGGGAACCCAGGTGGCGGATCCGCGTCTGCGTCGTCGACTGGTGGGTGGGGGGCAAGACGGTCATCGTCTTCCTCTCGGCGGATCGGACTCACGAATGAATCGCTTCATATACGGCTTCGTTGACCATACGGCGGCGGTTGAACCGGCGTCAAGGTCCGATGGTGACGCACGGCATCCGTTTTGTCCGGTTGTTTGCCGCCAATACGGGTCGAAACGCGCCGAACCGGCGCCAGACGCTTGACACCGGCCCTACCGCGACTTACATTCGCAGGGAAGTGAATCGCTTCAAAATATCGTCAGCCGAGGACGGCGACGAGGGTCTACAGGGAGGTAAACCGTGGGAAATGCTCAGCCGCGTCGTCTGGCGCTGGGAGCCGTTGGGGTGGTCGGCGCGCTGGCGCTGGCCGGATGCTCGGGTGGTGGAGACGCCGCGGACGGCGGTGAACTGTCCATCTACATCGACAGCAACCCTTCGTCCATCGCTCTGTGGGACGGCCTCGTTGCCGGTTACGCAGAGGTCAACCCCGACGTTACGATCGAGGTCGAGACGCACCCGGCCGGCGGTGAAGGCGACAACCTGATCAAGACCCGCCTGTCCACCGGCGACATGAACGACATGTTCTGGTACAACTCCGGCTCGCTGCTGATGGCGCTGGGACCGGACAAGCAGCTGGTCTCGCTGAGCGACGAGGAATGGGCAGCCGACCTCGACGACAACTTCGTGCAGGCAGTGTCGACCGAGGAGGGCCTCTACGGTGTTCCCGTCGGCGCTTCGTTCGCCGGCGCGATGGTCTACAACAAGGACATCTACGCGGAGCTGGGCCTTGAGGTCCCGACCACGTGGGATGAGTTCATGGCCAACGCCGAGGCCGTCACGGACGCCGGGCTCGTGGGTGTCGTGCAGAGCTTCGGCGACGCGTGGACCTCACAGGTTCCCGTCCTGGGTGACTTCTTCAACGTGACCGCAGACAACCCCGACTGGGCCGACGAGTACACCGCAGGTGAGGCGAAGTTCGTCGACGAACCCGCCGTCGCGGGCTTCCAGCACCTGCAGGACATCCACGACGCGGGCGTGCTCAACGAGGACTTCGCATCGGCGACGTATGACGACGCCGTGCGGATGCTCGCCGAGGGCGAAGCCGCGCACTACCCGATGCTCACCGGAAACGTCGCCGAAGCGCTCGGGGCGAACTACCCCGACGCCGACGCGTCGATCGGTGTATTCCCGATCCCCGGTGCCGACTCCGCCAGCAACGGTCTGACGGTGTGGATGCCCAACGGCGTCTACGTCCCCAAGACCACCGAGGGCGAGCAGCTCGAGGCGACCAAGGAGTTCCTGACGTGGCTGGCCACGCCCGAGAGCTGCGCCATCCAGGCGGATTCCACCACGCTCGGCGGCCCGTTCGTCGTCGCCGGCTGCGAACTGCCCGATAACGCTCCGGCGCTCGTGCACGACATGCAGGCGTACTTCGACGAGGGACGCACCAGCCTGGCGCTGGAGTTCCTCTCCGCGATCAAGGGCCCCTCGCTCGAGCAGATCACCGTCGAGGTGGGTTCGGGCATCCGCTCCGCCGATGACGGCGCCGCGCTCTACGACCAGGACGTGGTCAAGCAGGCGCAGCAGCTCGGCCTGGACTGGTAACAATCCGCGAACGCGTGACGGGGTCGGCGAGAGTCGGCCCCGTCACGTCGGAGGAGAACAGATGACAACCGCGACACTCGCCCCCAAACGCCGAGACCTCAAGACCGAGCGCCCGCAGCGCTCGCAGCGCCGGCGCGGCACAAGTCCGTATCCGCTGTGGTTCCACATTCCGGCAGGGGTGTTCTTCCTCGTCCTGTTCATCATCCCCACCGCGGCATCCTTCTACTTCTCGCTGACGCGCTGGACCCTGTTCGACGTCGAGTTCATCGGACTCGACAACTTCGTGCAGTTCTTCCGTGAACCCGCCCTCGTGCGAGGGTTCACCAACACCTTCATCTACGCCTTCCTCACCTCGGCGGCCAAGGTCGTGCTCGGCCTGATGCTGGCGATCCTGCTGACCTCGCAGATCATCGCCCGCGGGTTCCTGCGCTCGGTGGTCTTCTTCCCCGTGCTGGTGAGCACCGTCGGCATCGGCGTCACCTTCACCGTGCTGCTGGACCCGTTCGACGGCATGGTCAACCAGCTGCTGGGAATGGTCGGCATCGCCGGCCCCGGTTGGCTCACCGACCCGAACCTCGCGCTGTACACGGTCGCGTTCGTGGACGTGTGGAAGGGCGTGGGTCTTGCCACCCTCATCTACATCGCCGGCATCGTCGCCATCCCGCAGGAGTACTTCGAAGCGGCCAAGGTCGACGGCGCATCGGCGTGGCACAACTTCCGGTTCATCATCCTGCCGCTGGCGCGCCCCGCGACGGTGACCGTGGTCATCCTGTCCCTCATCGGAGGGCTCCGCTCCTTCGACCTCATCTGGTCGATGACCGGCGGCGGGCCCGGCTTCACCAGCGACGTGATCGCCTCCGTCATCTACAAGCAGTACCAGGCCGGCTTCTTCGGGCTGTCCACCGCCGGCAACGTCGTGCTCTTCCTCGTCGTGGCGGCCATCATCCTGCCGCTCTCGTACTGGCTCAACCGCAAAGGCAGCGAATCGTGACGACCACTGAGAAGCCCCGCGTGAAGACCCGCGAGACGTCGGGCGAGAAGACCCGCGTGAAGAAGAAGGGCGTCGTCCTCGGCAGTGTCTCGATCGCGCTGGCCGCCGTGGTCTTCCTGGTGCCGTTCGCGTTCATCATCCTGACCGCCAGCAAGACGCAGCAAGAGGCATCCTTGCTGCAGTTCTCCTGGCCCACTCAGTGGGCGTTCTTCGAGAACCTCACGACGGTCGTGGAGACCAACGACTTCATCCTGATCCGCGCGTTCATCAACAGCACGATCCTCACGATCGTCGCCGTGGTGATCATGGTGGTCCTCTCCGCGATGGTCGGCTACGTGCTGCAGCGGCGCAAGTCGCGCTGGAACGGCCTGATCAATTTCCTCGTGCTGGCCGGGCTCATCATCCCGCCGGCGGTCGTGCCGACCATCTGGGTGCTGCAGGGCACCGGTCTGTACGGGTCGCTCACCGGCCTCATCGCGGTGCACGTGGCATTCGGTCTGTCGTTCTGCATCATGCTGTTCAAGGCGTTCGTCGGCTCGATCCCGCGTGAACTGGACGAGGCTGCCCTCATCGACGGCGCAGGGCCCATCCGCCTGTTCTTCCAGGTGATCTTCCCGCTGCTGCGTTCGGTGATCGTGACGGTCATCGTGGTGCAGGCGGTCACCGTCTTCAACGACTTCACGTATGCGCTGTACTTCCTGCCCGGGATGGACAACGCCACCGTGCAGCTGACGCTGTACAACTACCAGTCGCAGGGCCTGAACCAGTGGAACCTCCTGTTCATGGACGTCCTGCTGATCACGATCCCGCCGCTGATCATGTTCATCTTCTTCAACCGGCAGATCGTCGCCGGCATGACCTCCGGCGCGATCAAGGGGTGACCGCCTGCGCTACGGTGACATCGAGATGAACAGTCGCGTGTCACCTGAGTCGGATGCGCCCCCCAAACTGCGTGATGTTGCGCGGCACGCGGGGGTGTCGATGGGCACGGTGTCGCACGTGCTCAATCACCCCGACAAGGTGAGTGCGAAGACGCTGGAGCGGGTGCGCGCGTCGATCGAGGCGCTGGGGTTCGTGCGCGACGCGAACGCCAGTTCGCTGGCCGCCGGCGGCTCCCGCAGCATCGGACTGGTCGTGATCGATCTGGCCAACTCGATGTTCGTGGATGTGGCGCTCGGGGCGCAGCAGACGGCGCGGGCGCGGGGCCTGAATCTGCTGCTGGCCGGCAGTCAGGACGACTTCCAACTGCAGGCGGCGAACGTGGATTTCTTCGACGAGGCGCGGGTGGCGGGACTCCTGCTGGCGCCGATGCGCGACTCCTCCGCGCAGATCCAGAAGCTGCGCAAGCGCGGATGCCCCGTGGTTCTGGTCAACTACGACCCGGGCCCCGGGGACGACTGCTGCGTCGTCGTCGACAACGAGCAGGTCGGCTTCCTCGCCGGTCGGCATCTCATCGAAGAAGGCTGTGACCGGCTGCTGTTCGTCGGCGGCACCGATCCGTCGCTGCAGCCGGTGGCCCTGCGGCGCGAAGGGCTGCGCCGCGCGGTGCGCGAGACGCAAGGGCGGGTGCGGTTCGAGGAACTGCACGCCGCCGACCTCACCGAGGCCAGCGGCGTGGCCGCTGCCGCGCGTATCGCGGCCCGCGGTCCGGACACCCGGCCCAACGGCGTCGTCGCCGTGACCGACACGCTCGCCGCCGGATTCATCACCGAGATGACCCGGCAGGGGATCGACGTGCCGCGGGAGATGGCGGTGATGGGGTGCGACCACAACACGACGGCATCCGTCGCTGCGGTCTCGCTCACGACGGTTGCGATGCAGGGGGAGCGGCTGGGACTGGCGGCGATGTCGCTGCTGCTCGAGGAGATCGCCGATCCCGCGGGGCACCTGCACCAGCGTGTCGTCGTGGAACCGCAACTGGTGCGCCGAGGCTCCACAACCGGCCACCGCCCCCGAGTGAGTATTGCTGCTGCCGAGTGAGTATTCGCGCTGCCGAGTGAGTATTGCCGCTGCCGAGTGAGTATTACCCTCGCCGCAGATGCCGCGCGATGACCAGGCGCTGAATCTGGTTGGTGCCCTCAAATATCTGCATGACCTTCGCCTCGCGCATGTAGCGCTCGGCAGGGAAGTCCCGCGTGTACCCGGCGCCGCCGAGCACCTGGACGGCGTCGACAGCGACCTTCATCGCGTTGTCGGTCGCCAATAGTTTCGCGATCGATGCGTCGTGGCTGAACGGTTCCCCGCGGTCCTTCAGGCGTGCAGCGGCGAGATACATCGCGCGCGCCGACGAGACGGCGAGGGCCATATCGGCCAAGAGGAAGCCGAGTCCGTCGTGTTCAATGATCGGCCTGCCGAAAGTCTCGCGAGTGCGGGCGTACTCCACCGACAGGTCCAGCGCAGCCTGCGCCAGGCCGGTCGCGACTGCGGCGATACCGAGCCGCCCGGAGTCCAGCGCGGAGAACGCGATCGCCAGGCCCTGACCTTCTTCTCCGATGCGGTTGCCGACGGGGATGCGTACGTCATCGAAGTTCATCGTCGCGGTGGTCGAACCCGTCAGCCCCATCTTCTGCTCAGGTGAGGCCGCCGACAGCCCAGGCGTGTCCGAGGGCACGAGGAAGCAGGAGATTCCCTTCCCGCCGTCGTCGGAGGTGCGGGCCATGACGGTGTAGAAGTCGGCGTGGCCGCCGTGGGTGGTCCACGCTTTCGCGCCGGTGATGACGTAGCTGTCGCCGGTGCGCACCGCCTTGGTGCGCATCGCTGCCGGGTCGGAGCCCGCGTGCGGTTCGCTGAGGCAATAGGCGCCGAGGCGCTCACCGGAGAGCATGTCGGGCAGCCATCGCCGCTTCTGCTCATCGGTGCCGTAATACGTCAGCGGGAAGCACGCGAGGGCGTGCACGCTCACCCCCACGCCGATGCTCGCCCAGGCGGCGCCGATCTGCTCGAACACCTGCAGATACGTTTCGGCGGGCTGTGCGCCGCCCCCGTACTCCTCGGGGTACGGCAGGCTCAGCAGGCCGGAGCGTCCAAGTGCGAGGAAGACGTCCCTGGGGAAGGTGCCGTCGCGTTCGGCCGCTGCGGCGCGGGGGATGAGTTCACGACGCGCCAGCGCATCGGTCAGGCCGAACAGCGCCTCCGCAGTGTCATCGAGGCTGAGGTGGCGAGCCGGCATTCCTACCCCTTCGTCGCGAATGATCAAATACTATGCAATCTTTACATACATAAGTACACTGCTGTCGTCCCCGATCGAGTCCCAACGAAAGAGCCGCGAATGATCCGAACCGCGTTCACCGACACTTTCGGCGTCGAGCATCCCGTCCTGTGCGGCGGCATGACCGGCCTGGGAACGGCGGAGCTCATCTCCGCCGTGGCGAATGCCGGTGCCCTCGGTTTCCTCACGGCGCTCACCCAGCCGACGCCCGAGGCCCTCGCCGCGGAGATCGCGCGCACTCGCGAACTGACGGACAAGCCTTTCGGCGTTAATCTCACGATCCTGCCCACGATCAATCCCGTGCCCTACGACGAGTACCGCGCCGCGATCATCGATTCCGGCATCCGCATCGTAGAGACGGCCGGCTCCAGCCCCGCGCCGCACATGCCAGATTTCCATGCCGCGGGCGTGAAGGTGATCCACAAGGCGACCAGCGTGCGCCATGCGGTCTCCGCCGCCAAGTACGGCGTGGCGGCCGTGAGCATCGACGGCTTCGAATGTGCTGGGCACCCCGGTGAGGACGACGTCCCTGGCCTGATCCTCATCCCCGCCGCGGTGCGCGCCCTCGACATCCCCGTGGTCGCCAGCGGCGGGATTGCGACAGGCGCCGGTCTGGCTGCAGCCCTGGCGCTGGGCGCGTCCGCGGTGAACATGGGAACGCGTTTCGTCGCCACGACCGAGGCGCCTGTGCATGCGAACGTCAAGAAGCAGATCGTCGCCAACAGCGAGCGAGACACCATGATCGTCTTCCGGACCTTCCACAACTCTGCGCGCGTGGCACGCAATTCCATCTCCAGGCAGATCGTGGAGATCGAGGAGCGACCGGGCTCGACCTTCGCCGACGTCGCGGCGCTGGCATCCGGGGCGCGCGGGCGCGACCGTGTGCTGGGCCAGGGCGACATGGAGGACGGGCTCTGGTGGGCCGGTCAGACGCAGGGACTCATTCACGAGATCGACACGGTCGCGAATGTCGTCGACGGCATCGTGAGCGAGGCGGAGGAGATCATCCGGCACCGTCTCGCCGCCTTGGTCCAGCCCACGGCAACCGCCGTCTGACCCACGCGCTACGGCAACCGGCCCGCACGCGGGCCATCGGAAGGAGCACGCATGAAGGTCGACGAGATCACCGCCGTTGTCACCGGGGCCGCATCCGGCTTGGGAGCGGCCACCGCGGCGGCGCTGGCTGCCCGCGGCGCCGAGGTCCTGGGACTGGACCTCCCCGCGCAGATCGAGAAGGCGCCGGCCCGCGATGGGGTCCGCCTGGTCCCCGCCGACGTGACGAGCGAGCAGGACGTCGCCGACGCGCTGGGCACGGTGCGCGTGGATCGTCCCCTACGCGTCGTGGTCAACTGCGCCGGCATCGCGCCGGCCCGCCGCATCCTGTCGTCGAAAGGGGCGCACGAGCTCGACCTGTTCCGCCGCACGCTCGAGGTCAACACCCTTGGCACCTTCAACGTGATGCGGCTGGGAGCGGAGGTGATCGCCCGCGCCGAGGCGGATGAGCACGGGCAGCGCGGCGTCATCATCAACACGGCCTCGGTGGCGGCATACGAAGGCCAGATCGGGCAGATTGCCTACTCCGCCTCCAAGGGGGCGGTGGTGGGCATGACCGTCCCCGCCGCGCGCGACCTTGCCCGCGTGGGCATCCGGGTCAACACCATCGCCCCGGGCATCGTCGACACTCCAATGCTTGCGTCGCTTGGTCCTGAGGTGGGAGCATCGCTCGCTGCCGGCATCCCATTTCCGCAGCGCTTGGCCCGCCCCGACGAATTCGCGCAACTGGTACTCATGCTCATCGAGCACGACTACCTCAATGCGGAGGTAGTCCGCATGGACGGCGCACTGCGGATGCAGCCGCAGTGACAAGGGGCGGAGGACCGACGACGAAGCGCGAGCGGACGATGAGCGCGTCCGTCGCGCCGATCCGCACTCGTCTTGACGGTCAGCTGTTCCGCATCACGCTCGACCGGCCCGATGCGGGCAACGCCGTCGACCTCGACACTGCCCTGGCCCTGCAGGACGCGATCGCGTCCGCGGAGGCGTCCGCCGCCACGGTGATCGTGCTGGACGCCGTCGGTTCGGTGTTCTGTTCCGGAGGCGACGTGGCCGCCATGGCGCGCGCGTCCCATCCGTCCGCGTTCCTGGACCGATTGGCCGGGGCCATGCACGCGGCGCTCGAGGCGATGACCCGATCCCGGTTGTTCGTCGTGGCGGCGGTGGACGGTGCGGCCGCCGGCGGCGGTCTCGGTTTGGCCCTGACCGCCGACTATCTCATCGCGACACCGCGCGCGCGGTTCCTCACGGCCTATGCCGGCGTGGGCCTGACCCCTGACAGCGGGGTCTCCTCCCTGCTGGCCCGCAGCGTGGGGATGCACCGCGCCCTCGCGCTCGCCGCGACCGGACGCCCTCTGACGGCGGACGAGGCGCAGCGGTGGGGGATCGTTTCCGAGGTGGTCCCGCCAGAGCAGCTCGCCGCGACGGTCGACGGGCGCGCGCGCGACTTCGCCCGTGCTGCCGGCCCGGCGTTGGGAGAAACCAAGAGGCTGATCCGCGCGGCGGCTGAGGCAACGTATTCCGCACAGCTCGCGGAGGAACAGCGGACGATCGCCCACGCCGCCGGCACCCCTCACGCGCAGGAGCGTATCCGCGCCTTCCTGGACAGGGGCGCGGCGGCGCGCGCAGAATCGACGGCGGAGCCGGCGAAGGAGCAGGGAGTCTGACATGGAGAACGCGGTTATCGTGGATGCTGTCCGCACGGCATCCGGCAAGGGGAAGCCAGGCGGAGCCCTATCAGGCGTGCACCCTGCGGACCTCCTCGCCGAGCTTCTCGCGGCGCTGGTCGAGCGGAGCGGTCTGGACTCTTCTCAGATCGACGACGTGCTCGTCGGCTGCGTCAGCCAGGTGGGCGACCAGAGCACGAACATCGCGCGCGGCGCGGTGCTTTCGGCTGGCTTCGATGTCGCCGTGCCCGCCACCACCATCGACCGCCAGTGCGGATCGAGCCAGCAGGCAGCGACGTTCGCCGCGCAGGGCGTGATGGCCGGCGGATACGACGTCGTCATCGCAGCCGGGGTCGAGTCGATGAGTCGCGTCCCCCTCGGCGCCGCAGCAGGAGGAGGGTCGCCCGCGGGTTCCCGCCTGGCCGCGCGCTTTCCCGACGGGCTCGTGAACCAGGGAGTGGCCGCGGAGCTCATCGCGAAAAAGTGGGGGCTGAGCCGCGACGAACTCGACCGGTTCGCCGCCGAATCGCATCGCCGTGCCGCCGAGGCGGCGGCGTCGGGGGCGTTCGCGGAGGAAATCCTGCCGATCACGGTGCCCGGGCCGGGTGGGGAGCGCCTCGTCGACCGCGACGAGACCGTGCGGTCCTCGACCACGGCGGAGGGCCTTGCGGGGCTGCAGCCCTCCTTCCGGACCGATGAGCTGGCGCAGCGCTTCCCCGACCTGGACTGGTCGATCCATCCGGGCAACTCCTCACCCCTCACCGACGGGGCGTCTGCGGTGCTCATCATGAGCGAGAGCGCCGCAAAGGCACTCGGGCTGCGGCCGCGCGCGCGGTTCCATAGCTTCGCCGTCGTCGGCGACGACCCGCTTTACATGCTCACCGGCCCGATCCCGGCGACCCATCGGATCCTCCGTCGATCCGGTCTGGGTATCGGCGATATCGACGCCTTCGAGGTCAACGAGGCCTTCGCCTCTGTTCCGCTGGCCTGGGCTGCGGAGTTCGATGTCGATCCGGCCCGCCTGAACCCCCGCGGCGGCGCGATCGCCCTCGGTCATCCGCTGGGCGCGTCGGGAACCCGCCTGCTCACGACGATGCTCCACCACCTGGAGGCCACGGGTGGCCGCTACGGCCTGCAGACGATGTGCGAGGGTGGCGGGATGGCCAACGCCACGATCATCGAGCGTCTCTGAGAGCGAGCCGCCCGCGGCGTCACTCGGCCCAGTGCGGCTCGCGCTTCTCCTGAAAAGCCGCCGGCCCTTCCTTCGAGTCCGGGTGCGCCCAGTGCCGTTGCACGAGCTCCCAGCCCAGGTCGCGATAGCTCCGCACGGAGTCTGCGAGATACGCACGGATCACCCGTCGCGTGTGTCGCACGGCGGTCGGCGATCCGCTGCACACCTTGTGAGCCAGATCCAGGGCGTGCTCGAGGAGATCCTCGGCGGCGAGCACCTCCGAGACCAGCCCGCTGTCCAGTGCGGTCGCGGCGTCGACGATCTCGTGTCGTCCCAGCAGTGCCATGCGTACCGCGCGGTCGCGTCGCATGAGCGTCATCAGCTCGACCGGCTCGATCCCGCTGACCTGCCCCACGCTCACGTGGGAATCGATGAAGCGGGCCCCGTCTGCGGCGATCACGATGTCGGCGTCGGCGACGAAGTGCAAGCCGCCGCCGGCGCACGTGCCGTTGACGGCGACGATCACGGGCACATCGACCACGCGGCCGGGCAGGAACGACAGCTCTTCGTCGGCGTCCCTGCCGACCTCGGTGCGATCGGACGCGAGCATGCTGACATCCGCTCCCGCGCAGAAATGGCGTCCTGCGCCAGTGAGGACGATGCACCGGATGCCGCGGTCGGCGGCGAGCGTGCGCCACAGTTCGCCGAGGTCACGGATGAGCTGCTCGTCGAGAGCGTTGGCGCTGGCCGGCCGGTTCAGCGTGACGAGCGCGATGCGGTCCTCGATGCGGAGGTCGACGACCTCGCTCCGGAAGTCTGCCGTAGGGGTCATCGCTTTCCTCCTCGAAAGGTCGATCTGACCACCATATATCTATACCCTTTAAATGATTAGCCGCGGTCATCCGGAGAGGTGGACATGGTTGCATCGATTCTGGAGCCACCCGAGTCGCGCGGGATCGGCGAGTGACGAATTCGGCTCGTGTGGGTGAGGGTGTCGATCTCCTCGTCGAGCGGTGCGGTGCGACCGCCGTCATCAGCTTCGACCGGCCTGGGGCGCGCAATGCGCTGAACCGCCGCACACGCACCGCCCTCGTGGCCATCCTTGAGCGGCTCGACGCCGATCCGGACGTGCGCGTCGTCGTGCTCACCGGCTCCGATCCGGCTTTCAGCAGCGGTGTGGACATCAAGGAGCTGCTCTCCGATGAGGCGTACGAGGCTCCATTGACCGACCCTGCAACGTGTCTGCGGGCGCTGAGCGTGCCCGTAATCGCCGCCGTGAACGGAGCGTGCGTGTCCGGCGCTCTGGAGATCGTCTTGGCGTGTTCGTTCGTCCTGGCATCTGACCGTGCGAGCTTCGCGGACACGCATGCGGTCCTCGGGCTGACCCCGGGGTGGGGGTTGAGCGCCGAATTGCCGGCGGCCGTCGGTACGGCCCGCGCACGCCAGATGACCCTGACTGGACGGCCGGTCGACGCGCCGACCGCTCTCGCGTGGGGCCTGGTGAACGAGGTCGTCCCGCACGAGCGGCTCCCCGACCGGGTGCGGGAGGTGGCGGAGGAGATCGCGGGGGCACCGCGTGCCGCGATCGCCAACGCCGTACGCCTCTACCGCGAGGGTCACGAGGAGCGCCTCACCGCAGCGCGGCAACGCGAGGCCCGGGTTCTGAGGGGGTGGGGATTGGAGAAGGGCGACGCTCGTCACCGGTTCTCGACGCGGCGAGCGGCATCCTTGCGCGACGGAGGGTCTTTACTAGATAATACTTAATAAGATTACTATGTCGCGGCGGAGACGCTGAGGCGCCACGGAGGAGGGGCAATGACGCTCGACTATGGGGAGCCGAGCGAGGTCACCGCGCTGCGTGGCGAATTGCGGGACCTCGTTGCGCATCACGTTCCGGCGGGATTCCTCGGCGCTTTCACGAACAACCCTGCAGATCTCGCCATTACGGAGCGGTTCAGTCGCGAGCTCGGCGTACGTCGCCTCCTGACGCTCGCCTGGCCGTCCGAGTACGGGGGGCGCTCGGCCGACGTGCTGTCGCAGACGGCCATGCGCGAGGAGATGTGGGCCGCGCACGAACCGCGCGGCGCGCAGTACATGGGGCTGAACTGGGTCGGGCCGGTCATCATGCGTCACGGTTCGCCGCAGCAGCGCGACGAGCACTTGCCCCGCATCGCTTCCGGACAGGTCGTCTGGTGCCAGGGGTTCAGCGAGCCCGGGGCGGGGTCCGACCTGCCCGCCCTGCGCACCCGGGCCACGCCGGTCGAGGGCGGATGGCGCATCTCGGGGCAGAAGGTGTGGACTTCGTACGCGAGCATGGCCCAGTGGTGCTTCCTGCTGGCCCGCACGGGGGATCCGGCCGGCCGCAAGGACGGCATCACCGTGTTCCTGCTCGACATGGACCAGCCGGGGGTGGAGGTGCGCCCGATCAGCGCGATGCTCGGTCCCCATCACTTGAATGAGGTGTACTTCGACGAGGCATGGGTGCCCGATGGCGCCGTCCTGGGAGAGGTGGGGGGTGGATGGCGCGTTGTGATGGATGTGCTCAGCTTCGAGCGCATCGGCATCGCGCGCTATGCGCGCTGCGAGAGCCTGCTGCGCGCCGCTCCGGATGCCCTCGGCGGGGCGTGGGATGAGCTGCCCTCATCGCTGCGCGAGCGCTGGGCAGCCATGATGGTGCGCACGCGGCAGGTGCGCCTACTCGCCTACCGGCTGCTCCTCGCCGCCCAAGCCGAGGCGCCGCCCATCGGCGAAACGGCGCTGTACCGTGTCGCCGTCACGTCCCTGGACCAGGAGGTCGCCGAAGTGCTCATGGAGATTGTCGAGAACGCCGCGCTCGGCACGCACGATCCGGGAGCCGGCTACGCACGCGAGGTCGAGGATCACTGGCGCTACGCGCAAGCCTCGACCGTCGCGTCGGGCACGCTCGAGATCAACAAGCACACCGCTGCCCGACAGCTGGTGCGTCCGTGAACGCCACGCTCTCGGCGGAAGCGCTTGAGGTCGGCGCGATGGTGCGCGAGCGCGTCGAGCGCGAGGGCGGCGTCCAGCTGCTCCGGCGAGCAGTCGCCGACCCTGGACTACGCGCCGGCGTCGGGGACATGCTCGGTGAACTCGGAATCTGGGAAATCGATCCAGCGGAGGGCGCTACGGAGCTGGAGGTGGCGGCCGAAGTCTGCCGCGCGGCCGGCCGCTTTGCACTGCCGTATCCCGTCGTGGAACGGCTGGGGCGATGCGGCGCCGACGCCACGGCACTGGTGTCGCGTCGCGCTCCCCGTATCGTGCCGCACATGGATCTCGGGCTCTCGTGGAACGGCGTCGACCTGCAGGGGGGTCGCCATCGGCTGACGCCGCGGGGGGCGGGGATCACGCTGGGAACACAGCTGGCGCCCTTCGGGGTCGAGGTCGACGCCGCCGCGGATGCCGGGGACGGGCGGCACGGGGCTGCGCTGCTCATCGCATTGGAATCATGGTGGCTGCTCGGACTCCTCGAGAATGCGGTCGAGGACACCGCCCGCTACGCGCGGGAGCGGGAGCAATTCGGTCGACCTCTGGCGCAGTTCCAGGCGGTCGCGTTCCAGCTCGCCGACATGTCCCTGGAAACGGTGGCCTCCGGAGAGTTGGCCAAGTACGCCCTGTGGGTCCTGGCGCGCAGCGCGGATGCGGATGAGGCGCTCGTGGAAGCGCTCGGATTGCGGGTCGCGATGCAGCGGGCTGCCGGGACCGTGTTGCGAGGCGCCCACCAACTGCACGGCGCCATGGGCTTCACCGACGAAGTGGACGTGTCGTGGCTGTCGCGGGCGAGCCAAGCTTCCCGCCGGTTGCCAGAGGACTCCCATCGCACGACCGGTGTTCTGCTTGAAATGCTCGGGCGCGTTGGATACCCGCAGTTGGGGCACGTTGTGGCACCCCGGTGACCTGGCAAGACTTTCAAGTTTATACTTGATTCCGTCCCACGTTTTGCAGATCGTTGAAGGATCGGTGCAATGGCAGACGAGAATCACAGAGCAACGGCCCTGCGAGTCGGCATGACTCCGCGCATCGCCGAGGCCATCGCCGCTGATCTGCGGCAGCGCATCCTGCAGAGCGATCAGACTGACATCCCGCTTCCTCGCCAGGAAGACCTCGTGCGTGAGTATGGCGTGAGCGGTCCGTCCGTGCGAGAGGCGCTCCGCATTCTCGAGGCAGAGGGCCTCATCACGGTGCGCCGCGGCAAGTTCGGCGGTGCATTCGTCCACAAGCCGGACTGGTCATCCGCGGCGTTTGCCGTCGCCCTTTCGATGCAGGGGCAGGGCGTGCGACTTTCCGACCTCGCGGAGTCACTCGTCATCCTCGAGCCGATGTGCGTGGCAGAATGCGCCACACGTCCCGACCGCCACGCGACGATCGTGCCGGCACTGAGGGAGAACCTGGCCGAAACCGAGCGCCTCGTGGGGGTTGGCGACCAGTACTCCGCACACGCCCGCGTGTTCCACGAGATCATCGTCGGCGGGCTGCAGAACCAGAGCCTGCGGTTGGTTGTGCGAACCTTGTCCGCAGTGTGGTCGATTCAAGAGAAGACGTGGGCGCAGAGCGTCAAGGCCACCGCGCAGTACCCCGGTGAGGACCAGCAGCGCGAGTCGCTGCGCACGCACGAGGTCCTGATCAAGCTCGTCGATGAGGGTGATGCCGAGGGGGCGCGTCAACTGGCGGAGAAGCACGTGCGCGCGACGCAGCAGATCGTGCTTGATCGTCACGGCGACGAAGTCGTCGATTCATCGTCCCTCCTGGCAGTGCAGGCGTTCAAGAGTCTCTGAGCACCGCCGGATGCGGCGCGCTCATGCCTCGAACTCGGCGCGCAAGTCGTCGGCGTGGGCGCCGAGAACCGGTGCGGGGAAGAGCTCCGGCGTCCCGCTTCGCCCGAAGTGCACGGGTGCGCCCGCCTGCCGAAGCGGCCCCAGGACGGGATGCTCGACACGCTCGAAGAAGTTCGTGGCGCGCAGATGGGGATCATCGAACAGGTCCTCGATCGCGTTGACGCGCATGGCGGGCACCCGCGCGCCCTGCAGCGCCTCGAGCAATTGCTCGGTCGGATGCGCCGCCACCTCGGCGGCCAGCCAGGCGTAGAGTGCGTCGATGTTCGCGGTGCGACGGGTGATGCTGACGAACCGCTCGTCCTGGATGAGCTCGGCATGACCGAGCACCCGGAACAATGATGCCCAATGCGCGTCCGTGCTCGCGAGGATGCCGATGAGTCCGTCGGCAGTGCGGTAGGGATGTCGGTGCGGCGAGTTCGTGCGCGCGTAGCCGGCTGGACCCCGCGGAGGATCGAATATCTGAGCGCCCTGCTGCTCGACGAGAAGGAACCGGACCATGGTCTCGTACATGGGCACTTCGATGAGCTGCCCCGTGCCGGACTGCTCCCGCTCGTACAGGGCGGCGGCGATCGCCCCGGCCGCCACTATCCCGGTGATCTTGTCGGTCAGGGGCGTGCGGATGTACTGGGGCTCGCCTGCGCCGGTCTGGTGTGCCGCCAGGCCGGAGGCGGACTGGATGACGTCGTCGTATGCGGGTAGCGGGCCGTAGGGGCCATCCGCTCCGAAGCCGAACATGCCACACACGATGATGCGCGGATTGACGGCGGACAGCGTGTCATAGTCGAGCCCGATGCGAATCTCGGAGCCCGGCGGTCGGTTGTGCGTCACCACGTCGGCCCGCGCGACGAAGCGGTCGAAGAGGGCCCGGTCGTCGGCGTTGCGCAAGTCGAGTGCGATCGACTCCTTGCCGCGATTGAGGTTCAGGTAGATCGGGCCGAGGAGATTCTGCTCGCGGTCGTCGATGCCGCGGGAGATGTCGCCTTCCCGCGGCTCGATCTTGATGATCCGGGCACCCATCTCCCGAAGGACCGCCGTGCAGTACGGTCCCATGAGCATCGACGTGGTGTCCACGATCGTCACTCCGGCCAGTGGGCCGCCTTCGGTCGTGCGGTGGTCGCCGTGTCCTGATGCCATGGGGGTTCCTTCTGTGCTGTCGGTGGAGTTCGGGCGTCGCGCTCAGGAGGCCCGGAGCGCCTCGCGATGCTCCGGTGCCGCGATCGCGGTGAGCGCGTCGCGGCGCTCGCGCACCGTCGCGCCACGCAGATCCGCGACCCCGTGCTCGGTGACGACGAGGTCGACGCTGTGGTGGGCCGCGGTGACGGTGTCCTCGCTCCGGTGGGCGGCGACGATGGTCGACGCACCCGAGCGCGTGGTGGACCCCAGTGCGATGATGCGCAGACCGCCCGGAGAGAGGTGGGCCCCTTCGGCGAAGTCCGCGCTGCCGCCCACGCCGGCGATCACCGCGCCCGCGACGGACTCCGAGGCCACCTGCCCGCGGATGTCCACCGCGATCGCGGAGTTTACGGAGACGAGGTTCGGCACGCGGGCCAGGTAGAGCGGATTGTGCAGTTCCTGCGAGTCGGCCATCTGGACCACGGGATTCTCGTGCAACCAACGCATCAGTGCGTCGCTGCCGATGACCTCCAGCGCCTTTACTCGGCCGCCTGCGCGGGCGATCCGCTCGATGAGTGGGAGCATCGCGTCGGTCACGAGTCCGATCAGGCCGGGCGGGGCGTCTCCGTCCTCCTCTCCCAGGGCCGCAGCGATGGCATCGGGTACCTTGCCGATGCCGAGCTGCACCGTCGCCCCCGCGGGCAGCAGGGCGAGCACCTGCCCGGCTAGTGCGCGGCCTGCAACGTCCAGATCGCCGGGATCCTGGGTGGGCAGCGCGGTCTCGGATCGGACGAACCGGTCGATGCGCGAGATGTGGAGGCGGCTGTCTCCGTATGTGCGGGGCATGTCGTCGGTGACTTCGGCGATCACCATCGGAACGGTCTCGGCTGCGCGTCGCGCGTAGCTGGCGGATGGTCCGAGCGAGCACCAGCCGTCGGCGTCGGGCGGTCCCACACGCAGGAGTGCGACGTCGGATGCGGCGAGGACCCGCTGCGGGATGTCCAGCAGTCGCAGGGGGGTGTAGTCCACGAGGCCTTCCCGCTGCAGCCGGCGCATGGCGCCGTGCACGTGCCAGCTGCGTACGGTCAGGGCACCGGCGCGCACCGCAGGCTCGAGCCCGAGGTCGCCCAGGAGCAGTCCGCTGCGGAGGATCAAGCCGCGCACTTGCAGTGCGCGTCTGGCGAGTCCCGCCAGCAGGGTGTTGGGCGTTCCGGTCGCGTTGCCGGCGACGAATCGCGTGCCCGACGTGAGGCCGGCGAACGCGTCGTCGCGTTCCATCCACTCCATGTGCACCTCTTCCGGAGGGTCGTGGAGTCAAATATAGTAAAGATTAAGAGTTATTCTGTCCACGCTCGCCGCACCAGTGGCGAGCCGATTGCGGGAGCCCCCTTGGATTTCGAAGAGCCTGACCATCTCCGCGCCATCCGCGGTGCCATACGCGAGTTGTGCAAGGGTTTCGGCGACGAGTACTGGCGGCGTCACGACCGGGAGCACGAGTTCCCCTGGGAGTTCTACAACGCCATGGCGCAGGCCGGGTGGGTGGGGATCGCCATCCCAGAGGAATACGGCGGGGGCGGCGGGGGCATCACTGAGGCGTCCATCGTGCTGGAGGAGGTCGCCGCGTCCGGAGCCGCGATGAACGGCGCGAGCGCCGTGCACATCTCCATCTTCGGCATGAATCCCGTCGTCAAACACGGCACGGAGGAGATGAAGCGCCGATATCTACCGGTGGTGGCAGACGGCAGCCTGCACGTCGCGTTCGGCGTCACCGAGCCGGATGCCGGGTTGGACACGCCGTCGATCACCACACGAGCCGTGCGCGAGGGCGATCAGTACATCGTGCACGGCCAGAAGGTGTGGACCACGAAGGCACACATCGCGCAGAAGGTCCTCCTGCTGTGCCGCACGACGCCCGCGGCCGAGGTGACCCGCCGCACGGATGGGATGACGCTCCTGCTCGGCGACCTCCAGGTCCCCGAGGTCGACATCCGGCTCATCGACAAGATCGGCCGCAATGCCGTCGGATCGTGCGAGACCCGCTACGACGGGCTCCGGGTGGACGTGACGGATCGTGTTGGGGACGAAGGTGCCGGGTTCCGCTACATTCTCGACGGGCTCAACCCCGAGCGCATCCTCATCGCCGGCGAAGCGATCGGCATCGGGCGCGCTGCCCTGCGCAAGGCCACGCAGTATGCGCGCGAGCGGCGCGTGTTCGGCAGGCCGATCGGCAAGAATCAGGGCATCTCCTTCCCCCTTGCGGAAGCGCACATGCGGCTGCGTGCGGCCGAGCTCGCGGTACGCGAGGCCTCGTGGCGGTACGACAACGGAATGCCCTGCGGCGAGCAGGCCAACGCCGCCAAGTACCTCGCGTCGGATGCGGCCTTCTTCGCCGCGGACCGCGCCATGCAAACCCTCGGCGGCTACGCGTACGCCGACGAGTACGACGTGGGCCGCTATTGGGTCGAGTCCCGCCTGATGAAGAGTGCCCCCGTGCCTCAGGAGATGGTTCTGAACTTCATCGCCGAACACGTGCTGGGGCTGGAACGGTCCTACTGAGCGGTCGGCTGACCAGAGGAGCAAAACATGAGAGATCCCCAATGTTCCACGCAGGCGGGGCTTCCCGCGGCGGTGACGGTCTACGAAGTGGGCCCGCGAGATGGCCTGCAGAATGAGTCGGCGCTCGTCCCCACGGCGGCGAAAGTGGAGTTTATCCGTCGACTGATCGCCGCAGGCCTCACCACGATCGAGGCGACGAGCTTCGTGCGTCCTGACTGGGTGCCGCAACTGGGCGATGCCACCGAAGTCCTCGAACAGCTCGACCTCGACGGCCCGGTTACGCTGCCCGTGTTGGTCCCCAATGAGCGGGGACTGGATCGCGCGCTGGCTGCCGGTGTCCGTACCATCGCGATCTTCGGGAGTGCGACCGACTCGTTCGCGCGCAAGAACCTCAACCGGTCGCTAGACGAGCAGTACGCGATGTTCGAGCCCACCGTGACGCGTGCACGCGAACACGGCCTCGACGTGCGCGCGTACGTCTCGATGTGCTTCGGCGACCCTTGGGAGGGCGACGTGCCCATCGAGCAGGTCGTCGCGGCGGGTCGGCGACTACTCGATCTGGGCGCGACGCAGCTGTCGATCGGCGACTCGATCGGTGTGGGCACGCCTGGTCACGTCAAGGCCCTGCTCGCGGCCTTCGTCGACAGCGGTGTCGGCATCGATGCGCTCGCAGTGCACTTTCACGACACCTACGGGCAGGCGCTGGCGAACGCGTACGCGGCATTGGAGGTCGGCGTGCGGACCTTCGACGCATCGGCCGGCGGGCTTGGGGGATGCCCCTACGCCCCGGGGGCGACTGGCAACCTCGCGACTGAGGACCTGGTGTGGATGCTGCACGGGCTGGGAATTCACACCGGCGTCAATCTCCCCGCCCTGGTCGAGACGAGCGCCTGGATGGCGGGAGTGCTGGGGCGGCCGGCTCCCTCGGGCGTCGTGCGGGCCCTTGCGACGGGCTGACGCGCGACAGTTCTGATAAGAGAAGGGGGGGGGGGGGGGGGGTGGGATGCCTTGGCATCCCACCCCCCTTCTCTCAGCGTGGGCGGGTCACTCGTAGATGGCCTTCCAGTCGGCCAGGTAGCCGGCGAACCAGTCCTGATCGAGGACGCGGTCGACGTTGGTCAGCACCACTTCACTGCCTCCCGCGAGCGTGTCAACCGAGGGGAGGGGGCTGAAGGCGTTCTTCGCTGCGATCGCCTGGCCCTCTTCGGACAGGAAGAAATCCATGAACAGCTGTGCGGCGTTCTGGTTCTTGCCCGAAGCAGGGATGAAGAACATGTTGCCGATCGCCAGGGCCGGGTCGGGCACGGTGAACTCCACTGGAGCTCCCTTGTCCTTGAGGCCGACCATGTCGGCAGCCGAAACGAAGGCGCCCACGGCGACCTCACCGGCTGCAAGCGCCTCCTGGAGTGCGAACGCGCTCGGGTACAGCGCCGGGTCCTGCTCGGCCAGTTCGGCCTGGTAGTCCGGATTGTGCGACTCTTCCACGAAGGCCCAGTGGTCCGCGTGGATCGCAGGTTCCGGGCGGGCCGTACCGATGGCGCCGTCTCCCAGGTCGGAGATGAGGAGGTCGTCGTACGACTCGACGGTGCCGCTGTACAGCGAAGTGTTCCAGCCGAGCACCATGAGCCCCAGGCCGGCGCTGGCGATCTTGCCGTCGATGATGTAGTCGCTCCACTCCGGGACCTCGGCAGCGGGTCCTTCGAGGTCGCTGATCCAGCCTTCCTCCGACTTGTCGAGGATCCAGCCGTAATCGACGGACGTGACCACGTCGGCGCCTTCGGCTCCGGTGTCGTGCTCGGCCTCGAGCGCGGCGTTCATATCGGCCGTGCCCATGGCGAGGATCTCAAGCGTGATCTCCGGGTACTTCTCCTCGAACGCGGCTTTGAGGCCCTCGCGCACCTCGGCCGGTGCGACGGAGTACCACGTGAGGCGTCCCTCCTCCTTCGCGGCGTCGATGACGCCCTGCCACTCGCTGTCGCCGCTGGCTTCGGGTGTGGCATCTGGAGGAGTGTCGTCGCTGACTGCGCAGCCGGTCGCGACCAGCGAAATCGCGAGCAGCGAGCTTGCGATCACGCCCATGCGCATGGATTGCCTCTTCACGGTGTTCCCTTCGACTGTACGGGAGAGCGCGGGTCGTCTCCCCGTGTGGGTGAGGAAGTGGTGTGCGACGCAGTGCGCCGATCCGCTCGGGACCTCGGGTCACCGGGGACTACTTCGTCCTCGGGCCGTGGGCCTTCCCGGTCGTCGACAGCTGTCGTTCCATGGGCGAACGCCCAAGACCTTCTTCGTAATCTTTATTATACTTAGCAAACTGGCGTGCCGCTAGATCTGATTTGGTTCACAGAGACTCCAGCGTGTCGCGACCGCCGAGCCGCATCGCCACGACGAGGCCCACCGCGGTGACCACCGACATGATGATGCTGACGGCGGCGACCATGGGGTACGAGCCGTGGGTCCACTCCTGGTAGAGCAGAGTGCCCAGCACCTGGGTGCGGGCGGAGCGGACGAACATGGACGCCGCGAACTCGTGCGTCAGGATCACGAAGGCCAGCACGGCCGCCCCGGCGAGCGCTCCGCGCATCATGGGGACGACGACGGTGAGGTGTGCGCGAATCGCGCCTGCGCCCGACGCACGCGCGGCATCCTCGTGCGAGTTGCCGACCGCCATCCGCGCCGCGAGCTGCATCCGGACGGTGAAGGGGAGGACGATGACCACGTATGTGAGGACGATGAGTGCGGGTGTGCCGTAGAGGGTGAACGGATTGCCGGTGTACACGAACAGCAGGCCCACGCCGAAGACGACGGCGGGGACTCCGAGCGGCATCTGCACGAGGACGTCGATGGTCCCGCGCGCGAGAGCGCTGCCCCGACGGCGGTAGAGGATGTCGGTGAGCAGATACCCAAGCGGGAGTGCGATGAGGATCGCCCCGACCGACGTGCCGACACTATTGCCGAGCGCGTCGAGGATGGCGGGCGTGGTGAGTGCGCGCACGAAGTTGTCGATCGTGAAGGTGGTGATCGTGGCGGTCCAGTACGGCACCAGTGAGACCAGGGCGATTGCGCCGAACGGCAGGACGATGGTGATGATGCCGTAGACCGCGATGAAGGGGGCGGAAAAGCGTGATGGCTTACCGGGGCGTGAGGCGCCCTTGGTCCCCGTGCTCACGAAGCGGAAGTCCCGGCGCAGGAGCAGTCGCTGCACCACGATGAAGAGAATGCCTGCGATCAGGAGGGGTGAGGCCACCGCTGCGGCCAGGGCGAAATCGGTGGGAGCCGTCCCGCCGAACCGATAGATCTCGGTGGCGAGCACGCGGATGCCGTCGCGTGCTCCCAGGAACTGTGGCGCCGTGAGCTGGCCGAGCCCCAGCAGCATTGCGAAGGCGGCGGAGTACACCAGAGCCGGTCGCAGCAGCGGCAGCACCACGGTCAGGAAGACGCGGACCGATCCGGCCCCCGCGACCGATGCGGCTTCGATGGTCTCGAAGTTGAGCTGCTTGAGGCTGCCCTGGAGGAAGAGGAAGACCAGTGGCGCCAACTGCAGACCGGTCACGATGATGATGCCCGGCACGGAGTAGATGTTGAGCGGACCGCTCGGCAGGCCGACCGTGGGGGTGGCGACGTCGACGAACGGGAGGGCGCGCAAGGCGATGTTGATGAAGCCCACCTGGGGCGAGAGCAGGAAGGCCCAGCCGACCACGACCGCGACGGCGGGGAGGACGATCGGCAGAATCGGGATGATGGACATCCACGCGTGCCGACGGGGGAGGCGCAGCGAGAACCATGCCAGGGCTGTGCCCAGGACCAGGGAGATGAGCAGGGAACCCACCCCGAGTGCCGCCGTGGTCAGCAGCGTGGTGGCGAGGTCGGGGAGCGCGATGGCCTCGCGGTAGGCGCGCGCGCCGTCCTCCAGGGCGAGGAACTGCAGTCGGAGGAGCGGGTAGAGCACCAGGAAGAGCAGGACCAGTGCCAGTCCTGTCGTCAGGCCGTGGCGGCGCAGCCATTTTCCTGCTGCGCTGCGTGCAGAGGTGGGGAACCGCGCGGGAGCACCCGGCAGCCGGGTGGATGCCTCTGGCGGGGTGGCTGTGAGGGTGTCCGGCACGTGCTCCTCCTGTGTCGCGTCCTTGCGAAATGCGCCGTCTTCGGCGCGCGCTATCTATTAATCTTTACGTTCATAACGTACTGCTGCCGTGAAGCTCACCGCTATCACTAATTACGTTAATCATTATAATTATGTTTGGGATCCGCACTACACTGATGTGCGATGGTCCGCCCCCACGATCAAAGGAGATCCGTGCAGCACACGATGGAAAAGCACGCACTGTCGGCACTGACGACGAACGTCAAGCGTATGGGCAGCGGGCCGGTCCTCCTGATGATCCAGGGGCTGGGAACCGACCACCGGGCGTGGGATCCGGCGATGCGACGGCTGGCTCCGCACCTGCAGTGCATCTCATTCGACAATCGCGGCGTGGGCGACGCCTCGGACGTCGGTCCGGAGACGACCATGGAGGATCTCGCCGACGACGCCGCCGAGCTCATCGAGGCGCTCGGTGAGGGCCCGGTCCACGTGTGCGGCGTGTCGATGGGTGGAGCCATCGCGATGCGCGTCGCGTCGCGGCATCCGCACCTGGTCCGCAGTCTCGCGCTGCACTCCACCGCCGCGCGTCCGGATCCGCGCCTGCGGGCGATCCTCGGTTTCCGACAGAGGATCGTCGACAGCGGCCTCGCGGGGGAACTTCTCCGCCCGTTCGTGGAGATCACCGCCTTCAGCCAGACGCACATCTCCCAGGCGCTGCCGGTCGGGGCGACCGAGATCGAGAAGATCAACGCCCAGGAGTACGCGGCGCACCTGCGCGTCGCTACGGAACAGTGGATGACCGACGAGGAGCTGGCCAAGATCACGGCGCCCACGCTTGTCACCGTCGGGACCGAGGACATCCTCACCACGCCCGATCATGCCAGGGACCTGTACCGCGGCATCACCGACGCCGAGCTCGTCGTCGTGGAAGGAGGTGGGCACGCGTACTACGCGGAGTCCCCCGATATCTTCGCCTCGCTGCAACTCGGATGGACCCTGCGCCACTCGGCGCAGAACTGACAGAACGGAGAGCGGAGCGATGGCAGCGGGCATCACCGTCACGGGCCTCACCAAGGGGTTCGGCAACACCACCGTCGTCGACGGACTCGACTTGGAGGTCGAGCAGGGCGAGATCCTCGTGCTGCTCGGTCCCAGTGGGTGCGGCAAAACCACGACCCTGCGCTGCCTTGCAGGACTGGAGACGCCGAGTGGCGGAAGCATCCACTTCGACGGCACCCCTGTCTTCGGCGGCGGGACGCGAGCAAACGTGCCGATCAATAAGCGCAACATCGGCATGGTGTTCCAGTCATACGCGTTGTGGCCGCACATGACGGTGCGGCAGAACATCGCGTACCCCCTCAAGGTACGACGCATGAAGCAGGCGATCTCCGACGGATGGGTCGAGCGTGCGGCGGAAATGGTGCACTGCGCCAACCTGCTCGACCGCTATCCTGCTCAGCTCAGTGGCGGCCAGCAGCAGCGGATCGCGTTGGCGCGAGGACTCGTCGCTCAGCCGTCGGTGGTGCTGCTGGACGAGCCGCTCAGCAACCTCGACGCGAAGCTGCGCGATCAGGTGCGCACCGAGATCCGGGAGCTGCACCAGCAGCTCAGGTTCACGGGTGTGCTCGTGACCCATGACCAGGAAGAGGCTCTCGCGCTGGGTGATCGCGTCGCCATCATGAAGGACGGCCGCATCGAGCAGTTGGACACCCCAGAGGCGCTGTTCCTCGCCCCGGCGACGGAGTACGTCGCCGGCTTCGTGGGCATGTCCAACCGGCTTGAATGGGTGCGATCGGACGGTGCGTGGGTAGGCCCTGGCGGCCTGACCGTCTCGGCCCCGGTGCTCGGTGTCGACACAGACCGTGCAGTGTCGCTCATCCGTCCGGACGACCTCGTGCTACACCCCGTGCGCCCCACCGCCGTCGACGGGGCCATCGTGATGGATGCGAGCCTCGTCACCGCCGAGTACGGCGGACGCCACGTCGATGTGACACTGACCCTCGGTGATGAGTCGCGTCTGCACGTGCGGACCGGCACCGGCGCATCCGAGGCATGGGTCCGGAGTCTGCAGCCCGGCGCCAGCGTCGCGGTAAGCGTCGCGCAGCGCAGCCTGCACACCTACCCCGCCTGAGCCGGGCGACGAGGGAGGTGCCGGGGCGATACGACCCCGGGACCTCCCTCCAGTAAGAACTGCGGACCGATGCTGCTAGTCGTACAGCAAGGTGACCGGGTTAGGCCGAGCCGCCGGGCGATCCGTGGCCCTCGGTGCCGTCGGGGCGTGACAGGTCGAACAGGCAGGTAGCCACGATGGCGGGTCGTTCTTCGTTCTCCCGCTCCAGCGCCATGTCGACCTGGAGTCGGCATCCTCGGGGGGTGGGAAGCACATCGGCGATCGTGGCCCGCATCCGGATTCGGCTGCCACTGAGGACCGGGGCGGTGAACCGCACGCGTTCGAAACCGTAGTTCACCATCAGGGGCGCATCAGTGACCCACAGCAACCCCGGCCACAGTGCGCTGATCATCGCGAGCGTCAGGTACCCGTGCGCGATCGTCGTGCCGAAGGGCCCGGCGGCCGACTTCTCGGTGTCGACGTGCAGCCAGTAGTGGTCGTCTGTGAGGTCGGCGAACGTCTGGATATCGTCCTGCGTGATGGTGCGGTAGGGGGAAGGGCCGAGCGCGGTGCCCTTCATCCCCTGCAATTGTGCGTAGGTGACGTCCATGTCGTCTTCCGTTCTGGCGCGCACCGGGGTGTCGCGCCGTCAGTGGTGCATCGCGCGAATCTCGTCGGTGATGCGGCGGCGGTGCCACCGGCGGTCGCCGAAGAGGTGCTCGGCGAGCTTCGCGCGCTTGAAATAGACGTGCATCTCGTGCTCCCACGTGTAGCCGATCCCGCCGTGGAGCTGGATGCCGCGACCTGCCACCCACGCGGCACCGGCGCAGGCGAGGTCTTTGGCCATCGAGGCCAGTCGAGGCGCATCGGCTCTCCGCTCATCCACCGCGGTGGATGCCTCGTCGACGAGCGCTCGCGCCATCTCCGTCCGCACCAGCATGTCGGCGGCCTGGTGCTTGACCGCCTGGAAGGACCCGATCGCCCGGTCGAACTGCTCGCGCTGGGTGGCGTACGCGGTCGTGAGTTCGAGCACACGGCTGGATACGCCGAGTGCGTCGGCGGCCACCAGAAGGGACATCCGCTGGATGAGCGCCTCCGTGGTGTCGTGCGCGGCGCCTCCGTCCACGACAACGGCGTCCGTTCCGACGCGTACGCCACTCAGCGTGAGACGCCCGATGCTGCGCGTGAGGTCCAGCACCTCCTGGCGCTCGACGTGGACGCCCGACTGATCGGCCGGGACGACCGCGAACAGGGGCTGTTCGTCGGAATCGACCGCGCGCACGATCACGACCTGCGCACCCGGCAGGTCGAGCACGTGAGAGGCGCGGCCATCCAGCACGATGTCTGCGCCGTCCCGCCGCGCGCGGATGCCCTCGCCCGCTGCGCTCGAGAAGACGCCGGGCGTGGCAACGGCGGCGGATGCTGACCCGCCGGCGATGTCCTCGATCAACGCTCTCGCGGCCGGCGCGTCGGAGTCTGTGAGGATGCCGGTGGCCGCCGCCGTCCCGAGGAGCCGGGTTGTGCCGGCGGCCCAGCCGCAGCCCTCCGCCACCTGCCGCAGGTGCGTGAAGGTGCCGCCGCCGCCACCGAGGTCTTCCGGGACGTCTACCCCGAACATGCCGAGCTCAGCCAGTGCCGCGTCCAGCTCGGCATCCTGCGCGGTGCCGCCGTCGACGATGCGATGCACGTGCGCGGCGGGAAAGCGCTGCGCGAGGAGGTCCCACACCATCCCCCTCAGCGCGGAGAGCTCCTCATCGATGCCCAAGATCGTGGTCATGGTCTCACCTCGGTTCCCGGGGCAGGCCCAGGCCGCGCTCCCCGATGATCGTGCGCTGAATCTCGCTGGTGCCGCCGGGAATGGTCCACTCCCACGAGGAGATGTGGTCGAGGAGCCACACTCCGGACTCCCATCCGCCGCTGGCGACGCGGGGCGTGCGCAGCTGGCCGTCGAGCCCCGCGAGGGAAGCCCCGAAACCGGTCATGTCCTGCAGCAGCTCGCTGTACACGAGCTTGGTGACGGAGGCCAGCACGCCGGCGTTCTGGGGGATGATGTCGTCGGCGAGTCCTCTTGCCACGAGGAGGCGCAGCGCCTCCAGGCTCGTGGCGTACCCGGCGAGCTCGTCGGCAACGTACGCGTCCTGAGCGCCGAGCAGGCCGGGATCGCGCCCGGGATCATGCAGTTCGTCCCATAGCCACGAGAACCCGACCTTGAGGCGCTCGCTGAGTTCCACCATCGTGGCACCGCGTTCGGAGTTGAGTGTGGATTGCGCCACCCGCCAGCCGTCATTCTCCGGTCCGATGAGGTTGGCCACCGGGATGCGCACGTCGGTCAGGAAGATCTCGCAGAAGTGCTCCTCGCCAGTGGCCTTCTTGATGGGCCGTACCTCGACGCCCGGGGACCGCATGTCCATGAGCATGTAGGAGATGCCGCGGCGCTTGGGCGCATCGGGATCCGTGCGCACCAGCAGGAGGCACCAGTCGGCGTACATGGCAAGACTCGCCCAGATCTTCTGTCCATTGACGACGTAGTGGTCGCCGTCCCGCACGGCCTTGGTGGCCAACGCGGCGAGGTCGGACCCCGCTCCGGGTTCGGAAAAACCCTGGCACCACACCTCGCCGTTGCGGATCGCGGGCAGATGGCGCGCGCGTTGCTCCTCGGTGCCGGCGTGCAGCAGCGTGGATGCCGCGTGATGGAGCGAGATGAAATGCAGTACTAGCCTGGGTGCCTCGGCGCGGGCGAGCTCCTCGAAGATGACGCCCTGCTCGGCGAGGCTGTAGCCGCCTCCCCATTCGGTGGGCCAATGCGGCGTGGACCATCCAGCCTCGTTCAGTCGACGAAGCCAGTCGTTCTGGAACGCCACGAACTGGTCCCGAGACGCGTTGGCCTCGGTCTGCCGCCAATCCGCCGGGATCGAGGCCCGGCACCATTCGCGCACGTCGGCGCGCAGCTGTTCGATGGTCCTCGAGGGTGGCACCGGGCGCTCCTTCTTATCTCTGCGACGGAGGGTGCGCGAGCACCGCCCATAGGATCCAAAGCATTACACATAACACTTGACTGATTTGGCAATCATGTCAATATATGTAAGTATTCATTTCGGATTGGTCGCCTTGGGTGCCATTCCGCGGCAGTGTCGCCTCCTGAAGGGAACAGCACGTGAAGTTCGGCCTCTTCCAAACCCCGTTCACCCGACCCGAGCGCTCGCCGCGCGAGGTCTTCGACTGGGCGGTCGACCAAGCCGTCGCAGCCGAGCAGGCCGGGCTCGAGGAGTTCTGGGTCGGTCAGCACTTCACTCTCGGATGGGAGGCCATTCCCAACCCTGAGCTCGTGCTCGCGGCTGCGGCGCGGGAGACCGAGCGCATCATCCTGGCGCCCGGCGCACACCTCCTGCCCTACCAGCACCCGGCCCACCTGGCGTCGCAGACTTCATGGATGAGCCACATCACGCAGGGGCGCTACATCTTGGGCGTGGCCACGGGTGTCAACCCGGTGGATGCCAAGTTCCACGGGTTCACGTCGCAGGCCGAGAACCTCGACATGTCGATCGAGTCCCTTGCGCTCATGCGGCAGATCTGGGCCGGCGGCCCGGTTAAGTTCGAGGGGAAGTACTGGACCTCGCAGCTCCCCGGGAGCGAGCACGGCGGGCATCATTTGCGCGACCTGCGCCCGTACGGCGGCAAGATGACCATCGCGATGGCCGGTGCCAGCCCCAACTCGACGTCGATCGCCTACGCCGGCAACCAAGGCTTCATCCCCCTTTCCTTCGGTGGTAGCCCCGAGTTGGTGCGCAACCACTGGGAGACCTATCTTCAGGGCGCGCGTGACGGCGGAATCGATGTGTCGACTCTCAGTCGCGCCTCGCACCATGTCGGCCGCGAGATCTTCGTCGCGGACACGGATGCCGAAGCCGAGCGGCTCGTCGTCGAAGGCCCGATCGGTCATGCCTGGCGCGAGCACCTCATCCCGAACGAGCAGCGTCGCGCTGCCCGCATCGGCGTGAAGCCGCTGTGGGATGACAAGAGCGACCTGATCGAGCTCGTGCGCGAGAGCATGATCGTGGGCAGCCCCGACACCGTCGTAGCCAAGCTCAACAACCTGATGGACGACAGTGGCGGATGGGGGACGACGCTCATCTTCGGGCACGACTTCATCGACGACCCGGCCCCCTGGAACTACAGCCTCCAGCTGCTCCACACCGAGGTCGCGCCGCGCGTCAAGAGCGTGGCCTGAGCGATTCCCACGTAGCCACACCGGGGCCGCCAGGCCCCCGACGAAGGAGGACTCTGTGACCGAAGAGAAGGTCTCGAGCACCGTCACCGACGGCGTCATGCGCGTCGTGATCAACCGTCCGGAGGCGAAGAACGCGCTGAATAAGCGAATGTACGCCCAGGTCCGCGATGCATACCGCCGCGCATACCGCGACGCCGACGTGCGCGCGGTCGTGCTGGAAGGCACGCAGGGCTCCTTCGCGGTGGGCGGGGACCTGAAGGAGATGCTCGCCGCACTTGAGGACGAGGACGGCATCGATGTCTTCGGGTACGACGAGAGCGTGCCCTTCGAGGCCATCCGCAGCCTGCCCAAGCCCACGATCGCAGCGGTCGACGGGCTATGCATGGGTGGCGGCCTGACGCTCGCCCTGGTCAGCGACATCGTGATCGCCACTGAGGGATCGAAGTTCGCGATGCCCGAGTCGCGCGTGGGTGTCGTTGACGGACACATGCCTCGTCTCTTGCGCGACCGGGTGCCGCCGGCGTGGCTGCGCTACTGGCTGTACTCGGGGACGACCTTCTCGGCGGAGGACGCGTTTCGCGCCGGTCTGGTGACCAAGCTGGTGCCCGCCGGTGGCCTCGAGGACGCGGTGCAGGAGGTCCTCGCCGAACTCGGCAAGGCGTCCCTGGAGGCGATCCGGCTGTACAAGAAGATCCTCAACGAGACGCGGCCGCTGTCGTCCATGGAGGACGCCTACGAGACGATGCTCGGCGACGATGCGAGAGCGCGACTCGCGGCGTTCTCCGCCCGCTCGAAGTAGTGCTCCGCATCCGTACCCACTCACACACCGAGAGGCGAGAGCAGTGACGGCGATGGCGCGGTTCCTGTCGGCGCAGGCACACCACTACGCGGACGAGGAGATGATCCGCGTCGACGGAGCAGGTCGCACATACTCCCGCCTGCTGCAGGATGCACGGGCGCTGGCGGCGGGACTGGCGGGACTGGGAGTGGGCGCCGGCAGCCGCGTGGGCCTGCTTATGGACACCTCGCACCGGGCCATCGACGTGTGGTTCGCGCTATCCCTGCTGGGCGCTGTGGATGCACCGTTCAACTGCAATTACCGCGGTTCGCTGCTGTTGCACCTCGTCGAGGACAGTGACGTATCGATCATCGTGTGCGACGCGCGCTACGCCGCCGAGCTCGAGCGCGTCGCCGCGCAGGCGAGCCGACCGCTCACGATCGTGATCGACGGCGCCGCCGGTGCCGGCATCACCCGGCTTGACTCGCTCTATCTCGACCCGCCCGACCTCGACGCCTTCGACGGGGTGGGTGGCGAGGTCGTGCTTTACACCTCGGGGACGACGGGGCCCTCGAAGGGTGTTGTGCACAATCAGCGGGGCTGCATCCTGCTCGCGCAGTACGTCGCTGAGGTATGCGGCTACGGTCCCGGCGACCGTCTGCTGAACTTCTTCCCGCTGTATCACCAGAACGCCCGCTACACCGGGGTGCTTGCCGCGATCGCCGCCGGTGCTGCGATCGACTTGGAGAGCCGGTTCAGCAGTAGCGGATTCTGGCGCCTGTGCCGGGAGCGCGGGATCACGGCCTTCAACTACCTCGGCTCGGTGCTGACGATGATCCTGGCAGGTGCTGACCGGGATCCCGACGGTGCCGGCGCGCATTCCGTGCGCATCGGCTGGGGGGCCGGCGCGGCTGAGAGCGATCGTCGTGCGCTGCGGGAGCGATTCGGCGTCGAACTTGTCGAGGTCTACGGGCTCACGGAGGCGCCGATGGCCACGGTGAACCTCCCGGGGGCCGGGTGTCCCGCGGGATCGGCCGGGCGGGCGAGCGCTTTCTTCGACGTGCGCATCCTGGCGGACCACGGCCGGGCCGCCGCGGTGGGCGAGCCCGGTGACATTCAGCTGCGTCCCCGCATCGCCGACGTCTTCACGCGTGGTTACTACGGCAACGATCGCGCGACGGTGGCGGCCACGCGTGATCTCTGGTTCGACACGGGAGACCGGGGATACATGACCGCCGACGGTGATCTTTTCTTCGCCGAGCGCGCCAAGGATTCGCTGCGCCGGCGCGGAGAGAACATCTCCGCGTGGGAGGTCGAGAGCGTCCTCGTCTCGGACGCCCGAGTCGTCGAGGCAGCCGTCTATGGTGTGGAGGTCGACGGCGAGGAGGAGGTCATGGCGGCGTTGTTGCTTGATTCCGCTGAGCACGACCCCCGCCGCATCATCGCTGACGTCGCCGCGAACCTGCCCCGCTACGCCGTGCCGCGCTTTGTGCGCGTGGTCGCCGACATGCCGCGCACTCCCACGATGAAGGTGCAGAAGAACGAACTCAAGAAGGAGGGCGTCACCACCGACGCCCTCGACCTCGCATTGGAGAGATGACATGGACCTCGGACTCGACCAGCGCGTCGTGATCGTCACGGGCGCGAGCGCCGGGATCGGCCGCGCCAGCGCGGAGATCCTCGTACAGGAGGGGGCTCGCGTCGTCGCGGTCGCCCGCAGTGAAGAGCGGCTGGAGGCCTTCGCGACGACGCTGCGGCAGGCCGGCGGGCAGGTCCTCACCGTCGCCGCCGATGTGTCGGAGGAGGCATCGAGCGAGCGGATCCGCGATGCCGCACTCGAAGCGTTCGGCCACATCGACGGCGTGATCAACGCCGCCGGACTCTCGACCGGGGAGCATCTGCGCGCCTTCTCCGACGACTCGTGGTCGGAGGCATACCGCGTGAACACGCTCAGCGCGGTCCGGCTGTCGATGGCCTGCGCGCCCACGATGCAAGCGGCCGGCTGGGGGCGCATCATCACCATCGGGTCCACCGCAGGGCGGGACCCCGACCCGCGTTTCGCGTCGTACGGGGCAGCCAAAGCCGCCCTCATGCACGCCACCCGGGCGATGTCGCGGTCATACGCCAAGTACGGGATTACGGCCAATTGCGTCATGCCGGGGCTCACGCGCAGCGAGAGTGTCATTTCGGGCTACGCTTCGGCGGCCGAGCACATGGGCGTCTCCGCAGAGGATGTCGAGAAGCGGATGCTGCAGCTGCAGCCGATCGCGATGGGGCGCACGGGGGAGCCGGCAGAGGTCGCCCGCACCGTCGTGTTCCTGTGCTCAGAAGCGTCGAGCTGGACCACCGGGGTCGCCATCGCGGTCGACGGGGGAACCATCCGCGACCTGCCCTGAGCGGAAAGGTCCGCGGCGACGGCGACGGCGACGGTGGGGACGGGGCGGCAGGCCCCGTCCCCGCGCGATCGCCATGTCGGTGCCATCTGGGGTCACGGCATGTCGGCGGAGCAGGGCACGTGCATTACTTCGCAGACGGTCCTCACCGCCGCGCTGCAGTCCGGCTGGATCAGCGCGCAGGCGCGGGGCCGCGCGGAGGCCGACCGTTGAGCGCCTCGGTGACGCGGGCGCAGGCCGCCAGCAGCTCGTCGCGCAGTTCGTGGATGCGCTCCAGCGTCGCCCCGCGCGGAATGCCCGTCAGCGACAACTTGAGGACGACATCACCGTCGGGGCCGAAGACAGGGGCCATGACGGCTTGCACGCTTCCGGCGGTGTCCTCGGTGACATCGTCGGGCGTGCTGTGGCGCTCGAGGTGAGTGATCGCCTCAGTGACGTGCCGCACTAGCGAGGGGGTCTGGCCCACCTGCCCGATGCGGCCGATCGTCTGCCACAGATCGTCAAGGCGCTCGGAGGAGAACGCGGGTGTCCACCCGCTCTCCCGTACGGCCGCCAGCTCCTGATCCAGGGACATGCGGTCCTGCTCGGTGAGAGGCTCGACGCTGCGTGCGAACCACTGCTCGATCCGCTCCCGGCCCTCCCACGCGACGAAGACGCGGCCGGCCGGCGGAGCCAGCGGCATCGTCATGCCGATGCGGTGTGGCGAGGCAGTGCCGTCGGGCGACGCCGAGGCGACAAGGACGAAGGTGTCACCTGATGGTGCGAGAGCGAGCACCTCGACCCCCGTGCGATCGGCCAGTCGCTCCATCTCGTCACGGGCCCGGTCGGCGCGCACGAGGTGCTCGGTGAGGCCGGGCCGTGCACCGACCACGAGCGACCCCAGGGAGAATGCGCCATATCCACCCTGGAAGAACAACAAGGGAAGCGTGGGGTTCTCCACAGCGAGATCGGTCACCCGCCCGATGCAGATGTAATGGTCTCCCGCTTCGTGGAGCGTATCGGGGACGCAGTCGATCCACGCCACGACGCCGTCGAGGATCGGTGCTCCCGATGGGGCGGGCCGCCAGCTGACCGTGGCGAATTTATCAGCGCCTCGGGAGGCGAATGTGCGGCAGACGGGCTCTTGATCGGCTGCCAGCACGTTGACGCAGAAGGACACTGCGTCACGGATGCGGGGGAAGGTCGTGGAGGAACGATCTGGCAGGAATGCCACGAGTGGGGGGTCGAGCGAGACCGAGGTGAAGGATCCGACCGCCATCCCGACCGGTGTTCCGGCGGCGTCGATGGCGGTCACGACGCACACGCCGGTGGGGAAATGACCGAGCACGGTCCGGAAACTAGGTGCGTCTATAGGGCTGACCGCGTTGTCGCTCATGGTCTAATAGATTACACAGATAAAGCCCCCGAGGGTGAGGGTTAGATCGCCCCGATCACGAGGAGGACGCAATGAGCCAGACCCGGATCGTGCAGCGCGGACTTTACTTCGACGAGATGGAGGAAGGCGTCGTCTACGAGCATCGCCCCGGTCGAACTGTCAGTGAGGCGGACAATGTCCTTTTCACGACGCTGACCATGAACACCCAGGCGCTGCACCTGGATGCAGCGTGGTCAGCGGGCACTGAGTTCGGCGAGCGCCTGGTCAACAGCATGTTCACCCTGTCCACGATGGTGGGCCTGTCGGTGTCACAGCTGACAGCGGGAACGATCGTCGCGAATCTGGGCTTCTCTGACATTTCCTTCCCCGCCCCGGTCCGGCAGGGCGACACGCTTTACGCCGAGACCTTGATCGAGTCCAAGCGGAGATCGATCTCCCGCCCGGGTCAGGGGATCGTGCAGTTCCACCACACGGCCCGCAATCAGTGCGGCGTGGTGGTGGCGACGGCCCGCCGTCAAACACTGGTGCACGTCTCGCCCGCCGCGATGAAGGGTGAGGCGCCCGGCGTCGACGCGTGATCATCACAGCGCCAGGCGGCCGGCAACGCCACGCCACTGGCGAGTGAGTATTGCTGCTGCCGAGTGAGTATTGCTGCGGCCGAGTGAGTATTCACGTACTCACTCGAGGGCGCGAATACTCACTCGAGGGCAGGAATACTCACTCGGCAGCGGGGGTCAGGGGCGCGGGGTGTAGCGCGTCGGGGCGTGGGTGCGGGCCACGAGATCGCGCAGCGACTCGAGGGACCCCGACACCAGGCCGGCGGCGCGCGCCTGCACCAGGAGGTTCCCCAGCGCGGTCGCCTCGACGGGACCGGCCAGCACCTCGAGCCCGGCGCGGTCGGCGGTGCGCTGGCACAGCAGCCGGTTCAGGGACCCGCCGCCGACGATGTGGATCGTCTGCACGTCCACGCCGCCGATGCGCCCGGCGAGCCGGGCCGTGTCGGCGAACGCCTGCGCCAGCGACTCCACGATCGACCGGGTGTACTCGGCGCGCGAGCGGGGAGCAGCGACACCGTGCTCCGCGCACCACGCGTCGATGCGCGCGGGCATGTCGCCCGGCGGCATGAACCGCGGGTCGTCGACGTCGAACACCGGCACGGATGCCGCATCCACGTCGGCCGCCGAATCCAGCAGCGTCGGCAGGTCGATGCGGTGCCCTTCCCGCTCCCAGCCGCGCACCGCCTCGCTCAGCACCCACAGGCCCATCACGTTGTGCAGCAGCCGCACGCGGCCGTCCACGCCGCCCTCGTTGGTGAAGTTCGCATCGAGCGCCTCCGCCGTGAGCACGGGGCTCTCCACTTCCACGCCGACCAGGCCCCACGTCCCGCAGGAGATGTAGGCCGCCGACTCCGCCCGCATCGGCACCGCCACGACCGCCGAAGCGGTGTCGTGGGAGCCGACCGCCGTCACGCCCACCGACGCGGCGCCGAGCGATGCCGCCACCTCCGGCAGCAGCGCCCCGAGGCGCTCGCCCGGAGCGATGAGCTCCGGCAGGATGCCGCGGGGAAGGCCCAGCGCAGCGATCAGCTCGTCATCCCAGCCGCTGCCGCCACCGCGCAGCAGCCCCGTGGTCGAGGCGTTGGTCGACTCGGCACGGGCCTGGCCGGTGAGCCAGTACCCGATCAGGTCGGGCACCAGCAGCGCGGTGTCGGCGAAGTCCAAGAGCGCCGCCGGCTCCGCCGCCAGCTGGTACAGCGTGTTGAACGGCAGGAACTGCAGCCCGTTGCGCCGGTACAACTCAGCATGCGGCATCCGCTCGTGCACCGCCGCGACGCCCCGCTCGGTGCGGGTGTCGCGGTAGTGGAAGGGCGAACCCAGCAGCCGGCCGGCCCGCAGCAGTCCGTAGTCGACCGCCCACGAGTCCACGCCGATGCTCGCGATGTCCGGCGCCTGCCGGAACGCCTCCCGAAGACCGGTCAGCGCGGCGCCGTACAGCCCGAGCAGGTTCCAGTGCAGCCCATCGACGGTCACAACCGGGTCGTTGGGGAACCGGCCGACCGTGGTGGCCTCCAGCGTGTCGGGCCCGACGTGGCCGACGATGACCCGCCCGCTGGTGGCGCCGAGGTCGACCGCCGCAACGGCGCCGGACCCCATCGAGCCCGACCCGCTCATCGCAGGAAAGCGGCGGCGACGCCGGAGTCCACCGGGATGTGCAGGCCCGTGGTGCGGGTCAGCTCCGGTCCGGTGAGCACGTACACCGCGTCGGCGACGTTCTCGGGGACGACCTCGCGCTTGAGGATGGTGCGGTTGGCGTAGTACTGGCCGAGGTCCTCTTCCTTCACGCCGTACGTCGCGGCGCGGTTGGCGCCCCAGCCGGCGGCGAAGATGCCGGAGCCTCGCACGACGCCGTCGGGGTTGATGCCGTTGACCCGGATGCCGTGCTCGCCCAGTTCCACCGCCAGCAGGCGCACCTGGTGGGCCTGGTCGGCCTTGGTCGCCGAGTACGCGATGTTGTTGGGGCCGGCGAAGACGCTGTTCTTCGAGGAGATGTAGATGACGTCGCCGCCCATCTTCTGCGCGATGAGCGCCTTCGCGGCGGCCTTGGCGACGAGGAACGAGCCCTTCGCCATGACGTCGTGCTGCAGGTCCCAGTCCTTCTCGGTGGTCTCCAGCAGCGGCTTGGACAGCGACAGCCCGGCGTTGTTGACGACGAGGTCGATGCCGCCGAAGGCGAGCACGGTCGCGTCGATCGCGGCCTGCACGCCCGCGGCATCCGCCACGTTCGCCGCGACGCCGATCGCCACGTCGGTACAGCCGAGCTCGGCGGCGGCGGCCTGCGCCTTCTCGAGGTCGAGGTCGGCCACGACGACGCAGGCACCCTCGGCGGCCAGGCGGGTGGCGATGGCCTTGCCGATGCCGGAGGCCGCGCCGGTCACGAACGCGATGCGCCCCTGGTGGGTCTTGGGCTTGGGCATGCGCTGCAGCTTGGCCTCTTCCAGCGCCCAGTACTCGATGCGGAACTTCTCGGCATCCGAAATGGGGCTGTAGGTCGACAGCGACTCGGCGCCGCGCATGACGTTGATGGCGTTGACGTAGAACTCACCGGCCACCCGAGCGGTCTGCTTGTTCGCGCCGTAGCTGAACATGCCCACGCCCGGCACCAGCACGATGAGCGGGTCGGCGCCGCGGATCGCGGGGGAGTCCGCGTCGGCGTGCGCGTCGTAGTACGCCCGGTAATCGGCGCGGTATTCGGCGTGCAGTTCCTGCAGGCGCGCCAGCTGCTCGTCCACGGTCGCCGTGGCCGGCAGGTCGAGGATGAGCGGCTTGACCTTGGTGCGCAGGAAATGGTCGGGGCAGCTGGTGCCGAGCCCGGCCAGGTACGGCGCCTTCTCGGCGGCGAGGAAGTCCAGCACGGCGGCGCTGTCGGTGTAGTGGCCCACCATCGGCTTGTCGGTCGAGGCGATGCCGCGGATCGTCGGGGCCAGCGCTGCGGCACGGGCGTGACGCTCGGCCTCGGGGAGGGCGTCGAAGCCGGCGCGGATGCCGCCGAACGGGTCGGCCTTGCCGTGTTCGGCGATGTAGATCGCCGCCGTCTCGATGATCCACAGCGAGTTGCGCTCGGACTCCTCGGAGGTCTCGCCCCACGCGGTGATGCCGTGGCCGCCGAGGATGCAGCCGATGGCCTGCGGGTTCTGCGCCTTGATCTCGGCGATGTCCAGACCCAGTTGGAAGCCGGGGCGGCGCCAGGGCACCCACACGACCTTGTCGCCGAAGATGGTGGCGGTCAGCTCCTCGCCGTCGGCGGCGGTCGCGATCGCGATGCCGCTGTCGGGGTGCAGGTGATCCACGTGCGCGGCATCCACCAGTCCGTGCATCGCGGTGTCGATCGAGGGGGCGGCGCCGCCCTTGCCGTGCAGGCAGTAGTCGAACGCGGCGACCATTTCGTCTTCGCGCTCGACGCCGGGGTACACGTTCACGAGCGCCCGCATGCGATCAAGGCGCAGCACGGCCAGGCCTGCCTCGGTCAGGGTGCCGAGGTCGCCGCCGGAGCCCTTGACCCACAGCAGCTCGACCGGCTCCCCCGTCACGGGGTCGGTGTCGGTGCCCTTCGCGGACGTGTTGCCGCCGGCGTAGTTGGTGTTCTTCGGGTTCGCGCCCAGGCGGTTGCTGCGGGCGATCAGTTCGGCTGCTGCGGGGTTGGTCATGAGGGAGTTCCTTCGGTGGCGGGAGAAAGTGCAGAAAGTCGGGCGGCGATGCGCTTGATCGAGGCGGATGCTGCGGCCTCGTCGGGCCGGTTGAGGTGGCCGTGCTGGGTGCCGCGTTCGGTCACGGCCTCGATGGGGACGCCGGCTGCCGAGAGCGAGCGCGCGAACGCCTCGCCCGACATGCGCAGCTCGTCCGCCTCGCCGTTGATCATGAGCACGGACGGGAACCCCGCCAGCTGTGCGGCTGCCGCGGCGCCGGGGACCGCGTAGACGTCGGCGGCGTCCAGCGACCCACCCAGGTAGTTCTCGTACATGCGGCGGACGACGTCGGGACCGAACCGATCGGCGTCGGGGTCGGCGTCCAGCAGCGCCCGCAGGTCGGCATCCGGAGCATCCTGCACCGCGTGGAGCGTGGGGTACGCGAGCGCCACCAGCGCAGGAACCGGGCCGCCCTCGTGCACGAGGCGCAGCGCGGCGCCGGTGGCGAGGTTGGCGCCGGCGCTCGCCCCACCCAGCGCCCAGGGCCCGGCGACGAGGCCCGAACCGACGGCCCAGGTGAACGCGAAGCCGACCTCCTCGGAGGCGACCGGGTAGCGCAGGCGCTCGCGCGTGTTGCCCGCCGGGGGCATCGTCCATCCGGCCGGCACCGGGGCGAGGGCGTAGTCGACCGAGACCACCGCGATGCCGCGGTCGGCCAGCTGCCGGGCGACCCAGTCCGCCTCGGGCATGTCGAGGTCGCCGCCGGCGAATCCGCCGCCGTGGGCCCAGACCAGGCCCACGCGGGCGGGCTCCGCGGGGGCGTAGACGCGCACGCCGAACGGGCCGTGCGGACCGTCCAGCGTGCGGTCGTCGGCGGCGGCGAACGGCTCCGTCATCGGGTCAGGCTCCCCAGCCGGCCTGGGTCCCGCCGACGCGCTCGGCCTCGATCTTCTCCTGGTATCCGGAGGCGGCATACGCGGCCATCGGATCGGCGGGAAGCCCGCGCGACTCGCGCCATTCGGCCAGTGCGGGACGCACGTCGGTGTAGAAGGCATCCATGAACACCGCCTGCGCGCCGAGCACGTCGTTCGCCGTCTGCGCCGCGGCGAGCGCGTTGTGGTCGACCAGCAGTGCGCGAGCGGTCATCTCCTGCACATTGAGCACGGAGCGGATCTGACCGGGGATCTTCGCCTCGATGTTGTGGCACTGGTCGAGCATGAACGCCACGTCGGGGTTGTTCAGGCCGCCGCCGCGGATGACCTCGAACAGGATCCGGAACAGCTGGAACGGGTCGGCGGCGCCCACGATGAGGTCGTCGTCGGCGTAGAAGCGCGAGTTGAAGTCGAACGAGCCGAGCTTGCCCAGGCGCAGCAGCTGCATCACGATGAACTCGATGTTGGTGCCGGGCGCGTGGTGGCCGGTGTCCAGGCACACCATGGCGCGCTCGCCGAGGGCGGCGACCTGCACGTAGGACGTTCCCCAGTCGGGAACATCGGTGTGGTAGAACGACGGCTCGAAGAACTTGTACTCCAGCACGAGCCGCTGCTCGCCGGCCAGGCGGGCGTAGATCTGCTGCAGCGAGTCCTGCAGGCGGTCCTGACGGGAGCGCATGTCGGTCTGGCCGGGGTAGTTCGACCCCTCGGCGAGCCAGATCTTCAGGTCGCGGGAGCCGGTGGCATCCATCACGTCGACGCACTCGATGTGGTGGTCGATCGCCTTGCGGCGGATGGCCTCGTTCTCGTGCGTGAGGGCGCCGAACTTATAGTCCTCGTCCTGGAACGTGTTGGAGTTGATCGTGCCGAGCTTCACGCCCAGGTCCTCGGCGTGGCGACGCAGCACGCTGTAGTCCGAGACCTTGTCCCACGGGATGTGCAGTGCCACCGAGGGGGCAAGACCGGTGACGCGGTTGACCTCGGCGGCGTCGGCGATCTTCTCGAACGGGTCGCGCGGGGTTCCTTCGGTGGTCCACACGCGGAACCGGGTACCGGAGTTGCCGAACGCCCACGAGGGCAGTTCGATGCCCTGCTGGGCCAGGGCGGCCTGGATGTCGGGGGTGAGGATGCTCATCGGGTGCTCTCTGTCGTGTCGGTGGTCGCGACGGATGCGGCCAGTTGATCGTGGAGGTTGAAGATCTCGGTCAGCGGAGTGGATGCCTGGTCCGGCCGGCCCTGCAGGCCCACGAAGAACCGGGACATCTCGGCCTCCCAGCGCGCGGCGACGGGGGAGGCGGCGAGGTAGGCCTGAGCGGCGTCGTCGTTGTCGGTCTCGTAGTAACCGATCAGGCGGCCGCCGTCGCCCAGGAACAGCGAGTAGTTGCGCCGGCCGGAGGCGGCGATCTCTGCCAGCATCTCCGGCCAGACGGGGCTGTGGCGGCGGATGTACTCGTCGAGCAGTTCAGGCTCGATCTGCAGCTGGAAGCAGACGCGCTGTGGCTGTCTCGTCATTGAGGTTCCTGTTCCCGGGAGTGAATCGTTTCAAAAAGGGTAACTCATCCCTGTACCTCCGCGCAATCGGATAGCGTTTGCCCCAGCGCGTCGCCGCACTCGATAACCTGGGCGACGGACGAGGGGACGCGGATGGTCGTCAGTATCAGGGACGTCGCTGCGGCGGCCACGGTCTCTGTCGGCACGGTCTCCAACGTGCTGAACCGGCCGGAGAAGGTCGCGCCCGCCACCGTCGAACGCGTGCAGCGGGCCATCGAGCAGCTCGGCTTCGTTCGCAACGACGCGGCCCGCCAGCTGCGGGTCGGACGCAGTCGCAGTATCGGCCTGGTCGTCCTGGATGCGGGCAACCCGTTCTTCGCCGATGTCGCCCGCGGCGCCGAGGCGCGCGCCGACGAAGCGGACATGGCGGTGCTGCTGGGCAACGCCGACGAGGACGCTCCGCGCGAGGCGCGATATCTCGACCTCTTCCTCGAGCAGCGGGTCAACGGCGTGCTGATCACCCCGACCACCGACGACATCGGGCGGCTGACGCGGCTGCGGGATGCCGGTACGCCGGTGATCCTCGTCGACCGCGAGATGCCCGATTCGGGGTTCTGCTCGGTGTCGGTCGACGACGTCGAAGGCGGGTTTCTCGCGGCATCCCACCTGCTCGCCGGTGGCCGGCGGCGCCTGATGTTCCTGGGCGGGCCGCAGGCGCTGCGCCAGGTCGCCGATCGCCTCCAGGGCGCGCGGCGAGCCGTGGAGGCCGTCGCCGGCGCGACGCTGGAGGTCGTGGAGATGCCGGCCCTCACCGTGCTGCACGGCCGGGAGGCAGGGCTTGCCGTTCTCGAGCGCGGCATGACCGCGAGGCCCGACGCGATCTTCGCGGCGAACGACCTGCTGGCCGTCGGTGCGATCCAGGCGCTGTCGATCATGTCGGGCGTGCGCATCCCCGACGACATCGCGCTCATCGGCTACGACGACATCGACTTCGCGGCATCCACCGTCGTGCCGCTGAGTTCCATCCGTCAGCCGGCCAGCCTCATCGGCTACACCGCGGTGGATCTGCTGCTGGCGGAGCTGGCCGATCCGACAGCGGACCACGAGCGCAACGTGCGCTTCCAGCCCGAGCTGGTGGTGCGCGACTCCACCGAGAGCGCGTGAGCCGGCGGCTCGACGAGCACCATCAGGGAAGGCAGTGCACCATGCGACACACCGATCTCGGCGCGACGGGACTGACGGTGGGCGAACTCACCCTCGGCACCTCTGCGCTCGGCAAGCAGAGCCTGCCCGGCTCGCCCGAAGAGGCCGAGGCTGTCAGGGTCGCGGCGGCGTTCCTGACCGGCCCCATCCCGCTCATCGACACCTCCAACAACTACGGCGACGGCCGCTCCGAGACGGTGCTGGGGCTGGGGCTGGGGCTGGCGGCGGTGGGGTCTCGCGCGACCGCCCGCATCGCGACCAAGGTCGATCGCGATCCTGTGACCGGCGCGTTCGGCCGCGACCGGGTGCTGCGCTCCTACGAAGAGAGCCTGGCCCGGCTGGGGCTGGACCGGGTCGAGATCCTGCACTTCCACGATCCGTACAGCGTCACGTTCGCCGAGGCCACCGCACCCGGAGGCGCGGTGGACGCGCTGCGCGAACTGCGCGACTCCGGCGCCGTCGATGCGATCGGCATCGCCGCCGGTCCCATCCCGCTCATGACCGAGTACCTCGAAACCGGGCTGTTCGACGTCGTCCTCTCCCACAATCGCTACACCCTCGTCGACCGCAGCGCCGAGGCGCTGTTCACCGAGGCGCGTCGCCGGGGCATGGGCGTGTTCAACGCGGCACCGTTCGGGGCCGGCATCCTCGCCAAGGGCGCGAATTCCCGCGCGACCTACGGTTACGTCGATGCGCCGCCGGAGCTGGTCGCCTGGATCGCCCGCGCCGAGGAGGTGTGTGCCGACCACGGCGTGCCGCTGGCCGCGGCCGCGCTGCACTTCTCGCTGCGCTCGCCGCTGGTGGACTCCACGATCGTGGGGATCGCGTCCATCCCGCGGCTGGAACAGTTGCTCGCCCTCCACGCGGTGACGGTGCCCGACGCGCTCTGGGTCGCGCTGGACGGGCTGGGCGCCGCCCCCACGCCGCTGGCCGCGCAGGACGCGCAGGACGCCCGGGACGGGAGGTGACCCGCCCCGACATCGGGGTCATGCTGCCCCGCAACATCGCTCCGGCGCGCGTGCGCGAGTTCGCGCTTCGGGCAGAAGCCCTCGGGTTCGATGAGCTCTGGGTCGTGGAGGATCTCGGGTTCCGCGGCGGCATCGCGCAGGCCGGCGCCGTGTTGGCGTGGACCGAGCGCATCCGGGTGGGGCTGGGCATCCTGCCCGCCGGTGCCCGCAACGCGGCGTTCGGCGCGATGGAGCTGGCCACCCTCGCGCAGCTCTTTCCCGGCCGGCTGCACGCCGGCATCGGGCACGGGATGCCGGAGTGGATGCGGTCCGTCGGGGCGTGGACCGACCCGCCGCTGCGCACCCTCGACACGCATGTGACGACGCTGCGCACGCTGCTGCGCGGCGACGTGATCGCCGGCGGTGTGCGCCTGGACGCCTCCAGTGTCCCGGCCGACCCGCCGCCGCTGCTGCTGGGGGTGCGCGGGCCGCGTTCGCTCGCGCTGTCGGGGCGCATCGCCGATGGCACGGTGCTGGCGGAGCCGGTGACCCCGGAGTACGCCCGCGCCGCGGTGGAACGAATCGGTGTGGCATCCGGTCATCGGCTCGTCGCGTACAACGTCGGGTCCGTCGACGCGGATGCCGCTGCCGCGCTCGCCGCGGCCCGGCCCGCGCTGGCGTGGATCGGGGAGCCGGACTGGGCGCCGCACATCGACCCGCTGACGTTCGCGGCGGAGTTCCATGCCCTCCGGGCTCGCAGCGCGTCGCGCGAGGAGTTCGCGCAGGCGCTTCCCGACGAGTGGGTCGCGCAGCTGGCGCTGGCGGGCACGCCCGCGCAGGTGCGGGCGCGCATCGACGAGCTGGCAGCCGCCGGCGTGCACAGTTCGGTGTTCGCGCCGCTGGGCGATCCCGTCGCCGCGCTGGAGTCGCTCGCCGCCGTCCTCTGACCCCGCTGCCGAGTGAGTATTCGTCGCGTCGAGTGAGTATTCACCGCGAATACTCACTCGCGACCGCGAATACTCACTCGGCGGCACGAATACTCACTCGGCGGGTAGGTTGTGGGGACCGCGAAAACGCGGGGGAGAAGGGGCGAGGATGCCACGCAACTGGGCAGGGACCTACACCTACCGCGCGCCGCGGATCGAGGCCGCCGGGACCATCGATGACGTGCGGCGCCTCGTCGCCGCCGGCGGCCGCGTGCATGCGCTGGGCACGCGGCACTCCTTCACCGACCTCCCCGACACCGACGGCACGCTCATCGATGTCACCGGCATCGACCCGGCGTTCCACCTCGACGTCGAGGACCGCGCCGTCACCGTCGGCGCCGGCACCCGCTACGGCGAACTCGCGCTGTGGCTCGAGGAGCGCGGCTGGGCCCTGGGCAACCTCGGGTCGCTCCCGCACATCAACGTCGGCGGGGCCACCGCCACCGGCACCCACGGGTCGGGCGACCGCAACGGCGTGCTGTCGGCGGCGGTGCGGGCGCTGCGCTACGTCGGCGCCGACGGCGACCTGCACGAGGTGCGCCGCGGCGACCCCGACTTCCCCGCCCTCGCGGTGGGGCTGGGCGCGTTCGGCATCCTGGTGTCGCTGACCCTCGATGTGCAGCCGACGTTCCGGGTGCGGCAGGACATCTACACCGGCATCACGTGGGACGCCGCGCTCGCCGGGTACGACGAGCTCACCTCCGCCGGCTACAGCGTGTCGCTGTTCTCCCTGTGGGAGCCGGGCTCGATCGGTTACGCGTGGGTGAAGACGCGGTTGGATGCCGACGACGACCCCGTCCCTGACACCCTGCTCGACGGCGTGCGAGCCACCGGCGGCGAGTCACCGCTGAGCGAGGCGGACAACGTCACCGAGCTCGCCGGTGTCCCCGGCCCTTGGCTGCAGCGGTTGCCGCACTTCCGCCTCGACGCCGAGCCGTCGTTCGGCGACGAGATCCAGAGCGAGTACTTCGTCGACCGGGCGGATGCCGCGGCGGCGCTGACCGCGGTGCGGCAGCTGGGCGACGGCATCCGTCCGCACCTCATCGTCACCGAGCTTCGCACGGCCGCCGCCGATGAGCTGTGGCTCAGCCCGGCCTACCGCCGCGATGTCGCGATCATCCACTTCACCTGGCACAACCATCCCGACGGCGTCGCGGCGATGCTGCCGCCCATCGAGGCGGCCCTCGCGCCGTTTCACGCCCGCCCGCACTGGGGCAAGGCGCACCGGTTCGACCGCGCCGCGATGCAGCGCGTGCACCCGCGCCTGGCCGATGCGCGTGCGGTGTTCGAGCGGCTCGACCCCGATGGGCGCTTCGTCAACGACCACCTGGTGCGTGTCGGGGTGCGCGAGCCGCGCTGACGCGGATGCCGCGCGCGCTGCCCGCAGCCTCAGCCTCAGCCCGCGCGCTTGCGCACGCGCGGCGCCGCCTCGTCGTCGGGCAGGCGGATCGGCGTGGTCGCGGCGATCTCGTCGGAGAACGACTCCGGGGAAACGACCGACAGCGGCCGGGTCTCGCCGAGCGTGAGGTGGAACCGGCGCGACTCGGTGCGGGTGACCCGCCCGGACGCGAGCAGCCAGATCGCACCGATCAGGAACGCCGCGAAGGCCGCCACGGCTCCCAGCAGGATGGCGTTGCGCGGGCCGAATTCCGCAGCCACCCAGCCGACGATGGGGGCGCCGATGGGCGTGCCGCCCATCAGGATCGCCATGTACAGCGCCAGCACCCGACCGCGCAACGCGGGGTCGGTGGTGGTCTGCACGTAGCCGTTCGCGGTGGTCAGGGTCGTCACGACCGCGAACCCGGTGAGCATGAGCGTCAGGGCGTACAGCCAGTAGTTCGGCATGAACGCCGACACGGTCGCCGCGACGGCGAACAGCGCGGTGCCGCCGATGACGACGCGGATGCGGGCGCGGTCGCGGCGGGCGGCCAGCAGCGCGCCGATGAGCGAGCCGACAGCGAGGATCGAGCTGAGCAGGCCGTAGCCATCGGCTTCCTGCCCGAACTCCAGCGCCATCGTCGAGGCGAAGATCGGGAAGTTCATGCCGAACGCGCCGAGCAGGAACACCATCGCGAACGCGACCATGAGGTCGGGGCGCTTGCCGACGTAGCGGATGCCGTCGGCAAGCCGCGACGCCCCGGAGGCGTGCACGCGGGGGATCAGCTCACCGGTGCGGATCAGCAGCAGCGCCACGATCATCGCGATGAAGGTGACGGCGTTGACGAAGAACACCCAGCCGGTGCCGACCACCACGATCAGGACACCGGCGACGGCCGGACCGATCATGCGGGCCCCGTTGAAGGATGCCGCGTTGAGCGCGACCGCGTTGGAGGCGTTCTCCCGGGTGACCAGGTCGGATACGAACGCCTGACGGCTGGGGTTGTCGAAGGCGGCCACGACGCCCAGCAGCAGCGCGAAGGCGTACATCAGCGGCAGCGTCATGACGCCTGCCAGTAGCAGCGAACCGATGATCACGCCGATCACCAGGAGCGAACTCTGCGTGATCATGAGCAGCCGCCGCCGGTCGAACCGGTCGGCCACCCAGCCGGTGACCCCGACCAGCAGCAGCGGCGGGGCGAACTGCAGCGCCATCGTGACGCCCATCGCGCCGGCATCGTTGTTGGTCAGTTCGGTCAGCACGACCCAGCTCAGTGCCGTCGCCTGCATCCAGGCGCCGACGTTGGAGACGAGCGCGCCGATGAACCAGACGCGGTAGTTGAACACGGAGAAGGAGCGGAACATGGCGCTCATCGCGACGCCACCTCCCGCATGATGTCGGCGGCCTGCGCGAGCACGGCGCGCTCGGCGTCGGTCAGCGAGGCGAACGCCTGCTCGAGCCATGAGTCGCGGCGGCGGGTGGTCTCCTCGACGACGGCCCGTCCGGTCTCGGTCAGCGAGATGTTCACCTTGCGGCGGTCCTGCTCGTCGGGGGTGCGCACGATGTAGCCCGACTCCTCGAGGCAGTTCACGGTGCGGTTCATCGACGGCGCGGAGACCCGTTCCCGGTCGGCGAGTTCGCCGAGGGTGTGGTCGCCGTGCGTGGTGAGCGCGGCGAGCACGGCGAACTGGCCGTCGCTCATGGCATCCACCGCGCGCTGGGCGCGCAGGCGCCGGGCCAGGCGGAACGTGGCCATGCGCAGGTCGGAGGCCGAGGTCGAGAGGTCCGGCGAGGGGGAGGGGGAGGCGTGTGGCGAACTCATACAGGTCCTTAGCGTAGCTCATTAGTGTTGCTAAGCAAAATGGGGTCCGATGGGCGTTGACCCGGCGGTGTGCAGACCTCTAGGCTCGACCTGCGACTGGGGAAAGCGCATTCCAAGCAAATCCGATTCAAAGGTGAACCGCATGAGAACCCCTGTCCCATGGACCCGTTCGTCCACCCGGATGACCATCGCTGCCGCCGTCACGGCCGCTGCGCTGGTGCTTCCGGTCCACGCCGCCAGTGCCACCGGGGCGGATGCCGCGGCATCCGTCCCCACCTCCGGCCCCGGCACCTCATCCCCGCAACTGGAGAGGCTCGACCGCGGCGTCGTTGCCGTGAGCACCGCGTCGGGGGTGTTCGTCAGCTGGCGCCTGCTGCAGGGCGAGGCCTACGGCGCCGGTGACTCCGGCCTGGTCGGCACCGACTTCGTCGTCTATCGGGACGGTGCGAAGATCGCCACCGTCACCGACAGCACCAACTTCCTGGACGCTGCGGGATCCGCCGCCGCGACCTACCAGGTCGCCCCGGTGCTCGCCGGCCGCGAGGGCGAGCCGAGCCCGGCCACCGCGCCACTGGCCCAGGGACACCTCGACATCCCGCTGACCCGACCCGCTGACGGCGTCACACCCGCAGGGGAGGCCTACACATACGCCGCGAACGACGTGTCGGTGGGCGACGTGGACGGTGACGGGGCCTACGAGTACGTCGTCAAGTGGGACCCGTCCAACGCCAAGGACGTCTCGCAGGTCGGCTACACCGGACCGGTGTTCATCGACACCTACGAGCTGGACGGCACGCTGCTGAACCGCATCGAGTTGGGCGCCAACATCCGCGCCGGTGCGCACTACACGCAGTTCCTCGTCTACGACTTCGACGGCGACGGACGGTCGGAGACGATCCTCAAGACCGCGCCGGGGACGAGGTCGATCGGCTACGCCGCTGACGGTTCGGTCACGAACGAGGCCTACGTCACGATGCCGGCCGAAGACGTCGCAGCGGGCTACTCGCACGACGACGACTACCGCATGAGCGCCGCCGACTACGAGGAGCACCTCGTCGAGCTGTTCCTCGGCTGGTCCGAGCGCGAAGAGGTCATCTCCGGCCAGTGGCCGGCCACCCTCGAGCAGGCCTTCGGCACCGAGGTGACCCACGAGTACCCGTTGTCGCGGGAGTCCGCCGAAAAACTGGTCGACTACTTCATCGATGTCTACGCGCCGGGCAGGTCGGCCCGCAACGTGCTGCGCGCGTTCGAAGGCTTCATCCTGGACGGCCCCGAGTACCTCACCGTGTTCGACGGCGCCACCGGAGCGGAACTTCAGACGGTCCCCTACCAGCCCGGCCGCGGCGACGACGGCCTGCTGTGGGGCGACTACGCGATGAGCCGCATCGAACCGGGCAACCGCGTCGACCGGTTCCTCTCCGGCGTGGCCTACCTCGACGGCGAACGGCCGTCGGCGGTGTTCGCCCGCGGCTACTACACCCGCTCCACGATCGCCACCTACGACTGGAACGGCACCGCGCTCACGCAGCGATGGTTCGTCGACAGCGGCCACGTGCCGATGACGAACCCGTTCAACGACGGCCCGCACGGCCGCGACGGCACCGACCCGCAGTACGGCACCATCACGACGCAGGGCTTCCACAGCCTCAGCGCCGCCGATGTCGACGGCGACGGCAAGCAGGAGGTCGTGTACGGCTCGGCGACCCTCGACGACGACGGATCGCTGCTGTACTCGTCGTTCGATGTCATGCCCGAAGGAAGCGGCGCCCCCGGTGAGAACACCCGCCTCGGTCACGGCGACGCCATGCACGTCACCGACATCGACCCGGCGCGCCCGGGGCTCGAGATCTTCACCGTCCACGAGGGCGGCGCGTGGGCTCCCTACGGCACCGCGTTGCGCGACGCCGCCACCGGCGAGGTCATCTTCGGCGCCTACTCGGGCCGCGACACCGGCCGCGGCCTGATCGGCGACGTCCGCACCGACGTCCCCGGCATGGAGGTCTGGTCGAGCATGCCGGCGGGGACGGATGCCTCCGGCTTGCTGTCGGCGACCGGCGACGTGCTGGCATCCACCAACCCCGGCACCAACATGTCGATCCGGTGGGCAGGGGATCTCACCACTCAGATCGTCAACGGCGCCGAGGCGGTCACCCCGACGATCGACGACTGGACGCGCGGCACCCTCGTGACGGCATCCGACACCCGCACCAACAACGGCACCAAGGGCAACCCGTCACTGGTCGCCGACGTCCTCGGCGACTGGCGGGAAGAGCTGTTGGTGCGCACCGCAGACTCCAGCGCGCTGCGGCTGTTCGTGTCCACCGAGGTGACCGGCCACAAGCTGTACACGCTCATGCACGACCCGCAGTACCGGGCCGAGATCGCGCGGCAGCAGACGGCGTACAACCAGCCGGCCTACACCGGGTTCCACCTCGCCTCCGGCATGGACTTCGCCGGGGTACCGCTGCGGGCAGCCCCGCAGCCGGTCGCAGCCCCGGGTATCGCAGTCGGCACCGACGGCGTCACCGTGACGTGGGAGGCACCCGCTGAACCCGGCACGCACGACATCACCGGCTACGTCGTCACCCTCACCCCGGAGCGGGGCGAGCCGCTCGTGCAGGAGGTGGCAGCCGATGCCCGCAGCGCCCTGTTCACGCGCGTCGCACCGGGCAAGTGGACGGCGACCGTCGTCGCGGTCAGCGCCGCCGGCGCATCGGACCCGTCCGACCCCTCGGCCACCGCAGTGGTCAAGAAGGGCCAGGCGGTGCCGCTGGTGACCCGCGCCTATGCGCACTGCGTGGGGAACAAGGTCTTCGTCGGCGTGTTCGCGCTGAACGCAGGACCGCAGAAGGTCGACGTGCACATCTCGGTGCTCGATGCCGAGAAGCACAAGACCCTCAAGCGCCTGGGCGTCGTCACCGAGCTGCACAACACCGGTGAGCGGTCGATCCCGGCCGGCACCGCGACCGTCACGGCATCCACGGTCTCAGGCGGCGTCAGCTACACCTCGACGTACGAGGTGGCCTACCCCGCGGCGGCCTGCCGCCGCTGAGGCTCGTCGCACACCGAAGGCCCCGCTTCGTGCGGGGCCTTCCGTGTGCGTGAGGCGACCCTAGAATCATCGGCATGCCCGAGTTCATCGACGCACACGGCATCGCGATCGTGTACGACGTACACCCCGCCCGCACCGAACCCCGCGCCGCCGTGCAACTGCTGCACGGCGTCGGCGAGCATGCCGGCCGTTACGGCGCCCTGATCGCGGCTCTGACCGACGCCGGCTACATCGTCTATGCCGACGATCACCGCGGGCACGGGCGCACCGGCATCCGCCAGCACAACGGCGATGTCAGCAAGCTCGGGCGGCTCGGCAAAGGCGGGCTGCGGGCCGCGCAGGCGGCCGTGTGGCAGTTGACCCAGATCATCCACGAGGACAATCCCGCGCTGCCGCTGGTGCTGCTGGGGCATTCCTGGGGGTCGTTCCTGGCGCAGATGCTCGTCGATGAGCACCCCGAAGCGTATGACGCGGTCGTGCTGTCGGGGTCAGCGCTGCGCTGGCCGGGATCGCTGAACGCCGGCAACCTCAACGCGCCGTGGCACTCGCCCGGTGCGCTGGGTACCGAGTGGCTGTCGTCGGATGCCGCCGTCTGCCAGGCCTTCATCGACGATCCGCTGACGACGACCGTTCCCCTGGCGAAGCTGTTCGGAGTGATCGACGGGCTGCGGCTGTTCGGCCGGCCGCGGCGCGGGCTCGGCGTCGATATGCCCGTGCTGCTGCAGGTCGGGCGGGACGACACGGTCGGCGGGCCGCGCAGCGTGCACCGCCTGGCCGATGCCTACCGGCGCCGTTGCGGCTTCACGGACGTGACCACCCTGGTCTACCCCGAGGCCCGGCACGAGATCTTCAACGAGGTGGCGCAGGCCGACGTGCGAGGCGACCTGCTCACCTGGCTCGCCGCCCGCTTCCCCGCGGCATCCGCCGGCCCCGTCCCCGCCGCCTCCCTCGACCGTGAAACAGCAACTGGCGGCCGAGACAGCGGTAAATAACCACCGTCTCGGCCGCCAGATGCGGTCTCAGCGTTTTGGGGCGTGAGGGGTCAGCCGTTGGCGCGGCGTGAGCCGCGACCGCGACCTGTGCCGGCGGTGGCGCGGATGTCCGCGACCGTGCTGCCGGTGGTCGGGCGCGAGGCGCGCTGCGCAGGACGAGCGGATGCCGGGGCGCCGGCCGCACGAGGTGCGCCCTGACCCGACCCCTGACCGTCACGGCCACGTCCGCCACCGCCACGGCGGGCACCGCCGCCACCGGCGCCGGAACGCTCGGGGCGCTCCGACCGACCGCCGCCGCGCTGGCCGCCACCGCCACCGCCGCCGCCGCGCTGGGCGGGGGCCTCGGGTGCGGGGGTGACGTGATCGGCGGGCTCGCCGACGAGAACGGACACTTCGGAGCCGTGCGGCGTGACGGCCTCGAGCGCGGCGGCCACCTGGGCCTTGCGCAGCAGGTCCTTCACTTCGCTGCGCTGGGCGTGCAGGGCCACCGTCACGACGACGCCCTCGGCGCCGGCGCGGGCGGTGCGGCCCGAGCGGTGCAGGTACGCCTTGTGCTCCATGGGCGGGTCGACGTGCACGACGAGTTCGACGTCGTCCACGTGCACGCCGCGGGCTGCGACGTCGGTGGCGACCAGGACGCGGACGCCGCCCTTGGACAGCTCCGCGCCGAATGAGGCGAGGTTGCGGTCACGAGCACCCTGCGACAGGTTGCCGTGCAGGTCGACCGCCGGGATGCCCGACGCGGTCAGCTGCTTGGCGAGCTTCTTTGCCTGGTGCTTGGTGCGGGTGAAGAGGATGCGGCGGCCACGGCCGGACGCGAGGTGACGCACCAGAGCGGTCTTGTCGTCGGTGCCGTGCACCACGAACACGCGGTGGGTCATGACGCCCTGCGGCACGCTGGACTCGTCGACCTCGTGACGCACCTCGTCGCGCAGGAACTTGCGCACCAGGCCGTCGACGCCGCGGTCCAGCGTCGCGCTGAACAGCAGACGCTGACCACCGGCGGGCGTGGCGGCGAGGATGCGGGTGACACCGGGCAGGAAGCCCAGGTCGGCCATGTGGTCGGCCTCGTCCAGCACGGCGATCTCCACGGCGGAGAGGTCGACGACCTTCTGCTTCATGAGGTCCTCGAGGCGGCCGGGGCAGGCCACGACGATGTCGACGCCGCGACCGAGCGCCTGCTCCTGCGGGCGCTGGCTGACGCCACCGAAGATCGTGGTGACGGTCAGGCCCACGGCGTTTGCCAGCGGTGCGATGACCGCGGCGATCTGCGTGGCGAGCTCGCGGGTCGGGGCCAGCACCAGGCCGCGGGGGCGACCGGGGCGACGGCCCGACGCTGCGGCGCCGGAGAGGCGGGCGACCATGGGAAGGGCGAAGGCGATGGTCTTGCCGCTGCCGGTGCGGCCGCGGCCGAGCACGTCACGCCCGGCGAGGGAGTCGGGGAGGGTGTCGCGCTGAATGGCGAACGCCTCGGTCTTGCCTTCGGCGGCAAGCACCTGGGCGAGTTTCTCGGGCACGCCGAGGGACAGGAAAGAAGAAGACATGGAAGTGCTTTCGGGCAGGGCGCACGGAGAAGTCGTGAAGGTCTCGGGTGCGGTATGGCGACGGCGCGGATTCGCGCTTCGGTTCGCCGTTCGAAAAGATGCCGCGACCTGGATCGGGGAGTCGTGACGACGACGTAGCGGCACGTGGCCGCTTCCCCCAGTCTATCAGCGGGGCCCGTAGGGTTGACGCATGCACGGTGAGTACAAGGTTCCAGGCGGCAAACTCGTCGTCGTCGATCTCGAAGTCGACGAGGGGCTGATCACCGACTTCCGCCTCGCGGGGGACTTCTTCCTCGAGCCCGATGACGCTTTGGCCGACATAAACGCCGCCGTTACGGGGCTTCCCGTCGAGGCCGACGTGGCCACGATCGCGGCGGCCGTGCGCTCGGCACTTCCCGCCGGCGCGCAGTTACTGGGATTCACCCCCGAATCGGTCGGCACCGCCGTGCGGCGGGCGCTGGTGACCGCACCCGGCTGGCGCGACTTCGAGTGGGAGATCGTGCACGACCGGCCGCTGTCGCCGCACATGAACCTGGCCCTGGACGAGGTCCTCACCGCCCGGGTGGGCGACGGCCGCCGCAAGCCCACCATGCGCATCTGGACGTGGGACTCGTCCGCCGTCGTGATCGGCTCGTTCCAGTCGTACCGCAACGAGGTCGACCCCGAGGGGGCCGCCAAGCACGGCTTCGAGGTCGTGCGTCGCATCTCCGGCGGCGGGGCCATGCTGATCTCCGCGGAGTGGATCATCACGTACTCGCTGTACGTGCCGGCATCCCTCGTCGCCGGCATGACCTTCGCGGATTCGTACGCGTTCCTCGACGACTGGGCCCTGCAGGCGCTGCGGTCGCTGGGCATCGACGCCACCTACAAGCCGCTCAACGACATCTCCTCCCCCCAGGGCAAGATCGGCGGGGCGGCGCAGAAGCGCCTCGCCAACGGTGGGGTGCTGCACCACGCGAGCCTCAGCTACGACATGGACGGGCAGGTGCTGACCGAGGTGCTGCGCATCGGCCGCGAGAAGCTCAGCGACAAGGGCACCGCCTCTGCCGCCAAGCGTGTCGATCCGCTGCGCAGCCAGACCGGCCTGCCGCGGGAGGAGATCATCGAGCGGTTCAAGACCACCTTCGCCAACCTGTACGGCGCGACCGAGGGGCAGATCACCGAGGACGAGTACGCCGAAGCCGAGGCCCTCGTGCAGTCCAAGTTCGCCACCGACGCGTGGCTGCACCGGGTTCCGTGATCGGCGCAGGCGAGCAACCAGGCCGCGTCGACATCCACCACGGCGACAACCTCTCCGTCGCGCGGACCCTCGACGACGGCTCCTTCACCCTCATCTACCTCGACCCGCCGTTCAACACCGGCCGCACGCAGAAGCGTGCCGTCGAATCCGCCGTCAGAATTCAGCCGGAGAGCGACGAACCGGCCGAAAACGGGGGATCTGCGCCGCTGAGGCTGAATTCCGACGCCGATCCGGTGAAGACCGGATTCCGCGGTCGCGAATACTCGCGCCTGCGCGGCGACCTCAGCCGCTACGACGACCGGTTCGAGAACTACTGGGACTTCCTCGAGCCCCGCCTCGCCGAAGCGTGGCGTCTGCTCGCCGACGACGGCACGCTGTACCTGCACCTGGATTACCGCGAGGCCCACTACGCCAAGGTGCTGCTGGACGCCCTCGTCGGACGGGACCGGTTCCTCAACGAGCTGATCTGGGCCTACGACTACGGCGCCAAGAGCCGCAGCCGCTGGCCCACCAAGCACGACACGATCCTCGTGTACGTCAAGGATCCGCGCGGCTACCACTTCGACTCCACCGCCGTGGACCGCGAGCCCTACATGGCCCCCGGGCTGGTGACCCCCGAGAAGGCGGCACGCGGCAAGCTCCCCACCGACGTGTGGTGGCACACCATCGTGCCGACCTCGGGACGGGAGAAGACCGGCTACCCGACGCAGAAGCCCGAGGGCATCCTGCGGCGCATCGTGCAGGCCTCCAGCCGCCCCGGCGACCGGGTGCTGGATCTCTTCGCCGGCAGCGGCACCACCGGCGCAGTCGCGTCTGCACTCGGCCGCGACGCGGTGCTGGTGGACGCCAACACCGAGGCCATCGAGATCATGCGCACGCGGATGCCGCACGCCACGATCCACCGCACTGAAACGTTGCAGCCAGGGCCCGTGGAATCCGTAGGCTGACCGCATGCGATTCGGAACTTTCCTCCCCCAGGGCTGGCGTCACGACCTCGTCGGCATCGACCCGGCCGACCAATGGCCCCTCATGCGGAGCCTCGCCCAGCAGGCGGATGCCGCGCACTGGGAGTCCCTCTGGGTGTACGACCACTTCCACACCGTCCCGGTCCCGAGTGACGAGGCCACCCACGAGGCGTGGACCCTGATGGCTGCGTTCGCCGCGTCGACCAGCCGCATCCGGCTCGGCCAGATGTGCACGTGCATGGGGTACCGCAACCCCGCCTACCTCGCCAAGGTCGCCGCGACCGTCGACCACGTCTCGGCCGGACGGGTCGAGATGGGCATCGGCGCCGGCTGGTACGAGCACGAGTGGCGTGCCTACGGCTACGGGTTCCCCGGCATCGGCCAGCGGCTGAAGATGCTCGCCGAGGGCGTCGACATCATGCGGCAGGCGTGGACCACCGGACAGGCGACCCTCGACGGCGAGCACTACCAGCTCGATGGCGCGATCGTGCAGCCGCTGCCGCGCCAGGCCGGCGGCATCCCGCTGTGGATCGCCGGCGGCGGCGAGAAGAAGACCCTCCGCATCGCCGCGGAGCACGCGCAGTACACCAACTGGTCCAGCGTGCCGGCGGAGTTCAGCCACAAGAAGCAGATCCTCGAAGCCCACTGCGCCGACATCGGCCGCGACCCGGCCGAGATCGTGCTGTCGGCCAACTTCAACACCGTGATCGGCGCGACCGAAGCCGAGGTCGCCGACCGGCTCGCGGCGATCCAGGCGCGGGTGGCCCCGTTCCTCGGCGACGCGACCGAAGGGTTCATGGCCGACTACCACTCCGACCGGGCCCTGGTCGGCACGCCGGCGCAGGCGATCGAGCGGCTGCAGGACATGCGCGACCGGGGGCTGGGTTACGCCATCCACTACTTCCCGGAGATGGCGTACGACCGCTCCGGCGTGGAGCTGTTCGAGCGCGAAGTGATGCCCGCGCTCAGCTGACCAGCGCGCGCGCGCCGGCGTACCCGTCGGCGATCACGTCGGGGGCAGATGCCGCACCGCCGAACACCCGGGTGGCTCCCGGCTGCGACGTCCACGGCGTCCAGCCGGGGTCGCCCTCGCGGAGGAAGGCGACCGCCGAGCCGTGCACCGCGTCGGCCAGGGCGCGCGGCGGCGCGTCGCCGGCTATCGCGGCGACCCCGTCGGCGTCGAGGCAGTCGAACCAGAACGGCACGTCGACGCAGTGCATCGCCCAGTGCTTGGTGGGGGAGACCCACGAGAACCGGTACACCCACGTCGGCGCGGACGCGGTCGCTCGTGCCTGGGCCACCCGCAGCACGAGGGAGCGGAAAATCCGGTCGGTGACGAACCGGCCGAGCACCGCCGCGGTGCCGAGCCGGCGCTGCGGCCGGTTCGCGGCGAGGTAGCCGCGGCGCGTCACCCGGTCCGGCAGCACCAGGCCGAGCGCGATGGATGCCGGGACGAACCGCAGCGTCTTGTGCAGTCCCTCGGTGACGCCGGTGAACTCGTCGTCGGTCGCGCCGATCACGAGAGGTTTGTCGGCGCCGACACCGGCGGCCAGCGCCTTGAGGGTCGGCTGCGGCAGCAGATCGCCGTCGACCAGCGGCCCCCAAGGCGGCCCCTGGTCGAGCAGGTCCCGCACCGGCGCAAGCCTGCCCGCTGTCTCGGGCCTGCCCGCCGCTTCCTGCAGGGCGGACAGCCGCTCCTCCGGCATCGAGGCGAAGCCGGCGCGGGTGGCGGGCACCCCGGCCAGGGTGGCCAGTCGCCGGGCCGCCCGGGCGGCGCGCGGCGGCCGCACGTCGGCGATCGCGGCGGACAGGGCGATCGCCGAGCGGAAGAGGTGCTGGGCGGCGGGCATCCCCAGCAGCGTCAGCACCGCGCCGCCGCCGGCGGACTGCCCGGCGATCGTGACGCGCTCCGGGTCGCCGCCGAACGCGGCGATGTTCTGCCGCACCCACTCCAGCCCGGCCAGCCAGTCCCGGACGCCGCGGTTGGACGGCGCGCCCTCGATCGCCCCGAAACCGTCGAAGCCGAGCCGGTACGACACCGTGACCGTCACCACCCCGTCGCGGTTGAACGCCCGCCCGTCGTACCAAGGGCTCGCCGGCGACCCCGAGGTGAACCCGCCGCCGTGGATGTAGACCAGCACCGGCAGCCGGGCGGCCGAGTCGGCCGGCCGCGGGGTGAACACGTTGACGTTCAGGGTCGACTCGCCCGGGATCGACGGCTCCGGGATGAGCGTGATGCCCTCGGCGTTGCGGTGCGGGGTGGCGCCGTACGCGGTGGCATCGCGGACGCCCTGCCACGGCGACACCGGCACCGGCGCGGCGAAACGCAGGTCGCCGGTGGGCGGCTGGGCGAAGGGGATGCCGAGGAAGGCCGCCGACGCGGCGCCGGCATCCTCCCGCCAGACCCCGCGCACGGCGCCTGCTGCGGTGGTGACGACGGGGGGTTCGTTCATGGCTGAAGCGTAAACCGCCCGGCACTCGCCGCTGCGAACCGGGTGACATATGGTGTGCCCATGACAGCGCAGTCGCTTCCGCCAGCATCCGAACTCACCCTCGAGCAGAAAGCCTCGCTGACCAGCGGCGCCGACTTCTGGACAACGAAAGCCGTCGACAGCGCCGGCATCCCGTCGATCATGATGACCGACGGCCCGCACGGCCTGCGCAAGCAGACCGGGGCGACCGACCACCTGGGGTTGGGCGCCAGCGTGCCGGCGACGTGCTTCCCGCCCGCCGTGGGGCTGGGTTCCTCGTTCGACCCGGAGCTGGTGGAGCGGGTGGGCGCGGCGATCGGGCTCGAGGCGGCCATCGAGGACGTGGCGGTCGTGCTCGGCCCCGGCATCAACATCAAGCGGATGCCGCTGTGTGGCCGCAACTTCGAGTACTACTCCGAGGACCCGCTGGTGTCGGGGGTGCTCGGCGCGGCCGCGGTGCGCGGCGTCCAGTCCCGCGGCGTCGGTGCGTCGCTGAAGCACTTCGCCGCCAACAACCAGGAGACCGACCGGCTGCGGGTCAGCGCCGACGTCGACCCGCGGCCGCTGCGGGAGATCTACCTGCGCGGCTTCCAGCGGGTCGTGCAGCAGGCGCGGCCGTGGACGGTGATGTGTGCGTACAACCGGATCAACGGCGTCTACGCGTCGCAGGATCCGTGGCTGCTCACGCGGGTGCTGCGCGAGGAGTGGGGCTTCGAGGGCCTCGTCGTCTCGGACTGGGGCGCCGTCGAGGATCGCGTCGTGGGGCTGCCGGCGGGGCTGGATCTGGAGATGCCCGCCAGCGGTGGGCGCACCGACGCGCAGCTGGTCGCCGCCGTCCGGGGCGGCACGCTCGCCGAAGCGGCGCTGGACACCGCCGCGCAGCGGGTGATCGATCTGGTGGCCAAAGCCGGCCGCCGGCCCGCCGCGACCGGTCCGCTGGACATCGACGCCCACCACGCACTCGCCCGGGAGGCGGCGGGCCGCTCGATCGTGCTGCTGAAGAACGACGACGACCTGCTGCCGCTACGGCCGGACGCGCGACTGGCCGTGATCGGCGCGTTCGCCGCCGCGCCCCGCTACCAGGGCGCCGGGTCGTCGCTGATCAACCCGACCCGGCTGGACAACGCCCTCGCCGAGATCCGCGAACTCGCCACGGGGGAAGTGGCCTTCGCACCCGGGTTCATCCTCACCGGCGACGCGGACCCCGAAGCGGATGCCGCGGCGCTGCGGGCCGAGGCGGCCGCCGCCGCGGCATCCGCCGACACCGCGGTGCTGTTCCTGGGGCTGCCGGCGGCGGCGGAGTCGGAGGGATTCGACCGCGAGCACATCGACCTGCCTGCCGACCAGCTGGAGCTGCTCGACGCGGTCGTCGCCGCGAACCCCCGCACGGTCGTCGTGCTCTCCCACGGCGGAGTGGTCGCCCTGCCGTTCCGCGACCAGGTGCCGGCGATCGTCGAGGCGTGGCTGCTGGGCCAGGCCGGCGGCGGGGCGACCGCCGACGTGCTGTTCGGCGTCGTCAACCCGTCGGGCAAGCTCACCGAGACGATTCCGCTGCGGCTGGCGGACACCCCCGCGTTCGGCAACTTTCCCGGTGAGGCGGGTCACGTCCGCTACGGCGAGGGCATCCTCGTCGGCTACCGCGGATTCGACGCGCGGGGCACCGAGGTGGCCTACCCGTTCGGCCACGGGCTGTCGTACACGACGTTCCGGTACGGCGCGCCGGTGGCATCCATCACCACCGATGGCGACCTCGCCGTCACCGTGTCCGTCACCAACACCGGCGATCGGGCCGGCCGCGAGGTCGTGCAGGTCTACACATCGCTCCCCGGTTCGGCGGTTCCGCGTCCGCCGCGGGAGCTGCGGGCCTTCGCCTCGGTCGCCCTGGATGCGGGTGAGGTCCGTGACGTGGAGCTGGTCATCCCGCGCGCGGACCTGGCCCACTGGGACCTGCGCGTGGACGGCTGGGTCGTCGAAGGCGGTGATTACCGGGTCGAGGTGGCCGCCTCCAGTCGGGACGTGCGAGGTACGCAGGTCGTCACCGTCGCCGGCGACGAGGTGCGGCTGCCGCTGACGATGGCGTCGTCGGTGGGGGAACTGCTCGCGCACCCGGTGGCCGGCCCGATCGTGACGGAGGCGATGGGTGGCCTGCTGCAGGGCTCGGGGGCGGGTTCGCTCATGCCCGACGAGGCGATGCAGAAGATGATGGCGTCGTTCCCCATCGGGCGGCTCGCAGGCTTCCCAGGGCTGCCGGTCACGCCGGAGCAGATCGAGCAGCTCGTGGCGATGGCGAACGACCCCGCCGCTGCGCAGTAGCGCGCGCGAGCCAAGTAAATGGCCCTGGGCGCGCGACCGCGCACCCAGGGCCTATCGGCGCCCGTTCGGGTCAGGCAGCCGACCATCCTCCATCGCTGGCGAGCGTGACGCCGTTGACGTTCACGCCGTCGTCGCTCAGCAGGAAGGTGATGGATGCCGCCAAGGCGTCAGCCTCGACGGGGTCGGGGAGGATCGCCATGGCGTTGCGCACACGCTCGGCGCCCAGCGGCGAGGCGAAGGTGGCCTCGATGTTGGTGATGGTCGCGCCCGGGGCGACGGCGTTGCAGCGGATGCCGCTGGGGCCGTACATGAACGCGGTGGACTTCGTCAGGCCCACGACGGCGTGCTTGGACGCCGTGTAGGCGGCACCGGCGGCGGAGCCGCGCAGCGCTGCCTCGGAGGCGGTGTTGACGATCGAGCCGCCGCCCTGGGCGAGCATCGTGGGGATCACGGCGCGGATGAGCTTCATGGTGCCGGTGACGTTGATGGCGATGACGCGGTTCCACACGGCGTCGCTGACCTCGCCGATCGGCGTCATGTCGTCCATGATGCCGGCGATGTTCGCGAGGCCGTCGATGGTCCCACCAGCTGCGTCGAGGATTCGGGTGATGCCGGCGTCGTCGGTGATGTCGGCGACGACCACGGTGATGTCGGCGCCGGGGTGCTCGGCGGCGAACTCGTCCAGGCGCTCCTGGCTGACGTCGACGGCGACGACGCGGCCGCCTTCGCGGACGATGCGCGAGGCGGTGGCGCGGCCGATGCCGGAGCCGGCACCGGTGACGATGACGGTCTGGCCGGTGAAGCGGCCCTGGTCGAGGCGCTCGGTCCACTCCCGCAGCGGCACGGCGGGCGCGTCGCCTGTCTCGGTGGCGGATTCCACGGGGGTCGGGGTGACGCCGACGGGCACTTCGCCGGCGGTGGCGCGACGGATGAGCTCATCGAGCATCTCCTGCGTGAACGAACCGCGGCTGAGCTTGATGAGGCGTTTGATCGCGAGGCGCTTGACCGGCTTGAACACGTCGGGGCTCTGCCCGCCCTGCGCCAGCATGTCGGTGAGGATCGCGTGGCCGGCCGAGTCGGCCAGCCAGTCGGCGATGGCCGAATCCCCGGAGAGCGGTGTGGTTGCCATGGTGTGATCCCCTTACCGGACAGGTGTGTCCGGTAATAACGTTATACCCGTGGAAGATGAACGGGAAGCTCGGCGAAAGGCCAACCGCGGGCGCGCGGCGGGACCGGAGAACCGGCTCGCGCTGCTGCGCGCAGCCCGCGAGGTGTTCAGCGAGACCGGTCTGGCGACGCCGTTCTCGGCCGTGGCCAAGCGCGCCGGCGTCGGGCAGGGAAGCCTGTACCGGCACTTCCCGGACCGCACCGCGCTGGCGGCGGCCATCTTCGAGGAGAACGTCGCGGCGATCGAGGCGCACACCGCGCCGGAGGATCGCACGATCGAGGACCTCTTCGACGTGATCGTCGAGCAGGCCGTGGTGTCCACAGCGCTGATCGATCTGACCGTGCGCAACCGGCACGACCCGCATGTGGTGGCCGTCGGCGTGCGCTTCCGCGAGCTCGTCGACCGCCTGCTGGTGCGCGAGCGCGCCGCCGGCCGCATCGGCGCGCACGTCGAGACCGCCGATGTCACCCTCGCGGTGGGGATGCTCGCCGGAGAACTGGCCCGCACCGACGAGTCCGAGCGGGCCGCGGTCGCCGCGCGCGCCCGAAAGCAGTTCCGTCGCGCTTTCGCAAGCTGAGAATCAGATCCCGGCCGCGACTTACACTGCCTGAGGCTCGGCCGGACCGGTCCGAGGATTGGGGAGGACGAAATGGCAGAGATCCGTGAGGCGCACCGGTCGCAGGACAAGCTGAAGCGGGGGATCACCGGTCCGCTGCTGTTCATGTTCGTCCTGGGCGACGTGCTGGGAGCGGGCATCTACGCGCTCATGGGCGTGCTGTCGGCCGAGGTCGGCGATGCGCTGTGGGCGCCGCTGCTGGTGGCGCTGTTGCTCGCGCTGCTCACGGCCGGCTCCTACGCCGAGCTGGTCACCAAGTACCCGCGCGCCGGCGGGGCGGCGGTGTTCGCCGAGCGGGCGTTCAAGGTCAAGCCGGTGTCGTTCCTGGTGGGATTCAGCATGCTCGCCGCGGGTGTGGTCAGCGCCGCGGGGCTTGCGCTGGCGTTCGCCGGTGACTACCTCACGAGGTTCATCGACGTGCCGCCGACCCTCGCCGCGATCGTGTTCCTGGCGCTCGTGGCGGCACTGAACGCCCGCGGCATCCGTGAATCGATGCGCACCAACCTCGTGATGACGTGCCTCGAACTGAGCGGCCTGGTCATCGTGATCGTCGCCGTGGCGATCATGCTCGGCTCCGGCGGTGGGGACCTTTCGCGGGTCGGCCAGTTCCCCACCGACACCTCGCCCGGCCTCGCCGTGCTCGGCGGCGCCATCATCGCCTACTACTCGTTCGTCGGGTTCGAGACGTCGGCGAACATCGTCGAGGAGGTCACCGCCCCCTCGCGGGTGTACCCGCGGGCCCTGTTCGGTTCGCTCATCGTCGCCGGGATCGTGTACGTGCTGGTGGGCCTGGCCAGTGCCATCGCCCTTCCCGCCGAGGACCTCGCCGGCTCCAGCGCGCCGCTGCTGGACGTCGTCGCGGCCACCGGCGTCCCGATCCCGGAGATCCTGTTCAGTCTCATCGCCCTCATCGCCGTCGCCAACGGCGCCCTGCTGACGATGATCATGGCCAGCCGCCTCGCGTTCGGCATGGCCGAGCAGGGGCTGCTGCCGCCGGTGCTGGGCAAGGTGCTCCCCAACCGCCGCACGCCCTGGGTGGCGATCATCGCCACCACCGCGGTCGCCATGCTGCTCGCGCTGGTGGGGGACCTGGCCACCCTCGCCGAGACCGTCGTGCTGCTGCTGCTGTTCGTCTTCCTCAGCACCAACATCGCCGTGCTGGTGCTGCGCCGCGAGAAGGTCGACCACGATCACTTCCGGGTGTGGTCGTTCGTCCCGGTGCTGGGAGCGGCATCGTGCGTGCTGCTGCTCAGCCAGCAGAGCGCGCAGGTCTGGCTGTTCGGCGCCGTGTTGCTCGCCGTCGGCGGCATCCTCTACCTGATCTCGCGCCTCGTCCGGGGACGCCAGGCGCCGGTCAGGAGTTGAGGAACGCCAGCAGGGTCTCGTTGACCTCGTCGCCGTGGGTCCACAGCATCCCGTGCGGGGCGCCCTCGATCTCGACGTAGGTGGCATCCGGCAGGAGTTCCCGGAAGCGCCGGCCGGTGGCGTCGATGGGCAGGATGTTGTCGGCGGTGCCGTGCACGATGAGAGTCGGCACCGCGATCTGCGCGATGTCAGCGCGGAAGTCGGTCGGCCAGGTCAGCGGCGCCGCGGCGATCGCGGTGTTGCCGGCGAGGTTGGCCACCGCGACGCTCGCGTCGACGGCTTCTTGCGAGACGCGCTCGCCGAGCAGGTCGTCGAGGTTGTAGAAGTCGTGGAAGAAGCCGGTGAGGAACGCGTACCGGTCCTTGCGCACGGCGTCGGAGGTCTCCTGGAAGTAAGCCGCCGGTGCCGCGCCGTCGGGGTTGTCGTCGGTGATGGCCAGGTAGGGCTCCAGTGAGCCGAGGAACGCCGCCTGCGACACCCGGCCGGCGCCGTACCGGGAGAGGTACCGGGCGACCTCGCCGGTGCCCATCGAGAAGCCGACGAGGGCGGCATCCTCCAGTTCCAGCTCTTCCATCAGCGCATGCAGGTCGGCGGCGAGGGTGTCGAAGTCGTAGCCCGATCCTGCCTTGGTCGACGCGCCGAAGCCGCGGCGGTCGTACGCGATCACGCGGAAGCCGCCGTCCAGCAGCGCCGCCTGCTGCTTGGTCCACGACTCGCCGTTCAACGGGAAGCCGTGGATCAGCACGACCGGCCGGCCGGTGCCCTGATCGGTGTAGTAGAGGTCGATGTCGGCAGAGTTCTCGGTCGCCACGGTGATGTACGCCACGGTTTCTCCTCGCGTCGAGGGGGACGGATGCCTCGACTCACGCTCGACGGTAGAGGTACACCTCGGCCGGGCGCCAGGGGTTGCGGCCGGTGCCGTGCCGGCCCAGGTGGCTGACAGGGGCCCGGCGGCACGTGAGCCTCACTCGGTGGCGATGGTCTCCTCATCGCTCGGCCGGAGCAGTTTCAGCAGCGCGTCCAAGGCCGGTCGCGCGCGGGCGAGGGCGTCGACCTGCTCCTGGTCGAGCGCGCCGAGCGCCGCGTGCACCGGGGCGGCCCACGCGGCGGAGATCGCCTGGTGCTCCGCGATTCCTGCCGCTGTGGCATCGATGTGAGCGATGCGTCGGTCGGCGTCGGATTGCCGCCGCACCACCAGGCCGCGCTGGATGAGGGCTCGCAGCGCCGCGCTCACGTTCGGCTGGCGCAGCCCCAGGTTCTGCGCCAAGTCACCGACGGTCGTGCCCGGCGTATCGATGATCTGCTTGAGCAGGGCGATCTCCGTGGTCGGGATCGGGCCGACTCCGGCGCGATCGGGCGCCCGGCGGTGGATCGTCCATGCCAGCTCGCGTAACGCTGCCGCGACGTCGCGACGGAGAGGGTCGACCGGGTCAGCCATGGGAAATGCAGTCTATCGATGCCCGCGGACCCTGCCTGCGACGCGAGGAGGCGCCACACGCCGGCGGGGTCCGCGGTGGTTCAGAACGGCTCGGCCAGGACCTTGAGCACGTGATTGGTCGCGCTGACGTTGTCGAAGTCGGGCCGCAACCCCTTCTCCCACTCGGCGATCGCCAGACAGGTGTCCACGACGAGCTTGCACCGGTCGTAGCGGCGGTCGGTGTAGGCGATGAAGGCATCCTCCACGTTCTCCCGCACCGACAGCGACTCCGCCAGCACGACACCGTCCTCGATGGCCTGCGCCGCACCCTGCCCGAGGTGGGGGGTCACCGCGTGCACGGCATCGCCGATGAGCACGATGCGCCCCTTGTGCCATGGGCCGGGCGCGATGAGAGACTCCTCCGGTCGCAGCACGATGTCCTCGGGCTTGGCGCGGGAGATGTGCGCGTCGCGGACGCGGCCGGTGAGACCGCCGAACGGTGCCAGGTGCGCCATGAGCGCCTCGACGAGATCCTCCTGCCGCGGGCGGGCGTCGCGGGCCATCTCGGCGTTAAAGAAGAAGTACGCAAGATCCGGTCCGATCGGCACGAAACCGGCCATGCCGTGGGCGCTCGCCTGCAGGACGATCCGGTCGATCTCGGGCTCGCGGGGGATGTTCACGCGATAGGCGGACTGGCCGATGTAATAGGGGGTCAACTCGGTGGGCAGCACGTACCGCCGCACCTGCGACCGCACGCCGTCGGCACCCACGACCACGTCGTAGGTCTCTGAGGTCTCGTCCGAGAACACGACGGTCACGCCGTCGTCGTGCGGCTCAAGGGCGGCGAAGGTCATGGAGTAGCGCACGTGCACGCCCACCTCCAGCGCCCGCGAGGTGAGGATCTCGTGCAGCCGCGGGCGGGTCACCCCGTTCATCGGGGGGAAGTCCGAGTCGGGGATCAGGGTCCCGGGCATGTCCCGCAGGAAGTTGCCGTCGACGTCGTACATGCTGCCCCAGGCGGCGGCGCTATAGCCGGAATCGAGGCACGCGGTGGCGCAGCCGATCGCGTCGAGGGCTCGCAGGGCGTTGGCGGGCTGGATGATCCCGACGCCGTAGACCGACGAGTGCGCGTCGGGCTGTTTCTCGATCACGGTGACGAGGTTGCCGGCTTGACGGAGGGCGATCGCGGCCGACAGGCCGCCGATCCCGCCGCCGACGACGAGGATGCTGCGCTGGGACATGTTCTCCTGCTTCCTTGCGAGGAGCCGCGCTGCATCGCACGGCCACGTCAAGCACGGTAGTGGCCGCATGCCCCGATCGGTGCCGTCGAAACCGGAAACATATGTATGCATATATATGCCTCCTTATGCTTCGGTGCACTGGGGAGGATGGCGGCACGCACCCCATCTCCGGGGTTGCCTCGCGGACGAACGCCGTCCGCGCAGACTGCGATGGCGCAGGGAGCACAGTGCCGGATTCATCCACTGACCGCCCTGCGCGGCCTCAGGCCGCGCAGGGCCCCCTGCTCGCGCTGACCGGCATCCACAAGTCCTTCGGCGGCGCGGCCGCGCTGCGAGACGTGGACTTCGATGTGGTCGCGGGCGAGGTGCATGCGCTGGTGGGCATGAACGGGGCCGGGAAGTCGACCCTCGTCGGGGTGATCAGCGGCGCGCACGTGCCCGACGACGGTGTCATGGTGTTCGACGGGGAGCTGCTCACCGGCCTGACCCCGCGCCGCGCCCGGGAGCACGGCATCGCAACGGTGCCGCAGAAGCGGGATCTCGTCGGCTCGCTCACTGTCGCCGAGAATCTCTTCCTGGGGGACTTGCCCCGTGTCGCCGGCGTCGTGTCGTGGGGTCGGATGATGCGCGAAGCCCAAGCCGCGCTGCGGGCCGTCGGGGTCGAGGTGGACCCCCGCCGCCGCGCCGGGGCGTTGACGGCGGCCGAGCAGACCATGGTCGAGATTGCCCGCGAAGTGCACCGCGGCGGCCGCGTGCTGGTGCTGGACGAGCCGACGGCTTCGCTCGGCGGTGCCGCCGCCATGCAGGTGCGCGCCCTGGTGAAGCGGCTGCGCGATCAGGGGCGCGCGGTCGTCTACATCTCACACCATCTCGATGAGATCCTCGATCTCGCCGATCGGGTCACGGTGCTGCGGGATGGCCGCCGGCGGTTGACGGTGGCTCGCGATGACCTCGACATCGGATCGCTGGTGTACGCCATGGTGGGCGAGCACGTTGACACCGAGCGCCCCGCGCGGGAACGCACCCCGGGCGAGGAACGGCTGCGCATCGACGGACTCACCGTGGGGCACCGGCTGCAGGATGCCTCGATCGATGTGCGAGCAGGGGAAGTCGTCGCCGTGCTCGGTCCGGCCGGCGATGGGCAGAGCGACCTGTTCGCCGCGCTCACCGGGCTGCGGGCGCCGGATGCCGGCACGCTGCGGGTCGACGGCGTCGACGTGCCGTGGCGGAGCGTGCGCCGATCGCTGGCGAGCGGGCTGCGCTGCGTCACCGGCGATCGTCTCTCCCAGGGGTTGGTCGTCGGCCTCACCGTCGATGAGAACATCACGATGGCCCAGGACCGCGCCCAGGGCCGGGTGCTGGTCAACTGGGGCGCGCTGCGCAGGCGGGCCGCCGACCTGCGCGCCCGATTCGGAGTCACGACGCTGCAGGCCAACCCGCCCGTCGGGCAGCTCTCCGGCGGAAACCAGCAGAAGGTGCTGCTGGGCAAGTGGCTCGAGAGCGCACCGCGGGTGTGCTTCCTTGAAGAGCCCACCAACGGCGTGGACGTCGCCGCGAAGGCCGAGATCCACCGCCTCATCGACGACCTCGCCGCCGGCGGCAGTGCCGTGCTGCTTGCGTCGTCCGATGTCGCCGAGGTGCAGCGCCTCGCTGACCGCATCGCGGTGGTCAGCGCGGGTCGCGTGCTGGCCGTGCTCGATGTGGCCGACGCCTCCCGTGACCAGCTCGTCGCCCTGACCGTAGGAGACACCTCGCATGACTGAACTGCAGCCCCTCACCTCCGCGACGGTGCTCGCTCGCCGCGCCACCCGGCCCTGGTGGATGCTGGGCGGTCACGCCGGCCTCATCGCCGTGCTGCTGGTACTGGTCGTGGTCACCACGTTCGGCTCCGACGCCTTCCTCACCGCCAACAACCTGGTCAACGTGCTGCGGCAGGTGAGCGTCATCGCCGTGATCGCGGCGGGGCTCACGGTGCTCATGATCGCCGGGGGCATCGACTTCTCGATGGGATCCAACGCCGTGGTCACCATGGCCCTCGTCGCCCAGCTCATCGCCGGGGGAGCGGACACGGGCATGGCGATCATCGTCGGGCTGGTCGCGGCATCCGCCATCGGCCTCGTCAACGGCCTCGTGATCACCTTCACCAGCGTCGCGCCGTTCGTGGCGACACTGGCCACCGCGACGCTGCTCGACGGGCTGGCCCTGTTCATCCTCAACGGCATGAGCGTCTCCGCCGGCGAAGCGCTCTACACCTTCGGCAACGGCGCGGTGCTGGGCGTGCCGTATCTGCTCATCGCCGCCGCCGCGGTGTGTGTCGTGCTCGGCCTCACCCTGCGGTACACCTCGTTCGGGCGCAATGCCTTCGCCATCGGCGGCAACGAGGACGTCGCACGGCTCAGCGGCATCGCCGTGGCCCGGACGAAGGTGTTGCTGTACACGCTGATGGGCGCTCTGGCCGGTCTCGCGGGAGTCATGATGCTCGCCAGGCTCGCCGCCGCGAGCCCCGGCGTCGCCGGGCTCACGATCGAACTGCAGGCAGTGGCCGCCGTCGTCATCGGCGGCACGGCGCTCGCCGGCGGCAAGGGCACGATGATCGGCACGGCGCTGGGCGTGCTGCTGCTGGGGATCGTCGCCAACGCCCTCAATCTGCTGGGCGTCTCGAGCTACCTGCAGCAGATGGCCGTCGGGACCGTGCTGCTGATCGCCGCCGTCGCCAACGCCTGGCAGCGCCGCCGCTGACACCTCCGACTCCTTCCCGCAACGACGCGGGACGGCACCCAGAAAGGGACCTCACATGAAGACACCGCACCGATTCGCCGCGCTCGCCGCGGCCACCCTGATCGCCGGCGCACTCGCCGGCTGCGCCGCCGACGCCGCTGACCCCGGGGGCACCGGCGACGGCGCCGCAGGAGAGGCCGCCGACCGCAGCATCGCGTTCATCAGTGGCGCGAACAATGAGTGGGGGTCCTGCCTGCAGGGTGGCGTGGAGGCGGCCGCGAGCGACGCCGGCGTCGAACTGCTCACGGCCAACTCCGACGCGGATGCCGCGAAGGAGCTCGCCAACGTCGAGGACATGATCTCCCGCGGGGTCGACGCGATCCTGTTGAACACGGTCAGCGTGGATGCGCTGCAGGGCGGCATCCAGAAGGCCGCCGCCGCAGGCGTGCCGCTTTACCTCATCGCCGTCGTCCCCGAGGACACCTCCGAGATCCTCGGTGCAACCGTGGTGGACCTGGCCGGCGCCGGTGCGCTGGCCGCCGGCTGGATCGCCGAGGATGCCGCGGGTGCCGAGGTCGCCGTTGGCGTCATCGCGGGTGCCCCCGGTGCGTCGAGCGACTACGTGGTCGCCGGGTTCGAGGGCGCGCTGCCGGCCAGTGCCACGATCGTGGCCAACCAGCCGGGAATGTTCAACCGCGCGGCGGCCCAGGGCGTGGCCGAGAACATGATCCAGGCCGAGCCCGACCTTGACTACGTGTTCGTGCTGAACGAGGACATGGCCTTCGGCGCCCGCACCGCCTTCGACGCCGCGGGTCGGGAGGATCTCGTCATCGTCACGATGAACGGCACGGAACCCGGGCTCGCTGCGATCGAGGAGGGGAAGTTCGCCGCCACGGTGTCCGACTCGGCGTCCAACCTGGGCGCGACGGCCGTCACCAACGCGCTCGCGCTGCTGGACAACGACTCCGCCGAGAAGATCTCGCAGGTGCAGATCTCACTCATCACACCGGATAACCTCGACGGCGCCGTGCCCTTCTGCGGCTGAGCCGTCTCGGCGTCTCCCCGGCTCACCGTCTCCCGTAAACAGGAGGAATCCCGGACACAGGACGATCCGCGCTGGATCGTCCTGTGCCGGTGATTCCTCCTGTACCGGTGAGATGCAGGCGGGGCGGATGCCGCCGGTCAGGCGTCGCGGTGGGCGCCGGCCGACGGGGCCACGGTGAAGATGTGTGGCGCGGCGAATCCGGCATCCGCGAACGCCTGCGTGACGGCATCCGTCACCGCCGCGACCCGCTCGTGCTCGACCAGCGCGATCGCGGAGCCGCCGAAGCCGCCCCCGGTCATGCGCGCGCCGATGGCACCGGCGGCGACGGCCGCCGTGACCGCGGTGTCCAGCTCCGGCACCGAGATCTCGAAGTCATCGCGCATCGATACGTGCGAGGCATCCAGCAGGCCGCCGATCGCGCGGGGGCCGTCGGCACGCAGCGCGGTGACGGTGTCCAGCACCCGCTGGTTCTCGGTCACCACGTGCCGGACGCGCCGGAAGGTGACGTCGTCCATCAGCTCGCGGGCACGGTCGAGGTCGGCCACCGATACGTCGCGCAGTGACGTCACGCCCATGATCGCGGCGCCCTTCTCGCACGAGGCGCGGCGCTCGCCGTAGCCGCCGGTGGCATGCGCGTGCTTCACGTGGGTGTCGATGACGACCAGTTCCAGCCCCGCGGCGGCGAAGCCGAGGTCGACCACGTGGACATCGAGCGAGCGGCAATCCAGGAAGATCGCGGCATCCGGCTGTCCCAGCATCGACGCCATCTGATCCATGATGCCGGTGGGGGCGCCCACCGCCTCGTTCTCGGCGCGGCGCCCGACCTTGGCCAGCGTCACGCGGTCGAGGTCGATGCCCCAGGTCTCAGCGAGAGCGGTTGCCGCTGCCCCTTCGATCGCGGCCGACGACGACAGCCCGGCGCCCACCGGGACGTCGGAGGCGAAAGCGAGGTCGACGCCGGTGACGGCGTCGGCGGAGAGCCCGGCGGCGTGCAGCAGCGCCCACGCGACACCGAGCGGGTAGGCGGACCACTCCGGCACGCGCGGCGCGTCCTCGCTCGGGAAGAGCGCGTCGAGGTCGGCGAGGGCCACCTCGACCGGCACCGGGTCAAACGTCGAGGTGACGCGGATGCGCCCGTCGGTGCGGGTGCCCAGAGCCACGTGCGTGCGGTGGGGGGTGGCGAACGGGAAGACGAAGCCGTCGTTGTAGTCGGTGTGCTCGCCGATGAGGTTCACTCGGCCAGGTGCCGACCAGGTGCCGACCGGCTCGTTGCCGGTGAGGGTCGCGAACAGGTCGCGGGCGGCGTCCGCCGTGGGCTGAGCGGTCACAGGGAGACTCCTTCGATGGCGGTGCGCAGCCGGTCGGCGGCGACTTCGGGGGGCACGTCGCCGATCCACGCGCCCATGGCCGCCTCGCTGCCGGCGAGGAACTTGAGCTTGTCGGCGGCGCGGCGGGGGCTGGTCAGCTGCAGGTTGAGCCGCACGGTGTCGCGGCCGTGGTTGACCGGCGCCTGATGCCACGCGGCGATGTAGGGCGTCGGGGAGTCGTAGAGCGCGTCGACGCCGCGCAGCAGCTTCAGGTACAGCGGCGCGAGCTCATCACGCTCGGCCTCGGTGGTCTCGGCGAAGTCGGCCACATGGCGATGCGGCAGCAGGTGCACCTCGATGGGCCAGCGGGCGGCGAACGGCACGAACGCCGTCCAGTGCTCACCGGCGATGAGCACGCGGTCGCTGCCGCGCTCGAAGTCGAGGATGCGCTGGAACAGATCCGGCGCGGTGCGGTCGATCGAATCCAGCAGGCGGGTGGTGCGCGGCGTGATGTAGGGGTACGCGTAGATCTGGCCGTGCGGGTGGGGGAGGGTGACGCCGATCGCCTCACCGCGGTTCTCGAACGGGAACACCTGCTCCACGCCGGGCAGCGCCGACAGCGCGGCCGTGCGGTCCGCCCACGCCTCGATCACGGTGCGGGCGCGCGTGACCGACAGCGTGCCGAACGACCCGGAGTGCTCCGGGCTGAAGCAGACCACTTCGCACCGGCCGACGGACGTGCGGGTGCGGCCGAGGCCGAGGTGCTCGAGGTCCTCGATGCCGCGGGGCGGGTCGACGGCGGCGGGGGCGTCGCCGTGGGCTTCGGCCAGGGCGGGACCGAACGAGGGGGACTTGTTCTCGAACACCGCGACGTCGTAGCGCGAGGGGATCTCCGACGGGTTCGTCGCCGTCTGCGGGGCGAGGGGGTCCAGCTCCGCCGGCGGCAGGAACGCGCGGTTCTGCCGGGAGGTTGCCACCGATACCCAGTCGCCGGTGAGGACGTCCTGCCGCATCGTGGCCGTGGCCGGCCGCGGGTCCAGCACGCGGGCATCGACGGCCCGCTCGGCACCGAGCGTGGTGTCGGGGTCGTCGTAGTAGATGAGGTCGCGGCCGTCGGCCAGGCGCGTGGGGCGCTTGACGACGCCGGCACCGAGGGTGAGGGCTTCGGGGGAGTGGAACTCAGGCATGTTCACGTCAACATGGTATGCCCGCGCCTGTGTTATCGTCAACATGAGCTTGTGAGAGGGGATCGCCGTGGCCTACGACCCGTTGGCGGATCTGCAAGGACCCGAGCGCGCTCCCGGCCGCCGCGTGTCCATGCTCGACGTCGCCGCGCGCGCCGGTGTCTCCGGGCAGACCGTCTCGCGCGTGGTCAACGCGAGCCCCCGCGTGGATCCTGTCACGCGGGAACGGGTGGAGCAGGCCATGGCCGAACTGGGCTACCGGCCGCACCGAGCCGCGCGGGCGCTGCGCACCGGCCGCACCCAGACCATCGGCCTGGTCGCGACGACGCTCGCGACCATCGGCAACTCCCGCATGCTGCAGGCCGTCGTCGAGGCCGCGGCCGGCCGCGGCTATGCCGTCACGGTGGTGACCCTCGATGCGGCATCCGGCATCGGCGACGCGTTCGCGCGCCTGCGCGACCAGGGTGTGGACGGGGCCATCGTGCTCAACGAGGCCACCGCCGTCGTGCGGGACGCGACTGCGCCGGCGGACCTTGCGCTCGTCGTCGTGGATTCGCCGCCGGACGACCGGTTCGCCGTCGTGCGCACCGACCACGCTGCCGGCGCCCGGGCGGCGACCGAGCACCTGCTCGCGCTGGGCCACGCGACCGTGTGGCACCTCGCCGGCCCCGAGGCGTCGTTCGCGGCGGGGGAGCGCGAACGCGGCTGGCGGGCGGCACTGGCAGGCGCAGGCCGTGAAGTGCCGCCGGTGGTGCGGGGCGATTGGACTGCGGCATCCGGGCGCGAGGCGGTCGCGGCGCTGGGCGCTCCCGACGCCGAGCTCACGGCGATCTTCGCCGCGAACGACCAGATGGCGCTGGGTGCGCTGCGGGCGCTGGCCGACGCCGGCCGCCGCGTGCCGGAGGAGGTCAGCGTCGTCGGGTTCGACGATGTCGCGGATGCCGCCGACTACCGGCCGCCGCTGACGACGGTCCGACAGGACTTCGACGAGCTGGGGGCTGCGGCCGTCGCCGCGCTCGTGGACGCGATCGAGGGCGCCGGCCATGCGTCGGTGCTGCTGCCCGCGACCCTCGTGCCGCGCGCGAGCACCGCGCCGCCGCCGAGCGCCGCACCGTCACGAGCACCGTCGCGAGCGTAGGAAATGGGCCGAGCGTAGGAGATCCGCGCCGGCATCCGTCCTACCGTCGTCACATCTCCTACGCTCGGCACGCGCGGGGGCCGGATGCCGGCCGGCCGCGGGCCCGGCTCAGTCCGCCGCGCGGCGGGCTTCCCAGCCGGTGCGCACCATCTCGTCGACGGAGTACCGGTTCTCCCAGTTCAGGTCGCGGGCCGCGAGCTCGCCGGTGGCGACGATGCGGTCCGGGTCGCCGGCACGACGCGGCGCGATCTCGGGCGTGAAGTCGATGCCGGTGACGCGCGCCATGGCATCCATGATCTGCCGCACCGACAGGCCGTTGCGCGAACCCAGGTTGTAGGCCGCTTCCAGCGGTTCACCGGCGGACAGGCGCTCGGCCGCCACGACGTGAGCGGCGGCGATGTCGGCCACGTGCACGTAGTCGCGCACGTTCGTGCCGTCGGGGGTGTCGTAGTCGTCGCCGTTGATGCGGGGTGTGCGGCCCTCGATGAGCGCCTCGAACACCAGCGGGAACAGGTTGTGCGGGCTGGTGTCGTACACCGTCGGGTCGCCGGAGCCGACGACGTTGAAGTACCGCAGCGACGTGTGGCGCAGCGGCTTGTCGGCATCCGCCGTCGCCACTGCCTGGTCGCGGATGAGCCACTCGCCGATCAGCTTCGACTCGCCATAAGGGGAAGCGGGGCGCTTGGGGAGGTCCTCGACGACGAGCTCGACATCGGGCGTGCCGTAGACGGCGGCCGACGAGGAGAAGACCAGCTTGTCGACACCGGCATCCGCCATCGCCTGCAGCACGACGCGCGTACCATCGACGTTCTGCTCGTAGGTGTGCAGCGGACGCTTGACCGACACCCCGGCGTACTTGTACCCGGCGACGTGGATGACGCCTTCGACGCCGTGGTCGCGGAGGGTCGTCGTGACCAGCTCGCGGTCAAGGATCGTCCCCTGCACGAACGGCACCCCCTCGGGCACGAACGACGCGTGGCCGCTGGAGAGGTCGTCGATGACGACGGGGTCAAGCCCCGCCGAAGCGAGTGCGCGGACGACGTGGGCACCGATATAACCGGCACCGCCGGTGACAAGCCAAGACATGTATCCATCCTGCCGGATGGCTCGGCGCGGCTACTCCACCTCGTGTCCCAAGTTGGGACGGGCGACGAAGCGCGCCGTCGCATCGGTGAGCGTCTCGAGTTCGACGATGACGAGGTCGTTGCGGCCGGCGCGGGTGACGGGGCCGGGCACGTAGAGCGTGCGCTGCGGGCCGCGGCGCCAGTAGCGGCCGAGGAAGAACCCGTTGACCCAGGCGTAGCCCTTGCCCCAGCCGGCGGTGTCGAGGAAGAGATCTGCGGATGCCGCGAGCTCGAAGGACCCTCGCAAGCCCACCGGCCCCGCGGCGCGGCCGCCCGCGAGTGTGCCGCCGGGCGCGGCATCCGCGACCGCCTGCGCGAGAGCGGGGACATCGAATGTGCGTACGTGCCACAGGCCGGCGATCGGCTCGCCATCCAGGCGCACGTCGCCGACGATCCCCTTGGGCTCGCCGATCTTGGTGTCGTAGTTGACCCGGCCGGTCTCCTCCACGAGCATCCGCAGCTCACTGCCGGCAGGAACAGGCAGGGCCAGGTCGCCGATCGTGCGCTGCAGGATGCCGGTGGGCCGGTCGTCGACCGACACCCAGGCGTAGTCGCGCACGTCGGCCTCGAGCACGCGGGTGCGGTCGGTGTCGATGGCCGCCGCGTACTCGGCCAGCACCAGCTGCGGGCCCAGCTCGTCGAGCGTGGGCGGGGTGGCGAACGTGCCGCGGTCGATGGCGACGAGGGGCAGCGGGTCGCCGACGGACTCCAGTGGCACGGACAGTACCGGCGCGTCGACGGGCTCGGGGAGTGGCTCGTCCGGCACGGGGGCGTGCTTGGCGATCACGTCACGGAACGCGCGGAACTTCTCGGTGATGTCGCCGGATTCGGAGATGGGGGAGTCGTAGTCGTAAGAGGTGACCATCGGGAGGTACCGCCCGGAGTCGTTCGCGCCGTTGGTGAGGCCGAAGTTCGTGCCGCCGTGCACCATGTAGATGTTCACCGATGCACCCGAGGTGAGCAGCTCATCGAGGTCGCGGGCCGAGTCGGCGAACGTCGTGGTGTGGTGCTTCTCGCCCCAGTGGTCGAACCAGCCGCACCAGAACTCCATGCACATCAGCGGACCTGTCGGCTGATGTTCGCGGAGCGTGGTGAGGCGCTCGGAGATGCGGGCGCCGAACGACCCGGTCTTGTGCAGGCCCTCGTGCGCGCCGCCGGTGAGCATGTGGGGGATCGGCTGGTCCACCTGGGTCAGCGGCACCGTGATGCCCGCCGCCCGGGTCACCCGGATGAGCTCGGCCAGATACGCCTTGTCGGAGCCGTAGGCGCCGTACTCGTTCTCGATCTGCACCAGGATGACGCTGCCGCCCTGATCGATCTGCCGGGGTGCGACGATCGCGTTGACCCGGTCGAGATAGCTCGTCACCGCCGCGAGGTAGGTCGGGTCGGAGCTGCGCAGCGTCATCTCGGTGTCGGCGGTGAGCCAGGTGGGCAGGCCGCCGTTGTGCCACTCGGCGCAGACGTAGGGCCCGGGACGCACGATCGCGTGCATGCCCTCCTCGGCGATGAGGTCGAGGAACCGGCCGAGGTCCAGCGCGCCGCTGGCATCCCACTGACCCGGGACGGGTTCGTGTGCGTTCCAGAAGACATAGGTCTCGATGGCGTTCAGCCCCATGAGCTTCGCCTTGCGCAGCCGGTCGCGCCACAGGTCAGGGTGCACGCGCGGGTAATGCATCGCGCCGGAGATGATCCGGTGCGGCTCGCCGTCGAGCAGGAAGTCGGTCTCGCCGATCTGGAAGCGGGAGGTCATGAGCCCAGTTTACCCGGCAAGCGCTTTCCTGTCCGGGGGCCCGGCGGCGCCGGCGCACAATTCAGGAAGAACCGGGTCAGCGGTCGTCCGGATGCCGGCTACGGCACTGTCAGCACGCCGTTGCGACGGTGTGGCAGCCGCGCGAGCGCCTCGTCGCGCAGCACCGGCGGCAGCAGGCGCTCCGGGGCGTCCTGGAACGCGATCGGCCGCAGGAACCGCCGGATGGCGGTCGCACCGACCGACGTGTGCAGCGACGTCGTGGCAGGCCACGGTCCGCCGTGCTGCTGCGACCACGTGACGGCGACCCCGGTCGGCCACCCCGCGAAGAGCACCCGCCCGGCGCGATCCTGCAACAGCGCGAGCGTCTCGGCGACGTCGTCGCCCTCCTCGGCGTGCAGCGTCGCGGTGAGGCTTCCCGGCACGGCGCGCAGCGCACGGTGCAGGTCGTCGTCGCCGTCGTAGCGCACCAGCAGCGTCACCGGCCCGAAGCACTCCTCCAGCAGCGTCTCGGGGCGGTCGGCGACGGCGGCGGCATCCGTCGCCAGCACGATCGGCCGTGCTCCGTCGGGGGTCTCGGCACCGCGGGCGACGACCTCGACCGACCCATCGGCGGTGAGCGCGTCGATGCCCGCCGGGAACGCCTCGGTGATGCGGTCGGTGAGCAGGGGCCCGCCCGCCGCGCCGACGACCGCAGCGGCGACAGCCGCCTCGAATCCCGCTCCCCGCGGCACGAACACCACACCGGGCTTGGTGCAGAACTGGCCGACGCCGAGGGTGAACGATCCTGCCAGCCCGGTCGCCAGCTGCGCGCCGCGCGTGGCGACGGCGGCGGGAGTGATCACGACGGGATTGACGCTGCCCAGCTCCCCGTAGAACGGGATCGGGTCGGGTCGGGCGCCGGCCAGGTCGAACAGCGCGCGCCCGCCGGCGACCGAGCCGGTGAAGCCGGCAGCGCGGACGACCGGATGCCGCACCAGCGCGTTCCCGGCCTCCCGCCCCTCCACGAGCGCGAGCGACCCGGCCGGCGCGCCGGCGGCCTCCAGCGCCGCGGCCGCGATCTCGGCGGTGCGCCGCGACAGCTCCGGGTGCCCGGAGTGCGCCTTCACGATCACGGGGTTGCCCGCCGCGAGGGCGGAGGCGGTGTCGCCGCCTGCCACCGAGAACGCGAACGGGAAGTTTGACGCCGAGAACACCGCGACCGGCCCGACCCCGGTGAGCATGCGGCGCAGTTCCGGTCGCGGCGGGGTGGCCGCGGCATCCGCGTCGTCGACGATCAGCTCCAAGTACGAGCCCTCCTCTACGACAGAAGCGAACAGCCGCAGCTGGCCCGTGGTGCGCCCGACCTCGCCGCGCAGGCGGGTTTCGCCCAGCCGCGTCTCGCGGTCGGCGATCGGCACGAGTTCGTCGGCGGCGCTGTCCAGCGCGTCGGCGAGCGCGCGCAGCCATCCGGCGCGGTCGGGTGCCGACGAGGTGCGCCACACCGGCGCTGCGGCAGCGGCGGCGGCGGCGATCTCGTCGAGCTGTTCGGCGGTGGTGGTCATGACGGGTCCTTTCGACAGGGAACAGCGGTCACCGAAAGCGCAGCCCGAGGCCCGCGTGGGGCACCTCGCGCACGCGCCCGGCGGCGATCGCGACGGGGGAGGGGTCGATGAGCGCGCCGAGGCTGCCGAAACCGGCCTCCTCGACGTCCTCGACCAGTGGTTCTGCCACGCCGGCGACATCCGGCAGGCACAGTGCGAGCTGTCCGGACAGCTCCGGCAGCAGGTGCGGATGCAGCGGCGCTGCGTGCCGCGCGGCGAGCTCGGCGATGCGCAGGAACGGCGTGATGCCGCCGACGCGCACGACGTTGGGCTGCACGATCTGCGCGGCTCCGGCAGCAAGGAAATCGGCGAACCGGTACTCGGTGTGCAGGTTCTCGCCGACGGCGATCGGCAGCCGCGACGTGGCGGTCAGGCGACGGGCGAGCTCGGCGTGCCCGGCGAGGTCGTCGGCGCGCAGCGGCTCCTCGATCCACGCCGGACCCACCTCCGCCAGCACCTCCAACGACCGGGTGGCCCGATCGAGGTCCCACCGCTGGTTGGCGTCGATCATCAGCGCGCGGTCGGGCCCGATGACGTCCCGTACCGCGCGGAGACGCTCCAGGTCCTCGGCGACCTCGGGCTTGCCTACCTTCACCTTCACGGCGTCGAATCCGGATGCCACCCACCGCTCGGCCTGCGTAACGAGCTCTTCCAGCGGGTAGTGGAGATTGACGCCGCTGCCGTAGGCGGCCGCCGACGAGCGCTGCCGACCCAGCAGGTCGGTCACCGTCCCTCCGGCTGCGCGCGCCGCGGCATCCCACAGTGCAAGATCGAGCCCGGCGAGGGCGATCGTGGTGATCCCGCCACCGCCGGCTTCATGCAGGTGCTCCCACATGGCCTGCCACACCGCGCCCGGCTCGGCGGTCCGGCCCACCGCGGCGGCCGCGATGTCGTGCTGCAGCAGCGCCAGCACCGCCTCCGCGCCGATCTGCGGTGTCCACGAGAAGCCCCACCCCTCGGCGCCGTCGGAGCGCACCAGGTGCGTCGCGATCACGCCGACGCTGGTGACGTCCGCTCCCCACGGGCGTGCCAGCGGCACGCGCACGAGGCGCGCGTCGAGTGAGGCGACCGTGGTCACAGCAGCGCCCGCCCGGAGTGGAGGATCTCGGCCAGCCGCGCCTCCTGCGCCGGCGTCGGGTCCACGAGCGGGGCGCGGACGCTGCCGACCGGCAGCCCGCCGAGGCGCAGTCCCGCCTTGATGAGCGAGACGCCGAACCCGGGGGTCTCGTCGCGCAGCGCGACCAGCGGCGCGTAGAAGCCGTCCAGCAGCGCCAGGCGCCGCGGCTCATCGCCGTCACGGTACGCGCGGTAATACGCGTTCGCGACCTCGGGGATCATCGCGAACGCGGCGGACGAGTACAGCGGAATGCCGATGCCGCGATACGCCGCCTGGGTGAGCTCGGCGGTGAGCAGCCCGTTGAAGAAGGCGAAGTCATCGCGCCCCGTTTCGGCGATCGCGCGCACGATCAGCTGCGCCGCGCCGACGTCGCCGACACCGTCCTTGAAGCCGACGACCTTCGGGTTCTGCGCGAGGCGCCGCATCGATTCGGGGGTGAACTGCGCGTTGCCGCGGTGGTAGACGATGACGGGCAGATCGGATGCCGCGGCCACCGCCTCGACGTAGGCGACCAGTCCCGCCTGCGGACCACCCACGAGATACGGCGGCAGCACAAGGAGTGCGTCGGCACCGGCATCCGCTGCCCGTCGGGCGACGTCGACGGCGTGCCCGAGCGGACCGCCGGTGCCGGCGACGACGGGGACCGCGCCGTCGATCGCGGCGACCGCGGTGCCGACCACCGTCGCCGCCTCGGAAGCGCTCAGCGCGTGGAACTCGCCTGTGCCGCAGGCGGGGAAGATGCCGCCGGGGGCATGCGAGAGTCCCGTCGTGATGTGTGCGGCGAGCAGGTCGGCGTCGATCCGCCCCGCCGCGTCGAAGGGGGTGACGGGGAAGAAGAGGATGCCGTCGAAGTTCATGCGGGAACGTCCTTTCGGGAGCCGGGGGAACCGGCGGAGCCGGGGGTCGCAGCCGCGGCCGCGGCAAGTTCGCTGCGCCAGTCGTGCTGGGGTCGCCAGCCCAGCAGGCGCCGCGCCTTGGCGTTGGAGAACGCCGAGGCCGTGCCGGTGAGCACGGCGGCGCTTGATTCGGTGCCGGGGTAGAACTGCGGGACGAGCTCGGCCAGCGGCCGCCGGGCCAGCGCGTCGTCAGCGGCGACGAAGAACGTCTCGCCGTTGGGGATGTCGCCCAGTGCCGCCAGCAGCGTGTCGACGAACCGGGCGACGTCGCGCGCATCGACGTAGTTGAACACCGCCGGCGCCGACAGTGCCGGGTCGTCCAGGCGCTCGCGTACCGTGTGGCCCTGCTGGGTGATCGCCCCCGCCCACTCCTCGGGTGCCAGGACGTAGCAGGGGCGGAACGCGGCGAAACGCACCGCGTCGCCGGTCTGACGCTGCAGCATGCCGAGGGTCTGCTCGATCAGCAGCTTCGACAGCGCGTACGCGTTCCAGGGCCGGGGCGGGGTGTCTTCGTCCAGCGGGAACCGGTCCGGCAGCCACCCCGTGGGAGACCCGTACCCGAGCACCGTGGGGCTGGAGGCGGCGACGATCTTCGCAATCCCGGCCGCCACCGCGCCACCCAGCACCGACACCGCCAGCGCCGCGTTGGTCTGCATGATGACCTCTTCCGGCGCACTGAAGGGCACCGCGATCGCTGCCAGGTGCACGACCGCATCGGCGCGGGCGCCGGTCAGGGCGTCGCGGGTGGCAGCCGCGTCACGCAGGTCGATCGCACGCTGTTCGATGCCGGCCCGAGCGAGATCCGGCGACGCGGCGCGGTCCAGCGACAGCACGTCGTGGCCGGCGGCGGCGAGTCCGACCGACAGGGTGCGGCCCAAGCGCCCGGCGCCGCCGGTGACGACGATGCGGCTCATGGGCGCTCCTGGGTCAGCAGCCGGATGCCGAGCTGGTCGACCCGCACCGGCAGCCCGGTCTCGAGGGACCGATTGCCGGCGATGCCGACGGCGATCGAGCGCACCCCGTCGCTCCAGTCAGCGGGGCGGCCCAGAGGATCGTCCGCCGGTCCGACGAACACGTCGGACAGCAGCAGGGCGTCGCCGCCGCCGTGTCCCCCGGCGCCACTGTGAATGGGCACCTCCACCGCCTCTTCCCAGTGCCGCTGCACGAGCAGGCGCTCGCCCTGCGGGCGCAGGCTCGCAGCGCTCCCGGCATCCGTTGCGCTCGGGTCGAGCACCGGGTGCAGACCCTCGTCGACGAGCACGGCGCCCCGTTCGATCACCTCGAGTTCGGCGCGGCCGAGCGTGCCGTTGACCGCGACGCGGTAGCCCTCCCAGGGGGCGTGGGCGTTGAGCGAGTACGACAGCGTCGCGCCGCCGGAGTAGTCCACGATGAGGGCGAGGTTGTCCTCGATCGTGATGCCCTCGCCGAACACGTCGCGGTCGCGCAGGTAACCGTCGTGCCCCTCGGCATCCAGATACAGCGCCTTCAGTCGCGGATCGTCGCGCAGGTCGAGTTCGAACGCGTCGTGCTCGCCCTCATGGGTGCCCCGGTCCGGGCGGACGCCGAGGCCACGCGCGGCGGCGTTGTCCGCTCCGTAGAAGCGCAGACCGCCGGAGGCGAAGACGCGGCGCGGCTCCTGCCGCAGCCACCAGTTGACCAGGTCGAAGTGGTGACTGGACTTGTGGACCAGCAGCCCTCCGGAGTGCACCTTCTCGCGGTGCCAGCGGCGGAAGTAGTCGGCGCCGTGCTTGGTGTCGAGCATCCAGGAGAAGTCGATAGAGGTGACCTCGCCGATGAGCCCGTCCTGGATGACCTGGCGCAGCGCACTGTTGCGCGGCGAATACCGGTAGTTGAACGTCAGCACGACGCTGCGACCGGTGCGCGCGACGGCATCCTCGATCGCGGCGGCGCTGTCGGCGTCGATCGTGAGCGGCTTTTCCACCACCACGTCGGCGCCGGCGTCCAGCGACCGCACGATGAGTTCGGCGTGCAGATCGTCGCGGGCGCAGATGATGACGCGGTCGACGCGCTCGCCGGCGATCATCTCCTCGAGCCGGTCCGGCGTCCACACGCTCGGGGCGGCGGCACCGGCCGCGACGGCGTGGTCGGCGGCGTAGGCCGCCCGCACCGGATTGGGCTCGCTGATGGCGACCAGCTCGGCGCGGTCGGCGTAGTCGCCGGTGATCGCATCGATGTACATCTGCGAACGGTGGCCGGCGCCCAGGAGCGCGTAGCGGGTCATCGTCATCGGGACCTCATGTCAGGAAACGCTTTCAGGAAACGTTTTCTGACGATAGCACGCGGGGTGAGCGGGCAACAGGATGCCGTCAGCCGGCGGTGGGGGCCGCGGCCGCCGGCCCGGTGCTGGCGCGGGCGATCAGCCGCGGGGTCAGCGACACCGCGGCATCCGCCTGTCCGCCGGTCAACTGCGCGTGCAACGCCGTCCACGCCCGCGCGCCCAGCTCGGCCGACGGGACGGCCGCCGTCGTCAGTGGCGGCGTGGTGTACTGCGCGAACGGGATGTCGTCGAACCCGGTCACCGAGATGTCGTGGGGAACTCCGATGCCGCGCTCGGCCAGCGCGGAGAGCACCCCCATCGCCACCAGGTCGTTGAAGGCGAGCACGCCGGTGGCCCCGCTGGCCAGTACTTCGCCTGCCGCAGCGGCGCCGCTGGCGAAGTCGACGCCGCCGCGCAGTTCGGCGATCTGCAGATCGGGGTGTGCGGCGCGGGCGTCGGCGATGGCCGCCAGCCGCTCGGCGTTGGACGCGCTGCGCGCCAAGCCGGCCAGGTACGCCAGCCGGCGATGGCCGAGGCCGTAGAGGTGCTCGATCAGCTCGCCGAACGCGGTGCGGTAATCCGCCGCGACGACGGGGGAACCGTCCTGCGGCGGGCGGTTGACCACGACGGCGGGGGACAGGGCGGGCAGCAGTGCCGACAGGTCCTCGTCGCTCATGCGCGGCGCGCACAGTACGACGCCGTCGGTGCGCCGACGCGTTTCGGTCGCCAGCACCCGCTCCTCGTCGACCTGCTCGGCCGAGTCGGCGATGAGCACGTGGTAGCCGTCGGCGGCGGCGCTGCGGCTGAGTCCGCGCAGGATCGCCTGGAACGTCGGGTTGGTCAGATCCGGTACGACCACGGCGATGGTCTGGGTGCGTCCGAGCACGAGGCTGCGCGCCAGTGGACTGGCGGTGTAGCCGAGCGCCACCGCGGCGGAGCGCACCCGCTCGGCGAGGTCGGCGTCGACGGTCGCGTTGCCGTTCATCACGCGGGACACCGTCGACAGCGATACCCCGGCGTGGCGGGCGACGTCGGTGATGGTCGACTTCCCGGGTGACTTCGCCATGCGCGGCCTTCCTTCCGAGGCGGGCCCTCGGGGCCATACTATGGCGAGAAATCGTTTTCCAGCGGTCCCGGCCGCCCGAGCCGCGAGGTGACCATGCCGTCCACCCCCGATCGCGAACGCAAACAGCAGCGCCTCGCGCGCGTCAGGGCGGATGCCGGTGGGGCGCCGCTCCTGCTCACGTCGCACGAAGCAGTGTCGTGGTACCTCGACGGGGTGCGCACCCACGTCTCGCTCGCCGGCCCGCCCGTGCTCGCCGTGCGCGTCGACGAAGCAGGCGACACTCTGTTCGTCGCCGCCAACGAGGCCGACCGGCTCGTCGCGGAGGATCTGCTCCCCGCCGACGCCGCCCGCGTGGTGCCGGTGCCCTGGCAGACGCCGCCCGCCGAAGCCGCGGCCGCCGTCGGCGCCGCGACGGCCGAGAGCCAGGTCGCGGCCGCGCTGCGCGCCGCCCGGGCGAGCCTGCTGCCGGCCGAACGCGACCGCTACCGGGCGCTGGGGCGGGAGGTGGCGCAGGCGTTGACGGATGTCGCGGCGCAGCTGTCCCCGCGGCACACCGAGCGGCTCGCGGCCGCCGCGCTGGCCGCCGGGCTCGTCGAACGCGGCATCGACCCGCTCGTGGTGCTCGTGGCCGGGCGGGCTCGGCTGCCGCACCGGCATCCACTCCCCACCGGCGCTGCGCTCGGCGACCGCGCGATGCTCGTGGTCTGCGGCCGGCGGCACGGGCTCATCGCGAATGCGACCCGCTGGGTCGGCGCTGCGGGAGCGGACGACGAGCGGATCCTCGCAGTGGAGGCGGACTTCTTCGCCGCCACCCGGCCCGGTGCGACGCTGGCCGACGCGTTCGCCGCGGGGTGCGCGGCGTACGGCGCCCACGGATTCGGCGCCGACGAGTGGCAGCGGCACCACCAGGGCGGGCCCACCGGCTATGCCGGGCGCGACCCGCGGGCGACGGCGATCACGACGGACGAGATCGTGGCGCACCACGCCTTCGCGTGGAACCCCAGCGCCCCGGGCGCGAAGGTCGAGGACACCGTGCTGGTCACCGCCGGCGGCGTCGAGGTGCTCACCGCCGACCCGCGCTGGCCCGCCGTGACGCACGCCGGGCTCCGCCGCCCCGCCCCGCTCCCGTTCCCCTGACTCCGACCCGCGCCCGGGGGAGCATCCGCACCGCGGCAGAGGTCAGCTGACCAACTGCGAGCCGCGCGCGGGTCGGTCGCCATCGCGGCGCTCGATGGCCCGCAGCGAGCGCGCGACGAACGCCGCGATCCGCCGCGCCCCCTCCACGCGGAAGTGCGTGTCGTCGGTGAGCCCCTCAGGCCACGCGGCGGTCTCGCCCGGCGCATAATGCGACAGCAGCCGAGTGGATGCCGCGGCGCCGAGGTCCTCGTACAGCCACGTGGTGAAGGCGGTCAGATCGATCAGCGGCGCACCGAGCTCGACGGCGAGATCGCGCACGGCGTTGGGGTAGTCGCCGTGCGTCGGCGTCACCCGCCCGGCCTCATCGAACCAACGCCGCTCGCACGGCGTGCACAGGACCGCCGTCGCATCCAGCGCGCGCACCTCGGTCACGAACCCGCGGAGACGCTCGGTGTACCCGCCGCGCGAGGCCAGCTCCGCATCCTTCTGGTCGTTGTGCCCGAACTGGATCACCACCGTGTCACCCGCCGCGACTTCTGCCACGAGCGCCCGCCAAGCCCCCGAGGCGATGAACGACTGCGTCGTCGCGCCGCCGAAGGCGAGGTTGCGCACCCGGGCGGCCATGACGGCGCCGAGGGCCTCGCCCCAGCCGGCCAGGGGCTCCTCGCCCGGTTTCATGGGTGCGACCGTCGAGTCGCCCGCGAGGTGGTAGATCATGGTGTGCCTCCGAGCGTGTCACAAGGGGCCACCGCTATCGCCCCCGCGTCAGTACCATGGACATCGTGCCACGGAAACCGCTTTCCAGCTCACTGGACCTCATCGACGGCGCTCACCCGGTCCGGTCGGTGCTGCGCCTGCTCGCCCGGCGGCCCGGGCGCATGGCGCTGGCGGTGTTCGCATTCGCGCTGAAGGAGATCCCGCTGTGGTTCCTCCCGGTGATCACCGCGGCCATCATCGACATCGTCGCCGGCGGCGGAGAAGTCACCGCGGTGTTGTGGTGGTTCGCGCTGGCGGTCGTGCTGCTGCTGCAGAACTACCCGAACCACATCCTCTACACCCGCAGCTTCATGACCGTGGTCCGCGACACCGGCGCCGACCTGCGCAACGCGCTCGCCGCCCGGTTGCAGAGCCTGTCGATCGGTTACCACACGCGCGTGAGCTCCTCCATCGTGCAGACCAAGGTCGTCCGCGACGTCGAGAATGTCGAGCTCATGCTGCAGCAGGTCACCCACCCGCTGCTGTCGGCCACCATGGTCATGATCGGCGCGATCGCCATGACGGCCATCGCGGTGCCGCAGTTCCTCCCCGTCTACGCCCTGGCGGTGCCGATCGCCATCGGCATCCGCTACGGCATGCGCAACCGTTCCCGCAGTCGCAACGAGGTGTTCCGCCGCGAGGTCGAAACGCTTTCCGCGCGGGTGGGTGAGATGGCCTCGCTCATCCCGGTCACCCGCGCGCACGGCCTCGAAGAGACCGCCGTCACCCGCGTCAGCCACGGCGCCGAGGGCGTGCGGCGGGCGGGCCTGCACCTGGACATGCTCAATGGGCATGTCGCTTCCATCTCCTGGGTGGCGATGCAATTGCTGGCGGTCGGATGCCTCGTTCTGGCGGCCGTGTTCTCGCTCACCGGCATCCTGCCGATCTCACCCGGCGAAGTCGTGCTGCTGTCGACCTACTTCACCCTTCTCACGCAGGGCCTGACCCAGCTGCTCATGCTCATCCCGGTGGGAGCGCGCGGCCTGGAGTCGGTGCGCTCGATCGCCGAGGTGCTGCAGGAGCCGGACCTCGAGCTGAACGAGGGCAAGCGGGCGGTGTCGAGCGTGACCGGCGACATCGTGCTCGAGAGCGCCTCGCACCGGTACCCCGGCGCCGAGGACGACGCGCTGCACGAGATCGACCTGCACATCCCGACGGGGCGCACGTTCGCCTTCGTCGGCTCGTCCGGGTCGGGCAAATCAACCCTGCTGAACCTCGTGCTCGGGTTCCTCCGTCCCACCGGCGGGCGGATCCTGCTCGACGGCGCCGACATGCAGCAGCTCGACCTGCGGACGGTCCGCCGCGCGGTATCGGTCGTGCCTCAGGAATCGGTCCTGTTCGAGGGGACCGTGCGGGAGAACGTCGCCTACGGCCTGCCGGATGTGACCGACGAGCGCATCGAGCAGGCGCTGCGCGACGCCAACGCGTGGGAGTTCGTGCAGGCGCAGCCGCGCGGCTGGGACACCGTCGTCGGCGAACGCGGCGCGCGCCTGTCGGGCGGGCAGCGGCAGCGCCTGGCCATCGCACGTGCCCTCGTGCGCAACCCCCGCATCCTGCTGCTGGACGAGGCGACCAGTGCCCTGGACCCCGAGGCCGAAGAGCTCGTCAAAGAGGCACTCGGGCGCCTGATGACCGGGCGCACGACGCTCGTCGTCGCCCATCGCCTCTCGACCGTGCGTCAGGCTGATTGCATCGTCGTGCTCGAGCACGGCCGCATCGTGGAGCTGGGTACCCACGACGAACTGGTCGCGGCGGACGGCCGCTATGCGCGGTTGCACCTCAGCCAGGCCGGACTCGGCTGAGCCAAAGACGATCAGCGACCATCGAATGCAAAGGAGCACCATGACGGATGCCGCTACCGCACACCGGCCCCTGCGGGCCGCCATCATCGGCACCGGGGCGATCGCGCATGCGCACGCCCAGGCGCTCGCCGACCTCGCGCCGCGCATCACCCTGGCCGCCGTCGTCGACGTCGACGCCGACCGTGCGGCGGCGTTCGCCGAACGGTTCGGTGCGGTGGCGGTGTACCCGGATGCCGCTGCGCTGCTGGCCGCCGAGCCCCTCGACCTCGTGCACATCTGCACGCCGCCGCAGACGCACGTGCCGCTGGCGATCGCGGCGCTGCGCGCCGGCGTGCCCGCTCTGATCGAGAAGCCGACGGCGCTGAGCCTGGCCGAGATGGACGAACTCGTCGCCGTGTCGCGGGAGACCGGGGTGCCCGCCCTCACCGTCTTCCAGCACCGATTCGGCGGGGCCGCCCGTCGGCTGCAGGCACTGGCCGCAGAGGGTGCGCTGGGAAGGCCGCTCGTGGCCACGTGCGAAACGCTGTGGCACCGCACCCCCGATTACTTCGACCTGCCCTGGCGCGGGCGCTGGCAGATCGAAGGCGGCGGGCCGACGATGGGTCACGGCATCCACCAGTTCGATCTGCTGCTGGCGGTGCTGGGACCCTGGGCGCGGCTGACCGCGTTCGCCGCGCGTCAGGCGTTGCCCACCGACACCGAGGACGTGTCGATGGCGCTCGTCGAGTTCGAGAACGGAGCCCTGGCCACCGTGGTCAACTCGATCGTGTCGCCGCGGGAGACCTCCCGGCTGCGCTTCGACTTCGAATACGCCACCGTCGAGGTCGAGCACCTCTACGGCTACACCGACGCCGACTGGACCTTCACCCCCGCGCCCGGCCACGAGCACCTCGCCGAGCAGTGGACGCAGGATCCCGCCGAGCCGATCAGCAGCCACGCCAGCCAGCTCGCCGCGATCGTCGACGCACTCGAGATCGGCGCAGCCCCCGGGGTGGATGCCGACGACGCCCGCCGCACCCTGGAGCTGGCCGCCGCCACCTACGCCTCGGCGTTCCGCGGTGTGCCGGTGCGGGCCGGCGAGATCGCCGGCGACGACCCGTTCCTGCGTTCGATGGACGGCGGCGCCGTCCCCTGGGCGCCGATCAAGCCCGCATTGGAGACGACACGATGACCCTGGAGATCGACCACGACGACGCCACGGCGTTCGCCGTCCGTGACGGCGACGTCGAGCTGCTGCGCTACACCTACGTGCCTGACTCGCCGCAACTGGAATCCCCCAAGCCCTACCTGCATCCGCTGCGCACCCGCTCCGGTCACGTCGTGAGCCTGTACCGGCCGCATGACCACGTGTGGCACAAGGGCATCGCGTGGTCGCTGCCGGTCGTGGGCGAGGAGAACTTCTGGGGTGGGCCGACCTACGTGCACGGCCAGTTCTACGTGCAGCTTCCCAACGACGGCACCCAGGCGCACCGGGCGATCGAGGCCAGCGGAGTCGGCGACGACGGTGTCGCGGCGTTCGCGCACGACCTGGAGTGGATCACCGAAGCCGGCATCCGCCTGTTCACCGAGCGGCGCACCATCACCACGCGCATCCTCGACGACGACGCCTGGGCGCTGACGTTCCAGACCACCATGACCAACGTGTCGGATGCCGACATCGCGATCGGCTCTCCCACCACGAAGGGCCGGGACAATGCCGGCTACGGCGGCCTGTTCTGGCGCGGCCCCCGCTCGTTCACCGGCGGCACGCTCGTCACCTCCGACGGAACCGGGTCCGGCAGCGACGTACGAGGGCAGCGGCACGAGTGGATGGGCTTCGCCGGCCGGCATGACGAGGTCGACGCGGCATCGCTCATCGTCATGGTGGATGCCACGGACAATCCGCATCACCCGCCGCAGTGGTTCGCCCGCTCCGAGGAGTTCGCCTGCCTGAACCCGGCACCCTTCTTCAGTGAGGAGCTCGTCGTCGGCGCGGGCGAGACGGTCACGTTCCGGTACGGGGTGGGAATCGGCGACGGCGACGCCGACCGTGCCGCCGCGCTCGCCGCCGCGGTGCGCGACCTGCTCGGAGCCGGGTCATGACGGCGCCGCTGTTTCCCGGCGGGGTCGCCCTCAGCGACCTGGCCGTGTACGACTGGGAAGCCGCAGACGGGTGCCGCGGCGGCTCGCCCCACCTGCACACCGCCTCCAGCGAGGGGTACGTCGTCGTCGGCGGGTCCGGCGCCGTCCACACGCTGTCCTCGCGCGGCGCCGAGGAGCATGCGCTCGCCGCGGGCGACGTGGTGTGGTTCTCGCCCGGCACCGTGCACCGCCTGGTCAACGACGGCGACCTGCGGCTGCTGGTCGTGATGTCCAACGCCGGGCTGCCAGAAGCCGGCGACGCGGTGCTCACCTTCCCCGCCGACGTGCTGGATGACCCCGACGCCTACGCGGCGGCAGCCACGCTGCCGGCAGGCGAGGGGCGCGCCGACGCCGCCCGCGCGCGGCGCGACCTTGCCCTTCACGGCTACGAGCAGCTGCTGGCTGCGGTCCGCGCCGAGGGACCGGCCGCGTTGGCAGCCCTCCACGCGCGTGCCGCCCGGCTGGTGCAGTCCCGCGTCGCGGGGTGGACCGCCACCTGGGAGGCCACCGTCGCGGCGGAGACCGAGCGCACCCGCGCGCAGCTGGCGGCACTGGCCGCGGGCGAACCGGGCACTCTGGCCGCGGCATCCGTCGCGCGCGCCGACGCCACCCCTGGGGAGCGGGGCTACGGCATGTGCGGACGGCTGCAGACGTGGCGCTGGCCGGCCGGCTGATCGGCGTTAGGTGCGCGCGGATGCCACCGACCGCCGCGGCGGCCACGGCACGAGCATCGACGTGCGCCGCTGATAGTCGGCGTACGCGGGGTACTTGGCGGCGCTGATCGACTCGGTGAAGATCGTCGATCCGATGAACAGCACGCTCAGCAGCGCCGCTCCCGCGATCGTCCAATTGACCAGGCCGCCCCAGACGCCCAGCCCGGCCGAGACGGCCGCGACCGCGCCGATCCCATAGAAGGCCCACCACTGCGCCTGCTCGAAGAAGAAGTTCGGATGCCGGCTCACGCGGAACAGGCCCGTCGTGACGAAACCGGGCTCCAGCGTGCCGCCGGCGCGCTTCTTGGCCTGGTGGAACTCCCACTGCTCCTGGTCGGCGATGAACTCGCCGACCAGGAACGCCAGGAACAGCACCGCCAGCGCGGCATCCCACCCAGTGAAGGGGGACGGATGCTGCCAGGCGATCAGTGCCGGCAGCGTGATGAGCACGAGCAGCGCGTTTTGGTACAGCACGATGAACAGCAGATTGAACACCTGGAACTGGGCGGGGGTCATCCGCTGCCGCAGGATCGCCCACCGGTAGTCCTCCATGCCGGAGTAGCCGCCCTTGCGGGCGAAGTTGAAGGTCAGTCGTACCCCCCACGCCGTCACGAGCAGCGCCATGACGATCAGCCGCAGCGCATCCCGCCCGGCCAGGATGGCCGCGATCGTGAAGATCCACACGTACACGACCGGCACGATCGACCAGATCCGGTCGACCCAGGAGGTGTCCTTGGTGATCAGGGACAGGATCCAGCACGCCGCGCACGTGACGGCGGCGACCAGCAGCACGAGCAGAAGGGGGTCCATGGCCCGAGGCTAACCCCGGATAGCGCTTTCCGTCCGAACCTCCTAGGGTGGACCCCGGCCGGACCCCGGCGCACCGACCCTCGGAAGGCACCCCGCATGACCACCCCGCTTCGCTGCGTGATCGTCGGCACCGGCTCCGTCGCGCACTTCCACGCCCGCGCCGTCGCCGCCTATCCCGACGCCGAACTCGTCGCCGTCAGCGACCTCAGCCGTGATGCCGCAGAGGCGTTCGCCCAGCGCTGGGGCGGCCCCGCCGTGCACGACACTCTCGAGGGGATGCTCGCCGCCGAGCGTCCCGACGTCGTGCTGATCTGCACGCCGCCGGCCGCCCATCACGCCCAGACGCTCGCCGCGTTCGCCGCCGGCGCCCACGTCGTGGTGGAAAAGCCCCCGGCGCCGTCGCTGGACGAGCTCGATGAGATGCGCCGGGCCGCCGTCACCGCCGACCGCCAACTGGCCGTCGTGTTCCAGCAGCGCACCGGCACCGCCGCCGCGCACGTGCGACGACTGCTGCAGGAGGGCGCGCTGGGCCGGCCCCTCATCGCGGTGTGCCAGACGCTCTGGTACCGGGATGCCGCCTACTTCGCGGTGCCGTGGCGAGGCTCGTGGGAGACCGAGGGCGGTGGGACGACCCTCGGTCACGGCATCCACCAGCTCGACCTGCTGGCGTTCCTGCTGGGAGAGTGGACCAGCGTGCAGGCGCGGCTGTGGCGCCTGGACCGCGAGACTCAGACCGAGGATGCCTCCACGGCGACGGTCACCTTTGCCGACGGTGTCGTGGCGCAGGTGGTCACCAGCGCCGTGTCGCCCCGCGAGACCAGCTCCATCCGCATAGATACGCAGCAGGCCACCGTCACCGTCGATCACGTCTACGGTCACGGCCACGAGAACTGGGCGATCACCCCCGCCCCTGGTTTCGAGGACCGCGCCGCGGCGTGGCAGTTGCCCGACGTCGAGGAACGCAGCGACCATGCGCCGCTGCTGCGCGACGTGTTCGATGCGCTGCGCGCGGGCACGCCGCTGCCGCCCACTGCCGACGCACCGGCACGGTCGCTCGAGCTCGTCGCGGCGATCTACGCCTCCGCGGCCGCCGACGGCGCCGTGATCACTCCGGCCGATCTTGCCGTGCACCCCACGCACCGCAGCGGGTTCGCCAGCCCGGTCGCCGACATGCGCGGCGTGGGCGGGTGACCTCCGCCGAGCTGTACCGCGACCCGGTGTACGACGGGGCGACCGACCCGACCGTCGTGATCGCGCCGGAGGGCACCTGGTGGATGTTCTACACCCAGCGCCGGGCGACCCACTCCGATCCGGGTCCGGGAGTGGCCTGGGTGCACGGCAGCCGCATCGGCGTCGCCCGCTCGCGCGACGGGGTGGCATGGCAGTACGCCGGCATGCTGGAGCCGGATGCCGCCGGCCTCGCGCTCGAGCCGGGCCCGCCGCCCGCTGTGGTAGCCGTGACCCACTGGGCACCCGAGGTGGTGCACGACGGGGACCGCTGGCGCATGTACCTCACCGAGATCGACGGCGTGCCCGACCGCTGGCCGGGTCACGCCCGCACGATCGTGGAATACAACTCGGATGACCTGGCCCGATGGGAGCGGCGGGGGCCACTGGAGCTTGCCAGCGACCGCGTCATCGACGCCGCCGTCGCCCGCACCCCCGACGGCCGGTGGCGCCTGTGGTACAAGGACGAAGCCGCTGAGAGCGTGACGAAGGTCGCCGTCTCCGACGACCTCGCCGCCTGGCGCGACGAGGGCACCGCCATCGGCGGGCGACCGCACGAGGGGCCGAGTGCATTCGAGCTCGGCGGCTGGTGGTGGCTCATCGTGGACGAGTGGCGGGGGATGGGCGTGTATCGGTCCGCCGACGCGGTGTCGTGGGAACGGCAGGGCGGTGAGGATGCCGTCATTCTCGGCGCCGGCGAGGTCGCCGGACCCGGGTTCGGCCACCACGGCGCTGCCGTGCGCGACGGCGACGACTCCTGGTTCTACTACTTCGGCCACCCCGCGCGCACCGCGGCGCACCTCTTCGAGGATGACACCGTCGACGACCGCCGGTGCGCGGTGTACCGCATCCTGCTGCGGGTAACGGATGGCACACTTATCACCGCAGTGGTCTAGCGGGGCTCCCCCGGAAACCGGGCTGGAAAGCGTCTTCCGGATGTCTTGCGAAACGTTTCAGCACGTAGTACGGTTGCGGGCAAGCGCTTTCCCGACCTCAGCATCGGGAGCGCACCGCACACTCACGGACAACGAACGTCCCGCGGAAGCAACACGGACACGGACGTTCCAGGAAAGGACAAAGATGTTCAGCACCAAACGGGCGATCACTGCAGTCGCCCTTGCAACCGGCGCGGCCCTGGCCCTCGCCGGCTGCGCCGGAGGCGGCGGAGACGCCGAGCCGGCCGAGGAATTCGACCCGAACGAAAAGGTCACCCTCGACCTCGCGTTCTGGGGCAACGACGTGCGCGCCGAGCTCTACAACGAGGCCATCGCGGCGTTCAACGAGGAATACCCCAACATCACCGTCAACGCCTCGTTCCTGGGCTTCCCCGAGTTCTGGGAGAAGCGTCAGACCGAGGCGGCCGGCGGCGGTCTTCCCGACGTCATGCAGTTCGACTATTCGTACCTGCGCCAGTACGCCGAGAACGACCTGCTCCTGGACCTCGACCCGTTCCTGGGCGAGATCATCGAGACCGAGCCGCTCTCCGAGAACATCCTCTCGATCGGTGTCGTGAACGACGCCACGTACGCGATCCCGACCTCCACCAACGCCTGGGGCCTGTTCACCAACCCGGTGGTGCTCGAAAGCGTCGGCGTCGAGGACTTCGCCGGCGGCTCGTGGGACGACTACGCCGAATGGATGACCGAGATCACCGAGGCCGGCGGGGGCGAGTTCTACGGCGGCAGCGACTACACCGGCCGCATCCAGAACTTCGAACTGCAGCTGCGCTCGGAGGACTCCTACCTCTTCAACGAGGAGGGCGAGCCTGGTTTCGACGAGGAGCGCCTCACCGAGTTCTGGGAAGAGGGCGCTCCGCTGCGCGACGGCGTGGCCGTCCCGCAGCAGCGCATCGAGGAACTGGTTCCGCTGGGGCCGTTCGACACCGGCATGCAGGCCGCCGAGCTCACCTGGGACAACTTCGGTGCCGGCTACCTCGCGAACCTCGGAGAGGGCTACACCGAGCTGAACCTGCTCGAGCCGCCGGTGACCGAGGAGGGCGCGAAGGATCTGTACCTGAAGCCCTCGATGCTGCACGCGATCTCGTCGAAGTCCGATCACCCCGAGGCAGCAGCCACGCTGGTCAACTTCCTCATCAACTCGCCCGAATCAGGTGCGATCTTCGGCACCAACCGTGGTCTCCCCGCCTCGGAGACCGCCCTTGAGGCAGCCGAGCTCGACCCGCTGAGCCAGCAGGTCGCCGACCACGAGGCTGCCATCGCCGACCGTCTGGGCGACGCCCCGCCGGTGCCGATCGTCGGCTTCGGCACGCTGGAGGAGAAGTTCCGCCAGCTGGGCACGGAGCTGAACTTCGGCACCATCACGGTTGACGAGGCCGTCGCGCAGTTCTTCAGCGAGATGGACATCGTCCTCAACGGATGACCCGCTTCCGGGGCCCGGACTCATCGTCCGGGCCCCGGACACCACCTGCACACTCCCTCATCACACCAGGAGTACCCGTGAGCACCACTGCGACCAGGGTCATCGTCACGAAAGAGCCGTCCGACCGGCGGCGGACCGTGCGCAAGGAGCGACCCGAGCACCTGTCCCGCCCGGGCCAGCGACAGCGGGCCCGCAAGGAGACCATCGCCGGCTACGGGTTCCTCGTGCCCTGGCTCATCGGGTTCTTCGGCCTGACGCTGCTGCCGATGGCGTACTCCTTGTACCTGTCGTTCACGAGCTACAACATCTTCTCGCCGCCCAAGTGGATCGGCTTCGACAACTACGTCCGCCTTTTCACGGACGACCCCAACTTCATGCAGTCGGCGCAGATCACGCTCATCTACGTGTTCATCGGCACGCCGATCTCGCTGCTGGCGTCACTGGCCGTGGCGATGTTGCTGAACTACCGCGACAAGGGCGCCGCGTTCTTCCGTTCCGCCTTCTACGCCCCGTCGCTGATCGGCGCTTCGGTGTCGGTCGCGATCGTCTGGCGCGCCATGTTCAACACCGACGGTCCCGTCGACAACGGCCTGAATGTCTTCGGGATCGACCTGGGCGGCTGGATCGGCCAGCCGAGCCTCATCCTGCCGATGATGATCCTGCTGGCGGTCTGGCAGTTCGGCGGCACGATGGTGATCTTCCTCGCCGGCCTCAAGCAGGTCCCGAAGGAGCTCTATGAGGCGGCCGAGATGGACGGGGCGAACGCGTGGCGTCGCTTCCGCGCCGTCACGGTGCCCATGCTGTCGCCGGTCATCTTCTTCAACCTGCTGCTGGGCCTCATCGGCGCCTTCCAGGTCTTCGGCTCGGCCTACATCATCTCCAACGGCAGCGGCGGACCCGCCGGCATGACCAACTTCATCACCGTCTACCTCTACAAGACGGGCTTCGCCGACGGACGCATGGGCTACGCAGCCGCGATCGCCTGGGTGCTGCTGGTGGTCGTCGCGATCATCGCCCTGATCCTCTTCCGCACCCAGAAGAACTGGGTCCACTACTCGGGAGACAACCGATGACTACTTCTTCGTTCTCCGAGAACGCGCTCATCCAGGTCGAGAACCAGGTCGACCCCGACAGCAAGACCACCCCCCGTCGCAGGATCAAGCGCAAGACGTGGCAGACGGTCATCTGGTTCGTCGTGCTGCTGGCGATCACCGCGATCGTGCTCTATCCGCTCGTGTGGCTGTTCATGTCGACGTTCAAGCCGAACGCGGAGTTCGGCCAGAACCCCGGCCTCATCCCCAACAACCCGACGATCGACAACTACATCAAGGTGATGGAGGGCATCGCCGGAGTGCCGATGTGGCGCTTCTTCTGGAACTCGTTCCTCTTGGCCGCCGTGTCGGTGATCGGCACCCTGATCTCTTCCTCGCTCGCCGCCTACGCGTTCGCCCGCCTGCAGTTCAGGGGCCTCAGCATCCTTTTCGCCGCGATGATCGGCACGCTGCTGCTGCCGTTCCACGTCGTGATCATTCCCCAGTACATCCTGTTCAACAACCTCGGCATGGTCGACACGTTCTGGCCGCTGCTGCTGCCGAAGTTCCTCGCCACCGAGGCGTTCTTCGTCTTCCTGCTCGTGCAGTTCATCCGGCAGATGCCGCGTGACATGGATGAGGCCGCGAAGATCGACGGCGCGGGGCACCTGCGCATCTTCTGGTCGATCGTGCTGCCGCTGATCAGGCCGGCGCTCATCACCTGCGCGATCTTTGCCTTCATCTGGGCCTGGAACGACTTCCTGGGACCGCTGCTGTACCTCACCAGCCCCGAGAACTACCCGCTTCCCATCGCGCTGCGCCTCTACAACGACCAGACGTCCTCAAGCGACTACGGCGCCACGGTGACCGCGTCGTTCGTCGCGCTCATCCCGATCCTGCTGTTCTTCATCGTCTTCCAGCGATTCCTGGTCGACGGCGTGGCCACCCAGGGGCTCAAGGGCTAGTGATGACCCCCGCCGTGAGCCGTCGCGAGCAGAAAGCCGCGCGCCGGGACGAGATCTCCGGCGCCGGACCGGTACCCCAGGAGCGGCCTCCGGCGCAGTATCCGGGGGCCACCGGCCGGTTCGCGCTGTTCGGTGAGGTGATGCTCACCGGGCTCCTGGTGACGGTGGTGAGCGTGCTGGTGATCACCCTCCCGGTCGCGCTGGCTGCCGGCATCCGGCACCTGCGCCGCTTCACCGCGGCGGAGGACTCCCGGCAGGAGTTGTTCTGGCGCGATGTGCGGCGCGGGCTGCTGCCGGGTGCCGTGGTCGGCCTGGTCGCACTGGTGGCGGCCCTCGTGCTGCTGCTGGACATCGACCTCGCGCGGTCCGGGTTCCTCCCCGGCGGGGCAGTCATCGAAGTCATCGGCTGGGTGGGCCTGGCGGTGGTCGCGCTGACGCTGCTGACCGCGGCCGCCGCCTGGACGCCGCAGACCGGCTGGCTCGCGGCGATCCGCACCGTGCCGCGCCGGGTCACGGGAGACATCGCGGGAGCTGCCTACCTGGTCGCCACCGCCGGTTTCGTCGTGGTGGTCACCTGGGTGCTCGTGCCGCTGTTCATCCCCGCCATCGGCTGCGCCGCGCTCGCCGTCGTCGCCGTCCCCACCCGCCGTCGCGGGCGTGCCTGAAACCCCTCCGGAAGGAAACCGCTCCTCGTGATGTCTGCCCACGGCTCCGTCGACCCCCGCTTCGAGACCGCTCGGCTCGACCGCCGCCTGTTCGGCGGCTTCGTCGAGCACCTCGGCCGCCACATCTACGACGGCATCTACGAACCGGCGCACGCCACGGCGGATGCCGACGGGTTCCGTACCGACGTGATCGAGCTGGTCCGCGAACTCGGAGTCTCCACGATCCGCTATCCCGGCGGCAACTTCGTCTCCGGCTACCGGTGGGAGGACGGCGTCGGGCCCCGCGACCAGCGCCCCCGTCGCCTGGATCTGGCGTGGCACTCGACCGAGACCAACGAGGTCGGGCTGCACGAGTTCGCCGACTGGCTCGACCGGGTCGGCAGCGATCTGATGCTCGCGGTGAACCTCGGTACGCGGGGCACGCAGGAGGCCCTTGACCTCCTCGAGTACGCCAACGCGAACGCCGACACAGACTGGACCCGCCGGCGCGCCGCCAACGGACGCCACGATCCCTTCGCCGTCACCATGTGGTGCCTGGGCAACGAGATGGACGGCCCCTGGCAGCTCGGGCATCGCAACGCCGAGGACTACGGCAAGCTCGCGTCGCGCACCGCCAAGGCGATGCGCATGCTCGATCCGGGCATCGAGCTGGTCGTGTGCGGCTCCTCCGCCAGCGGAATGCCCACGTTCGGGTCGTGGGAGCGCACGGTGCTGGAGCACGCCTTCGACGATGTGGACTACATCTCCTGCCACTCCTATTACCAGGAGATGGGCGGCAACGCGCAGGAGTTCCTCGCCTCCGGCGTAGACATGGCCCGGTTCATCGAAGCGGTCAGCGCGATCACCGACGCGGTGGCTGCCACCAAGAAGAGCGACAAGCGCATCATGATCTCCTTCGACGAGTGGAACGTCTGGTACCTCCACAACGACAACGGGGGACAGAACGACAAGCCGAAGGAGACCGGCTGGCCGGTCGCGCCGCGGCTTCTGGAAGACCAGTACAGCGCGCTGGATGCCGTCGTCTTCGGTGACCTCATGATCACGCTGCTGCAGCACGCCGACCGGGTGCGATCGGCGTCCCTGGCGCAGCTGGTGAACGTCATCGCGCCCATCATGACCGAGCCGGGCGGGATCGCGTGGCGGCAGACCACGTTCTTCCCGTTCTCGATCACTTCGCGCCTGGCCGGAGACCGCGTCGTGCGGGTGCCGGTGGATGCCGGCACGTTCCCGAGCGAGCGCTTCGGCGAGGTCGCGAACGTCAACGCCGTCGCGACCGTCGACGACGACGGCGTGAGCGTCTTCGTCGTGAATCGGTCGCTGACCGAAGCAGCCGACCTGCGGCTGGATCTGTCGGGCATGGCGGCGGAGTTCGGCCGCGACCTCGCCGTCGTGGAGGCGCACCTGCTGCACGAGGACGACATGTACGCCGCGAACACACTCGCCGACCCGGAGCGGGTGGGGGTGCGGCCGCTCGAGACGACGCTGGAGGGTGCCGCGCTCACCGTGGCGCTGCCGCCGGTGTCTTGGGTCGCGGTGCGGCTGGCGTAGGCACAGTCGCGTGTCGAGCGTAGGAAATGGGGCGAGCGTAGGACGGATCCACCCGGTTTCGTCCTACGCTCGGCCCATCTCCGACCCTCACGACAGCAGCGAACAGCGGAAGGCTTGCGGAAAGCGTCTTCCGATGTCAGGATGAAGAATCGGAAAGCGCTTACCGACATTTCGGGCAGCGCCGAGCAGAAGGAAACCACAGTGTCAGAGACGATCACCCTGGACGCATCCGCCCCGGCATCCGCTCCGCAGGTGCGCGAGATCGGGATCATCATGAACGGCGTCTCCGGGCGCATGGGCTACCGCCAGCACCTGGTGCGCTCGATCCTCGCGATCCGCGACCAGGGCGGCATCGAGCTGCCGGACGGCTCGAAGGTGACCGTCAAGCCGCTGCTCGTGGGCCGCAGCGAGGCCAAGCTCGCCGAACTGGCCGCCCGCCACGGCATCGAGGACTACACGACCGACCTGGATGCCGCTCTGGCTGATCCCCGCTGGGAGATCTACGCCGACTTCCTCGTCACCAAGGCCCGCGCCAGTGCCCTGCGCAAGGCGATCGCCGCCGGCAAGACCATCTACACCGAAAAGCCCACCGCCGAGTCGGTGGATGAGGCGCTGGAGCTTGCCAAGCTCGCCGCCGAGGCCGGGGTCAAGACCGGGGTCGTGCACGACAAGCTGTACCTGCCGGGGCTGCAGAAGCTCAAGCGCCTGATCGACTCCGGGTTCTTCGGCCGCATCCTGTCGGTCCGCGGCGAGTTCGGCTACTGGGTGTTCGAGGGTGACTGGCAGCCCGCGCAGCGCCCGAGCTGGAACTACCGCACCGAAGACGGCGGCGGCATCATCGTCGACATGTTCCCGCACTGGAACTACGTGCTGGAGAACCTGTTCGGCCCCATCAAGACCGTCTACGCCCAGGCAGCCGTGCACATCGCCGACCGCTGGGACGAGAAGGGCGAGCACTACACCGCCACCGCTGAGGATGCCGCGTACGGCATCTTCGAGCTCGACGGCGGGATCGTCGCCCAGATCAACTCCAGCTGGACGGTGCGGGTCAACCGCGACGAGCTGGTGGAGTTCCACGTCGACGGCACGCACGGCTCGGCCGTCGTGGGCCTGTTCGGCGCGAAGATCCAGCACCGCAACGCCACCCCCAAGCCGGTGTGGAACCCCGACCTCGCCGACGACCACGACTACGACGCCGACTGGGCCGACGTCCCCGTCAACGAGGTGTTCCAGAACGGCTTCCGGCAGCAGTGGGAGGAGTTCCTCATCTCCTACGCCACCGGCACCGACTACGCCTTCGACCTGCTCGCCGGCGCCCGCGGCGTGCTGCTGGCCGAGGCGGGCCTGCGCTCCAGCCGCGACGGCTGCAAGGTGACGCTGCCCGCCCTCACGCTGGAGGCACCGTGACGACGCTGACCCTGCTCGGTGCCGACGGCGTCGTCACCGCCGCGGCGCTGAAGGACGCGCCCGGCTACGCCAAGCCCACCGGGGCGCTCCGCAGCCGCGTCGCCTACGCCGCCGCGCACGTCGTGCCGGTCGCGTGGGGGGACAACACCCCGGGGCAGCCGGCGCAGATCGACTGGGATGCCACGCTGGATTTCCGCCGCTCGGTGTACTCCTGGGGCCTGGGCGTGGCAGATGCCATGGACACCGCGCAGCGCAACATGGGGCTGGATGCCGCAGCCACCCGTGAGCTCATCGCCCGATCCGCCGCCGTCGCCCGGGAAGAGGGCGGCTCGGTCGTCGTCGGGGTCAACACCGACCACATCGAGGCGGAGACCCTCTCGATCGACGAGATCATCGCCGCCTACCTCGAGCAGCTGCACTTCACCGAGGAACAGGGCGCCGGCCCCGTGCTCATGGCCAGCCGGCATCTGGCCCGCGCCGCCGAATCAGCCGACGACTACCGCCGCGTGTACCGCGCGGTGCTGCAGGCGGCGACGACCCCGGTCGTGCTGCACTGGCTGGGCACCGCCTTCGACCCGCAGCTCAGCGCCTACTTCGGGTCGACCGACTGGCGCGCGGCATCCGAGGTGCTCTTGGAGATCATCGGCGAGAACGTCGACAAGGTCTCAGGCGTCAAGATGAGCCTGCTGGATGCCGCATCCGAGGTGTCGGTGCGCGAGCGCCTGCCCGCGGGCGTGCGCATGTTCACCGGGGACGACTTCAACTACGTCGGTCTCATCGGCGGCGGAGACGTGCCCGACGCCGCCCAGCCCGATCGCGACCCGGCGAGCCCGCGGCAGCACTCCGATGCGCTGCTGGGCGCGTTCGCCGCGCTCACCCCGGTGGCTTCGGCGGCGATCCAGGCGCTGGATGCCGGCGACCCCGCCCGGTACCTGGAGATCCTCGGACCCACCGAGGAACTCAGCCGGCAGGTGTTCGCCGCGCCGACCTTCTATTACAAGACCGGCGTCGCCTTCCTCGCCTGGCTCAACGGCCACCAGAGCGCCTTCCAGATGGTCGGCGGCCTGCACTCGGCGCGGAGCCTGCCTCATCTGTCGCGCATCGTGGAGCTTGCCAACGCCGCCGCCGCGCTGGAGCAGCCGGAACTGGCCGCCGCCCGCTGGCACGGACTGCTGCGCCTGAACGGAGTGGATGCATGAACGCGGTGGATCCCCGCTTGTCGATCAACCAGGCCACGATCAAATACGCCGACCTCGCCACGGCGCTGCGGGTCACCGCCGAGGCGGGCGTGCCGGCGATCGGACTGTGGCGGGAGCCGGTGCAGGAGGTCGGGCTGGCGGTGGCCGCACGCATGCTCACCGACTCCGGGCTGCGGTTCACCACGCACTGCCGCGCCGGGTTCTTCACGATGCCGGAGGGTCCCGCCCGCCGCGCGTCGATCGATGACAACCGCGTCGCGATCGATGAGGCCGCGACGCTGGCCGCCGCGGGGGCGGCCGGGTCCACGGCGATCCTGGTGCTGGTCGCCGGGGGGCTGCCGGAGGGGTCACGCGACCTCGTGGGCGCCCGGGAGCGCGTGCGCGACGCGATCGGCGAGCTGGTACCGTACGCCGCGGCCGCGGGAGTGACCCTGGCGATCGAGCCGCTGCATCCGATGTACGCCACCGACCGCTGCGTCGTATCGACCCTGGGCCAGGCGCTCGACATCGCGGCGGACTTCGACCCCGCCGTTGTCGGGGCGACCGTCGATACCTTCCACATCTTCTGGGACCCCGACGTTGCGGCATCCATCGCCCGCGCCGGCGCCGAGGGGCGCATCGCCACCTACCAGGTGTGCGATTGGAAGACACCGCTGCCGGCCGACGTGCTGCTGGGCCGCCACTATCCCGGGGATGGGGTCATCGATCTGGCGGCGCTGACCCGTGCGGTCATGGCCACCGGATACGACCGCGACATCGAAGTGGAGATCTTCAACGAGGACGTCTGGGCCACCGACCCGCTCGTGGCGGTGCAGCGCACCGCGGCGGCGTTCGGCGGGGCGGTCTCGCCGCACCTGGCCGTCCCCCTAGAATCGCGATCGTGACCACCGAACGCCTGCGGTCCGGCTCCGCCACGCTCCATGACGTCGCGCGGGAGGCCGGGGTGTCGCTGGCGACCGCGTCTCGGGTGCTCAACGGCTCGAACCGCAAGGTGGCAGAGTCCTACCGGGAGCGGGTGCAGGCCGCCGCGACGCGGTTGGGGTACACCGCGAACCTCTCCGCGCAGGCGACGGCACGGGGCACCTCCGCGATCATCGCGCTGCTGGTGGCCGATATCGCCGACCCCTACTTCGGCGAGATCGCCTCGGGGGTCGCGCAGGGTGCCGACGAGGCCGGTCTGGTCGTCACCGTCGCCATCACCGAGCGCGACACCGAACGCGAGGTGCGCCTGGTGCGGGCGCTGCGAGGTCAGCGGCCGCGCGGCGTGATCCTCGCGGCCTCCCGGACGGCACCGGAGATCGCCCCGGAACTGCTGGCCGAGCTGGACCTCGTGACCGCGGCGGGCGGGCGCGTCGTGGCGCTGGGCGTCGGCACCGACAGCGTGCGCACCGTCAAGATCGACAACCGCGACGGCGCCCGCGCTCTGGGTGCGGCGCTGGCCGAGCGCGGCTACCGCAGCGCGATCGCGCTGGCGGCGGCGGAAGGCGTCATCACCAGCGACAGCCGTCTCGCCGGATTCGCCGAAGGCTTCACGGCGGGTGGCGGCGGGACTCCCCGGGTGTACCGCGGCGATTTCTCCCGCGCATCGGGCGCAGAGCTGATGACCGCGGCCCTCGCCGACGGCGTGGCGGCGGGCACCGTGGTGTTCGGGGTCAGCGACGTCGTGGCCATCGGTGCCATGTCCGCCGTGCGGGACGCGGGTCGCGAACCGGGTACCGACATCGCCTTCGCCGGCTTCGACGACATCCCCACCAGCCGCGACGTGACCCCGGCGCTGTCGACCGTGGCCGTGCCGCTGGCCGACGTGGGCCTGGAGACCTTCCGCGCTGCGACGGACCCCGATTGGACGCCGCAGCCGCTGCGGCTCGAGGTGCGCCTGCGCGACAGCACGCCGCCGCGCCCGTGAACATCGTCGTCGCCCTCGACAGCTTCAAAGGGTCGATCGGGGCGGCCGATGCCGCGCGTGCGCTGGCCGACGGCTGGCTCGACGTCGAGCCGGATGCCGCGATGGTGCTGCGTCCCATGGCGGACGGGGGAGAGGGCACGCTCGACGCGTTCGCCACCGCCGTCGACGGCGCGGTGCGGATGCCGGTGCGGGTGACCGGGCCCGACGCGGCCGAAGTCGAGGTGTCGTGGCTGCTGCTGCCGCCCACTGCCGATGCCCCCGCCGGCACCGGCGTGGTCGAACTCGCATCCACCTCCGGCATCGAGTTGCTCGGACCGCGCCGCCTGCCGTGGGATGCCGACACCACCGGCTTCGGGCAGGCCATCGCCGCCGCGCTCGATCACGGCGTCTCCCGGCTCGTGCTGGGCATCGGATCCAGTGCCTCCACCGACGGTGGCATCGGCGTGCTGCGCGCGCTCGGCGCCCGCTTCACCGACGCTTCCGGCGCCGACGTCGCCCCCGGAGCGCGCGGCCTGGACGCGCTTGCCGCCACCGACCTCGCCGGCCTGCGGCCGCTGCCGCCGGGAGGTGCGGTGGTGCTCACCGACGTGACCAATCCGCTTCTCGGGTCCCGCGGCGCCGCGGCGGTGTTCGGCCCGCAGAAGGGTCTGGATCCCGACGGCGTGGTGCGCGCCGACGCCGCGCTGGCCCGCTGGGCGCACCTGGTGCCGGTCGACCCCGCCACGCCAGGAGCGGGGGCCGCCGGCGGCACCGGCTTCGGCCTGCTCACCTGGGGTGCGCGGCTGGTTCCCGGGGCGCCGGAAGTGGCGGAGCTGATCGGACTGCGCCAGGCGGTGGCCGGCGCCGACCTCGTCGTCACCGGCGAGGGCTCGTTCGACGGTCAGTCCGCCGCCGGCAAGGTGCCGACGTTCGTCGCCGCGCTCGCCGCGGCTGCCGGGGTGCCCACCGCGCTCGTCGCGGGCCGCATCACCGCCGACACCGCCGCTTTCGCGGCATCCGTCTCCCTCACCGACCTCGCCGGAACCCCCGAGTCATCGCTGGCCCACCCAGCCCGCCACCTCCGCGCCGCCGGCGCCGCCCTGGCCCGCCGCCCCTCCCGCTGAAACCACACCTGGTCGCCGAGACCGTGGTTGTTTCCCACTGTCTCGGCCACCAGCTGTGGTCTCACGGTTCAGGTGGGTGGGGCTGGGCGGGCCGGCTACTCGGCGGACGGGCCCAGGGCGGGGGCGGCGACGAAGCGGGCCGTGGGATCGAGGACCTGGTCGAGCTCGATCACGCGGATCCGGTTCGTGCCGGCGCGGGTTGCGGGCGCGGGGACGTACAGGGTGCGCTGCGGCCCGTTGGCCCAGTAGCGGCCGAGCAGCAGGTCGCCGACGAACACGAACCCCTTGCCCCAGCCGCCGGTGTCCAGGAACAGGTCGGCAGGCTCCTCGAGCGTGAACGTGCCCTCGAGCACGACCAGCTCGGGGGCGGATGCCGCATCCGCCAGATCGATCGGCGTCGCCGTCCAACCGGTCAGCGCTGCGCTGCCGAGCATCGCGGTGCCGATCAGCCCCTTCGGCTCGCCGAGGCGGACGTCGTAGTTGACGCGCCCCTGCTCCTCGACCAGCACGCTCACGCGGCGCCCGGCGGGAATCCGCAGCGCCCGCTCGTGGCGCGTCCGCGAGATGGTGCCGATGCGCACGCCGTCGACGGACACCCAGGCCTGGTCGCGCACCTCCTCGAACGACAGGATGCCGCCGGTGAATTCCGCGGGGAGATCGGCTTCGTAGCGCAGCAGCGCGCCCAGGTGTGCGAGGTCCTCGAACGTCGCCGGGTGCTCGCGCGTCACACTCGCGTCATCCCCTGCGACCGTGCCGCCGACCGGCCGCAGCGCCATTTCGAACACCGGGGCAGCCGGCGCAGCCGCGGGCACCTCGTCCGGCACCGGGGCGTAGCGGGCGATGACCTCGCGGAACGCGTGGTACTTCTGGGTCGGGTTGCCCGCTTCGTCCAGCGGGGCGTCGTAGTCGTAGGACGTGACGATCGGCAGGTACCGGCCCTTGTCGTTGGCGCCGTTGGTGAGGGCGAAGTTCGTCCCGCCGTGGAACATGTAGATGTTCACCGACGCGCCCGCCGCCAGCAGGGTGTCCAGCTCGGCGGCGGCATCGGCGGCATCCGTCGTGTGATGCACCCCGCCCCACCAGTCGAACCAGCCATCCCAGAACTCCGAGCACATCAGCGGTCCGCTCGGCTGGTGGGCGCGCAGCGTCGCGAGGCGCTCGGCCGCCCGCGACCCGAACGACCCGGTGGTGTGCAGCCCGGGGAGCGTCCCGGCGGCGAGCATGTCGTCCATCGGCTGGTCCACCGTCGTCAGCGGCACGGTGATGCCGGCGTCGCGGGTGATGCGCACCAGTTCGGCGAGGTAGTCCTGGTCCGACCCGTACGCGCCGTACTCGTTCTCGATCTGCACCAGCGCGACGTTGCCGCCGCGGTCGATCTGCCGCGGTGCGACGATCGCGTACACGCGCCGCAGGTACACCTCGAGGGCCTCGAGGTAGGCGGCATCCGATCGGCGCAGCCGGATGCCGGGGGTGCTGGTCAGCCACACCGGCAGCCCGCCGTTGTGCCATTCGGCGCAGATGTACGGCCCCGGTCGCACGATCGCGTGCATGCCCTCCGCAGCGACCAGATCCAGGAATCGGCCCAGGTCGTTGGCGCCGGTGGTGTTCCACTGCCCCCGCACCGGCTCGTGGGCGTTCCACGCGACGTATGTCTCGATCGTGTTGAGCCCCATGAGGCGCGCCTTGCGGATGCGATCGGCCCACTGCCCCGGGTGCACGCGGAAGTAGTGCAGCGCGCCGGCGATGACGCGGTGCGGGCGGCCGTCGAGGAGGAAGTCGGTCTCGCCGATGGAGAAAGTGCTCACGGGTTCCCTTTCGGGGAGGCGGGTAGGACGTTACGGCAGCGGAGCGGGCTCGGGCCGGTGCACGCCGCGCGGGCGATAGCCCAACGCGTCCGAGACACCGAGCAGATCGGCCAGGTACCAGATGATCGCGAGCCACATTTCCGTGCCCTGCAGCCCCGGGTCGGTCGCCTCGGCACGGAAGGCCATTCCGGCGCCCGGATGCCAGTTGTCCAAGGCATGGTGCAGCAGATCCTCCGCGAGGTCGCGCGTCTGCGTGGTGCGGTAGCCGCGGTCACGGGTCAACCACAGCGGATGTGCGATGTCGAGAACGGTGCAGGCATCACGTCGGGCGGGATGCAGCCACCGGTCGTCGCGCGCATGCCGCAGCACCGTGTCGACGACCGCTTCGGGGTACGGCACGGGCACGCCGTGCTGCGCGAACGTCCCCCGCGCTGCGCGGTAGAAGCCGTTGACCACCGGCAGCAGGCCGAGGTCCGCGGGTGGCTCGCCCCACATTCCGCTGCGAGGGTCGGCGTGGGTCACGAGCCACCCGAACAGCGCCTCCTCGACTCCGCGCGGCACGATGTCCCCGCGGCGCTTGGTCCACAACAGGGCGGTGCCCAGCGCGTCGACATGGTGGCCCGCATTCCAGGGATCCGTGGTCCAGGGCAGGGCCTGCAGCCGCTCGACGATCGAGGTCGGTGTCGCGGCGGTGATCACGGCGAGCGGATGCCGGAAGCGGGCACCCAGCAGGTCGAGCGCGTAGCCGATGCTGAGCGCGTGGTAGGCCGTGTCGTCGTCTGCCCAGTCAGTGGGCCCCGCTGCATCAAGGGGTGGGACGGCCCCGGTCGCGGCATCCTGCCAGCCTTGCAGGAGTGCCACGAGCCCTGCGCGCTCGGTGCCCGGTGGTGGCGAACCCAGCAGCAGATCCGCGATCTCGATCGCATCGCCCTGCGCGCGCACCGTCACCGGGGCACCGGGACGGTCGACGAACAGACCGGTGCCGGTATCACGCGCGCGTGCCAGCAGCGCCGGAGCCTCTGCGCGGGCGGTGGCGGCGAAATCGCGCAGGCGTTCGGCCAGCGGCGACGCGGCGGACGCCGGCTCGAGACGCCACCGCAGCAGTCGGGCCGGGTTGCCGCCGACGATGGCGCCGGACGGTACGTCCTTGGTCACCACCGCGCCGGCGGCGAGCACCGCATGGTCGCCGACCGTGACGCCGTCGAGCACCACGACGTGTGAGCCGATCCACACGTCGTCGCCGATCCGCACGCCGTCGCTGCGCAGCGGCTGGCGGAACACCGGGGTGCCCGGCGCCATCGAGTGGTTGAAGCCGAGCACCGAGCTGTGCGCGCCCATCCGCACGGCATCGCCGAAGCTGACCGTACCGCGCACCACGGTGTAGGGGTTGATCGAGCAGTCCGCACCGATCTGCAGCGTGCCGGTGAGGTAGGCGCCGGCGGCGATGTAGGAGCGATCGCCGAGGGTCAGGGTGTCCGCGTCGACTGCGGCCAGTTCCGAGACGAAGCACTCGTCGCCGAACGCCCAGCCGGGGTGCGAGCCGACGAGATCGGACTGCAGCCTGCGCTGCGCGGTCTGCGCTTCGGCGCCGGCGGTGCTCCAGAAGTCCCAGGGGGAGTGCTCGTGACGGTCGATCATGCCGGTCGCTCTGTGGAGCGTGGCGCGGCGGTGGACCCGCGCACGCGCAGCCGCGGGTTGAGGATGACCCGTCGGGCAGCCTGGGTGGGGTGGGCCAGGCGGGAGGACAGCAGCTCCACCGCCGCCTCGCCCACACTCACCCGCGGCGGGGCGATCGCCGTCAGCGCCGGGGTGAACAGCTCGGCGACCTCGTCGTCGTACGCGATGATCGACAGATCCTCCGGCACCGAGATGCCTCGGTTGAAAGCGAGGTCGACGAACGCCATCGCCTCGGGATCCGAATGCACCAGCAGCGCCGTCACGCCGGTGCCCAGCGCCTGGTCGAGGGTGGCGTCCACGGCGGCGGAGAACTCCGCGCTGCCCCGGTCGGGAAGGGTCGATTCGATGTGCTCGGCCGGCGTGAGCCCGAGCTCGTCGCATGCCGCCGCCCAGCCGGCGGCGATCTTGCGCGACGTGGGGGAGTTGCGCGAGAGCACGAGCCCCACCTTGCGATGCCCGAGCGCGGCGAGGTGGCGCGCGGCGAGCACGGCGCCCAGCGCGTGATCGGTCGTGACCGATTCGGCGGGCACCCCCTCGGGTTGCACGATCCCGTCCCGTTCGACCAGCACGCTCGGGGTGCCGCAGTCGGCGAGCCACTGAATGACGTCCTGGGCATGCGGGGTGTCGGTGTTCGGGGCGACGATGAGCCCTCGCACGTCGCCGCTGCGCACCAGCCGCTCCAGCACGGGGCGCTCATCCTGCAGCTCGTATGACGCACCGCGCAGCTGGAGGCGCAGGCCGCGCCGGCGCGCGGCCGACTCCATGCCCCGCACGACCCCCGGCCAGTAGTAGTTCAGCGACGGGACGAGCACGGCGATCGATCCGGCGTCGACGGCGACGGGTACCGGGGTGGTGGTGGGCTGACCGGATGCCGCGATGGCACCGCCGTGCACGCGGACCAGCAGGCCCTCCTGCTCCAGCTGCGCCAGGTCTCGGCGCAGGGTCACCGCGGCCGCGCCCAGCTCCTCGGTCAGCTGGGAGATGCGCACCGCACCGTCTCGCTGCATCGTCGCCAGGATGTGGGCTCGGCGTTCGGCGGCAAGCAGTGCGGGTATGGGATCGGTCATCGGTGGTCGTCCTCGTCTGGTGAGTCCTGTTCTATCGTGACTCGCAGTGCGTTGCGGTCATCCAGGACGATTTCGAGTCGTGTCAGGTGCGCGCCCCACACCTCGGAGAGCATCGGATCGTCGAGGTTGCGCACCTCCAGCACGTATGCGGCATCGCTCGGCCACGAGATGCGGACCGGGCGGGCGGGGTCCGGCGGGATCACCCGGGCCTCGCCCGCGGCGGCGGTGACCTCGCCGGCCAGCAGCAGGTGCAGCGTCGAGCCGGGTGCGCCGGTGGTCCAGCGGTCGTCGACATGGACCGCTCCGCTGCCGCGATCCAGCGCAACGGTGCGGTGCCAGGAACCGGCATCCGCCTGCGCGTACGCGCCGGACAGTTCGAGCTGCAGCCGGGAGGTGTGCGGGGCGATGTCGACGGCGACGTCGGATGCCGCGTGCTCGGCGCCGACCGCCTGCGGCGCACCGGCGATCTCGGGCACGTTGTGCCAGCTGCTCTGCATCGTCCAGATCGCATAGCGGTCCGGGCCGAACGTCTGAGCGGTGTACGTGGGGCGGCCGGCGTCGACGACGACGGGCACACCGTCGGAAGCGACGATGAACGAGCCGACGTCGTTGTGGTTGTGGTTCTCGCCGTTGTGCCCGCCCTTGGCAACGACCGTCAGGCCGGCGCAGGAACCGGCGGCGGGCCGCGCGAGCAGCACCTGCGTCGAGGGCAACCAGACGTCCGCCGGAAGGGGGGATCGCTGTGGCCGTGCGTCGAGCCAGGCGGTGTCGGTGAGACCGCGCAGCAGCCGTCCGAATCCCTCGTGCTCGGTTGCGGCAGGCGCACCGGGATGGCGGTGGGCAGCGGCGTGAGCGCGGGCGGCGTCGTCGCCGACGGCGCGCGCCGCACGGTGCAGCGCATGCCACGGCTGGTGTGCGGGGGGACGTGCCGGACCGTCGGCGAGGTTGACGTACCAGGGCCCGCCCAGGTGCATGCGATGCGGGAAGGCGACCGTCTCACGCAACGCGGGGACGCCCGGTGCGCCATCCCATGTTCCGTCTGTCGCGAAGGCGAGGATGTCGAGCGCTTCGAGTGCTCGGCAGGCCCCGTTCCACCAGTACGCATAGCCCTCGTCGATGGCGCCGTCGTCAGGCAGCACCGCGACGTAGCGGTCGATGCCCTCGACGACCAGCCGCACCACGTCATCACGCTGGGGGCCGTCGTCGATCAGGGCGAGAGCTGCGACCAGCACGTTGCCGTGGATCCACGGGCTCCAGTTGTGGACATGGCCGTCCAGTCCCAGCCAATGCCAGTCCCGACGGCGCAGGAACGGCTCGATCACGCGCAGCCGGGCTTCGTGTCGGATGCGAGCCCTGATGCCGGGGTAGCGCCGGTCGAGCTGCTCGGCGAGAAGGTGGTCGAGCCAGGCCAGCTGCCCCACGACTTCGCCGGCTCCGAGATCGAGGAACGGGTCGGTGACGGTCGCCAGGACGCTCCCGTGCCGCTGCATCGTGTCGTCGTGGGCCGGCCAGCACCACGACGACTGTTCCGCCAACTGCCAGATGCCGTCCGCCACCTCGTCGACGAAGCGGTCCTCGAGCGTGACGGCGGCGGCGACGGCAGCACGGCTGAGCCGACGTTGCCTCGCATAGTGCTGCTGCTCCCACTGGTCGCGGTCGCCGTCGCGGTGCACCCGCGCGGCCGCACTGGCCATCGTCTGCGGCCACACGGTGCCGATGTCGGCGCGGGCAGCGGCGAGGATCTCGGCCACCGCGCTCGAATCGACGGTGCCGCTCTCGGGCGCCCAGGTCGCCCGGTCTGAGGCCGGCGGCACGGGCAGGGCGCTCCCGGTGGGGCGGAGCATCGCGGTGCTGCTGCCGAAGAGCAGGTGCAGCGGACCGGTGAATGCCGTGGGGCTCAGCTCCACGCTCACGTCCTCTCCGTTGCGACTCGCTTCTTCGCAAATCGATCAGAAACGACCATAACAAGTCTGTTTCAGTCTTGCAATTGATCGAATTAGGTTGATAATCTCCCAATCGGTCGCCGTAGAAGACGACCTGGAACTTCGAAGGAGAACCGGTGGCTTCCGAGCACCCGAACACCACGAGCGGCGACTGGAGCCGCGATGAGTGGATCGCCCGCGCCGACGCGATGCTCGCCGCCGCCCGCAGCCACGCCACGCCCGGCGCGGGGCGCATCGAGTTCCCCGGCGCCGAAGGCGGCTACGGCCACGCCGTCGACGGGCTCGAAGGTTTCGCCCGCACCTTCCTGCTCGCGGGCTTCCGCATCGCCGGCGCCCGCGGCGAAGGCGTTGACGACCTGATCGCGTTCTATGCGCGCGGCATCGCCACCGGTGTCGACCCGGATGCCGCCGACCGGTGGGTGCGCATGGACGAGCACGCGCAGGCGAAGGTCGAGGCGGCATCCATCGCGCTCATCCTGGACCTCACCCGACCGTGGATCTGGGAGCGCCTGGACGCCATCACGCAGCAGCGCGTCATCGACTACTTCGCGCCCGTCGTCGGCGACGACACCTACCCGCAGACCAACTGGGTGTGGTTCCGCATCGTCGTGCAGACCTTCCTCCGCTCGGTCGGCGGCCCCTGGTCCGCCACCGACATCGCCGCCGACCTCGCCCGCCATGACTCGTTCGTGCGGGAGGACGGGTGGCTCTCCGACGGCGACGAACGCTCGTACGACCACTACATCGGCTGGGCGCTGCACGTGTACCCGATCCTGTGGTCGCGCATGTCGGGGGCCGGTGAGCTCGCCGCAGGCCGCACCGCCGGCGATGTCGCACGCCTCGACCGTTTCCTCACCGACGCGCTCGACCTCATCGGCGGCGACGGCTCGCCGCTGATCCAGGGCCGCAGCCTCATCTACCGCTTCGCCGCCGCCGCGGTCTACTGGGTGGGCGTGATGGCCGAGGTGCCTTCGCACTCGCTGGGCCGGCTGCGCCGCGCCGCCGCCTCGATCGTCGCGCACTTCGCCGACCACGCCGCACCCGACGCCGACGGCATCCTCACCATGGGGTGGCACGACCAGTGGCGTCCGCTCGCGCAGTCGTACTCCGGTCCCGGCTCGCCCTATTGGGCCGTCAAGGGATTCATCGGCATCTCCCTGCCGGCCGACCACCCGGTGTGGGCGGCCCCGGCCGAGCCACTGCCGGTCGCCGAGGGCGACCTGCTCACCGCGATCGCTTCGCCCGGATGGATCGTCTCGGGTACCCGCGCCGACGGCATCGTGCGCATCGTCAACCACGGCACCGATCACGCCCGCCCGGACGCGCTCGTCGCCGACTCGCCGCTGTACGCCCGCATCGGGTACTCCACCGCCGCCGCACCGCTGGTCGACGAGCGCGCCTGGATCGAACCGCTGGAGCAATCCGTTGCGCTCGTCGATGCCGACGGTCGTGGCACGCACCGCACCGCCATGCGGCTGCTCGAGGCCCGCGTGCAGGACGACGCGGACGGACGCATCGGCATCGCCTCATCCACGTGGGACGCCCACTGGGTGACCCCGGCGCCCACCGCGCAGCGCCACGGCTCCGGTCTGGCAGGCACCGTCGAGATCGCCGGCCGACTGACCGTGCATTCGCTCGTCCGAGGTTCCGGGGAGGTGCGCATCGCGACGGTGGACGCACTCGCATCCGGTCAGGATGCCGCGTCCTTGCGGTTGCGCATCGGCGGTTGGGCGATCGCAGGCGATGCGCCGCGCGGCGGGTCGGACACCACCGGCGCCTGGGCGGGGTGCAATGGCCGCGTCAGCGGCATCCGCTCGCTCACCGACGGCACCGCGGCGCTGGTCGCCCGTGACGACGCGAGCCCGCTGGGGTCCCGCGCACTCGTGCCCGTGACCGAGCATCCGGTGCGCGTAGGCGTGCCCACCATCGTGATCATCGACCTTGCCGGCGGTGACGAGCCTGCGGCCACCTCCGCGACGGTCTCGCTCGACGGCCGTACGGCCACGGTGGATTGGCCCGACGGCCGACGCACCGTGACCCGTCTCTCAGACCCCGAGTCGCCCGATGCGACCCGGCACCACGAAGCCCGAAGTGGGGCCTCGAACGCAATCGCAAAGGAGCAATACGCATGAAGCGCAAGTTTGCAGCCGCGACGGCAGTAGCCGTCATGGCCAGCCTGACGTTGGCCGGGTGCAGCGGGGAGGCCGAACCCGCGGTCACCACCGAAGAAGGCCCCGTCACCCTCACCCTCTCGGGATGGAGCCTGGCCACGACGCCGGAGTTCCAGGTCCTCGCCGACGCCTTCCACGAGAAGAACCCCGACGTCACCGTCGAGCTCAAGGAGTACGACTCCGCCGAGTACAACACGCTGGTCACCGCCGACCTCGCCGCCGGTGTCGGCCCCGACATCATCACCCAGAAGGAAGTGAAGTTCGTCACCACCTTCCAGGAGGGTGGCCAGCTGCTCGACGTGTCCGACGTCGAGCTGCCCGACGGCGTCGGCGGCGCATCGTCGTACGAGATCGACGACAAGGCGTACGGCGTCCCGTATCGCCAGGACCGCTGGGTGCTGTTCTACAACAAGGCGCTGTTCGACACCGCAGGCGTGGACTACCCCGACGGCAGCTGGACGTGGGACGACTACGCAGACGCCGCCGCCGCCATCTCCGAATCGGGCACCGCAAAGGGCGCCTACCAGCACCGCTGGCAGTCGACCGTGCAGGGCTTCGCCAGCGCGCAGGAGGGCACTGACGTGCTCTCCGGCGAGTTCGGCTACTTCGCGGACTACTACGACCGTGTCCTGGACATGCAGGATGCCGGCGCGCAGATCGACTTCAACACCTCCAGCGCCAACCAGCTCACCTACCAGGGCGAGTTCGGCATGCAGAAGGCAGCGATGCTGCCGATGGGCACGTGGTACACCGCGACGCTCATCGCGCAGCAGGCCGCAGGTGAGGCAGACACCTTCGAGTGGGGCATCGCACCGATCCCGCAGGCGGATGCGAAGACCACCGGCACCGACAACACCCCGCTGACCTTCGGCGACCCGACCGGTTTGTCGATCAACGCCGGCATCGACGAGGGCAAGGTGGAGGCAGCGAAGGAGTTCCTCGCCTTCGCCGCAAGCCTTGAGGCAGCCGAGCTGCTCGCCGAGATCGGCATCACCCCGGCCGTCGCGGACGAGACCGTCACCGAGGCGTACTTCGCCGTGGAGGGTGCCCCCACCGACGACCTGTCGAAGTTCGCCTGGTCCACCGGTGAGGTGGCGCCGGAGAACCCGACGTCCAACAAGACCGCGACGATCCAGAACATCCTCCTGGACATGCACACCGCGATCCTGTCCGGATCGACCCCGGTGGAGCAGGCCATCAAGGACGCCGAAGCCCGCTTCGAGAACGAGGTCCAGGTCGACTGACCTCACCGTCGGTCAGCCGACGACCCTGCGGCCGGCGCGGCGCGTCCGCGCCGGCCGCATCCCCCGCCGTCCTCCCCAAGGAGACCCCATGACCACCGCCGCCGCCACGAAGGCCGGCCGCCCCGAGCCGTCGCAGCGTCGCCGCAGATCGAAGCTGACACTGCGCAACACGCTGCTGGGGTGGAGCTTCATCCTCCCCAACTTCCTCGGCTTCGCCACCCTCACCCTCGTGCCCGTCGTCACGCTGTTCTACATGTCGATGACGAACTGGAACGTCTTCGGCACCGCGACCTGGGTGGGCTTCGCCAACTTCGAGCGACTGATCGGGGACGGCAGCTTCCGGATCTCGTTCTGGAACACCATCTACTACGCCGCCCTGCACATCCCGCTGACGATCGTCGCGTCGCTCGGACTCGCACTGCTGCTGAACAACAAGCTGCGTGGCGTGGCGTTCTTCCGTACCGCCGCGTTCCTGCCCTACATCACGTCCATCGTCGCGATCGCGGTGGTGTGGAACCTGCTGTTCAGCCCTGACTACGGCCCCATCAACCAGATCCTGCGCGCCGTCGGCATGGCCAACCCGCCCGGATGGCTCACCTCGTCGGACTGGGCCATGCCCGCCGTGGTCATCGTGAGCACGTGGCGCGACATGGGGTACTACATGATCCTGTTCCTCGCCGGCCTGCAGACAGTGCCACGGGAGCTGTACGAAGCGGCCCGCGTGGACGGTGCCGGGGCGTGGCAGCGGTTCCGCAATGTCACCATTCCGTGCCTGCGCCCGACGATGTTCTTCGTCACCGTCATGCTGACCATCAACTCGTTCAAGATCTTCGATCTCATCCTCGTGATGACCGATGGCGGGCCGGGGCAGTCCACGTCCGTGATCTCCCAGTTCATCTATCGCAAGGGGTTCGAGGAGAACCAGTTCGGCTACGCCTCCTCGGCCGCCGTCGTGCTGTTCTTCCTGTGCATCGGCGTGACCATCTTCCAGTTCATCTGGAACAAGCGGAGGAATGTCTGATGACCGAGCTGCTCGTCCCCGCCGAGGACCGCCGCGCCCTCCGCAAGCTCGCGGCCGACCCCTCACCCGGCCCGCGCAAGACCGACACCAGGACACCGCTGCAGCGTGTCGGCCGGGTCGCGCTGTACACCGCGCTCCTCGTTGCCGCCGCAGGGCTCCTGCTCCCATTCTTCTGGATGGTCATGAGTTCGCTGAAGACCGCGAACGAGGTCTTCAGCGTGCCGGTGCAGTGGATCCCCGAGGTCTTCGTCTGGCAGAACTACCTCGACATCTGGACCGAGTCGAACATGCTCGTCTGGATGCGCAACACGCTGCTGCTGGCCGTCGTCGTGACCTTCCTCCAGGTGCTCACCGGCTCGTTCGCCGCCTATGGGTTCGCTCGCATCCGCTTCCCTGGTCGCGACATCCTGTTCCTCTGCTACATCGGCACCATCGCGGTGCCGTGGCAGTCGTACATGATCCCGCAGTTCATCCTGCTGTCCGACTTTCGGGTGGCCAACACCCTGTGGGCGATCATCCTCATCCAGGCGTTCGGCGCGTTCGGCGTGTTCCTGATGAAGCAGTTCTACGAGACGATCCCCGAGGACCTGTCGGAAGCGGCGCGGCTGGACGGCCTGAGCGAATACGGCATCTGGCGACGCATCATGCTGCCGCTGTCGGTCCCCGCGATCGCGAGCCTGTCGCTGCTGACGTTCACCAGTACCTGGAACGACTACCTCGGGCCGCTGATCTACCTGCGCGACCCGGAATTGTGGACGATCCAGCTGGGGCTCAAGAGCTTCGTCAGCAATCTCTACGACACCGACTACGCGCTGCTGTTCGCTGGTCTGACGATCTCGGTCATCCCGATCGCGATCATCTTCCTGCTCGGGCAGAAGTACTTCGTCGAGGGCATCGCGACAAGCGGCATGAAGGGCTGACGGCGATGAAGCGCATCTCGCACAACACCTACGCCACGGTCTTCGGGGTGGCCTACCTGGGTCTCATGGTGAACCTGCTGCTGCTGGCATCCTGCCTGCCGCTGGTGGTGCTGCTGGTCATCACCGACCCGGCGCTGTCCTGGCCGATGCTCGCCGTGGTCGCGCCGCTGTGCGCTCCCGGGTTCACCGCCGCGTTCGGTGCCTTCCGTGCCCACGGAGAGGGCGACCCGCACATCGTGCGGGCGTTCCTCCGCGGGTGGCGGCAGACCTGGCGCAAGGCGATGCTGGTCGGTCTCGCGGTGACCGCGACGGCTGTGGTGGTGCTGGTCGACGTGCGCTTCTTCTCGCCCATGCAAGCCGGCGTCGCGATCATCCCGGTGCTCGGGGTGATCGCGGTGCTGGTGCTGGCTGCCGGCCTGGTCTCGCTGGTCGCACTGGCCGAACAGCCCGCCGCCCGCCTGAGCACGATCGTGAAGACCGCGCTCTACCTGAGCGTGCGCCGCTGGTGGCTGAGCCTGGTCTCCCTTGCCGTGCTGGCCCTGCAGGTGACGCTGTTCACCGCGATGCCGGCGATCGCGATCGGCCTGACCGCGGCTCCCGCGCTGTACGTCGCCTGGGCCAACGCCCGCTACATCCTCCGCCCTGTACTCGGCGACGCCGAGCCCGTGGCTGCCTGACCCCCAGAAGGACACTCTCTTCATGACCTCCCTCCCAGGCACCGGTGCGCCCGTTTCCGCCGATCCCCGGATCGCAGCGGCGACCAGCGCGGTGCTGGCCACCCTCCGGCGGAACATCGACACCTTCGGCATCCGCTACCCAGACGACGCCACCGCCGGTGACCGCTACCCGGTGCGTCCCGCCGCCGGTGACTTCGCCGAAGGCGCGAACCGCGGCTGGACCACGAGCTTCTGGCCGGGGATGATGTGGATCGCGTGGGAGAAGACCGGTGACGAGTTCTTCCGTCAGGCCGGCCTCGCCCACGTCGCCGACTTCGCCCGCCGGGTGCGTGAGGAAGATGATCTCGACACGCATGACCTCGGCTTCCTCTACACGCTGGCCGCCGTCGCCCCGTGGCGGCTGCTCGACGACTCGGAAGCGCGCGCCGCGGCGCTGCAGGCCGCCGATCACCTGATGCGGCGGTTCCTGGAACCGGCCGGCATCGTGCAGGCGTGGGGGGATCTGTCCGACCCCGCCCAGCGCGGCCGGACGATCATCGACAGCCTCATGAACATGCCGCTGCTCACCTGGGCGGGCGAGCAGACGGGAGATGAGCGGTTCGCCGATGCGGTGCGCCGTCACACCACGCAGCTGCGCACGCACATCCTCCGCGAGGACGACACGACGTTTCACACCTTCTACTGGGATGCCGAAACGGGCGAGCCGCTACGAGGTGCGACCGAGCAGGGTGCGTTCGACGACTCGTGCTGGGCGCGGGGACAGGCCTGGGGGATCTACGGGTTCGCGCTGAACCACCGGGCCACCGGCGACGAGACCCTGCTTGAGGCGTCGCGGCGCTGCGCCGACTACTTCCTCGCGCACCTGCCCGCCGACCGCGTGCCGTTCTGGGATCTCGTCTACACCGACGGTGCCGACGCCCCGCGCGACAGTTCGTCTGCGGCGATCGCGGTGTGCGGCCTGTTCGAACTGGCCGATGCCGAGACCGACCCCGCCCGCGCCCAACGCTGGCGTGACGCGGCGCACGAGATCCTCGCCTCGCTCATCGAGAACTACACCCCCGCCCAGCCGGAGGATTCCGACGCGGTGATCCTGCACAGCGTCTACGACTTCCCCAAGAGCGTCGGCGTCGACGAGGGCACCCTGTGGGGCGACTACTTCTACCTCGAGGCGCTCACCCGAGCCGCCCAGCCCGACTGGAGGCCGTCCTGGTGAGGCTCGTCAGTTATCGCGGTGACGCCGCTGTCCGTGCCGGCGCGGTCATCCGCACGCCGGACGGCGATCGTCTGCTGGACCTGGGCGCCGAGCCGCTCGTGGCGATCCTCGCCGACGACGCTCGCCTGGCCGCGGTGCGCGCCGCCGTCGCAGCGGTCGACGCGGCAACGCTGCCGGCGCTGGCATCCGTCCGATTGGAAGCACCCGTGCGGCCGGGCACCATCCTGTGCCTCGGCTACAACTACCGCGGTCACGTGCCCGACGGCGTGGATCCGACGGCGGACGATCCGGCGTCTCCCGACGTGTTCGTGAAGACCCGCAACACGCTGTCCGGTCCCGCTGACCCCGTTGTCGTGCCGGCGGTCGCCGACGACGTCGACTACGAGGGCGAGATCGCCGTCGTGATCGGCCGGCGGGCGAAGAACGTGACCCCGGATGCCGCACTGGATCACGTCGCCGGATACACGATCCTCAACGACGTGTCGGACCGCACCTGGCAGCGGCGGCAGAGCCAGTGGGCGCTGGGCAAGTGCTTCGACTCCTTCGCGCCGCTCGGACCCTGGATCGTCACGCCCGATGAGGTCGGCGACCCGCAGGATCTGCTGGTCGAGGTCATCCGCGACGGGATCGTGACGGTGTCGCAGTCCACGGCGACGACGATTTTCCCCGTCGCCGAGATCGTCGCCTACCTCAGTCAGGTCATCACGCTGGAGCCGGGGGACGTCATCTCCACCGGCACACCGCAGAAACTCCCCGAGGCGCAGGCCGCCCACCGGCCGCTGCGTCCCGGCGACTCGGTCACCGTGCGCGTCGAGCGCATCGGGGAACTCACCACCACCTTCATCGGAGGAACCGAATGATCCTTGACAGCTTCCGCCTCGACGGCCGGGTCGCCGTCGTCACCGGCTCCAGCCGTGGCCTCGGTCAGGGTGCTGCGGTGGCGCTGGCCGAAGCCGGCGCGGACATCGCCCTCGTGGACCGCGGCGACGCCACCGAGACCGCTGAGCGCATCGCGGCGACGGGCCGCCGCGTGCACCGCATCCAGCTCGACCTGGGCGCGGCCGCACCGGCCGAGCTGGCCGCCGCGATCGACGAGGTCGTCGCCGAACTGGGACGGCTGGACATCCTCGTCAACAACGCCGGCACGATCCGCCGCACCCCGGCTGCCGAGCACTCCGCGGCCGACTGGGACGAGGTGCTCGCGCTGAACCTGGACGCAGTGTTCCACCTGTCGCAGGCCGCCGGTCGCCTGATGATCGCGCAGGGTCACGGACGCATCATCAACATCGCCTCGATGCTGTCGTTCCAGGGTGGCCTGTTCGTGCCCGGCTACGCCGCCTCCAAGCACGCCGTCGCGGGCCTCACCAAGGCGCTCGCCAATGAGTGGGCAGCCTCCGGCGTCACCGTCAACGCGATCGCCCCCGGGTACATGGCCACCGACAACACCGCCCCGATCCGCGCCGACGCCGAGCGCGAGGCCACGATCCTCGCCCGCATCCCGGCCGGCCGCTGGGGGACGCCCGAGGACCTGCAGGGTGCCTTCGTCTTCCTCGCCTCCGACGCCTCCGCCTACGTCACGGGCGCCATCGTGCCCGTCGACGGCGGCTGGCTCGTCCGCTGAAACCCCGAATCGAGCAGGAGCTTTCCATGCAGCAGCGCTACGCCACCAACCCCGCCCAGATCCCCGGCATGACCACCGCGGACCTGCGCGATCAGTACCTCGTCCCCGACGTGTTCGTTCCCGGTGAGATCACCGTCGTGTACACGCACCACGACCGCATCGTGCTCGGCGGGGCGGTGCCCGCCGGTGCCGAGCTGTCGCTGACCGGTTACCCCGAGATCCGCAGCGACTACTTCCTCGAGCACCGCGAGCTGGGCATCATCAACGTCGGCGGCACCGGAACGGTCACCGCGGACGGCGAGGTCTACACGATGGTCAAGGGTGCCTGCCTGTACCTCGGGCGCGGCATCCGCGAGGTCGTCTTCGCCGACGCCGAGGGCGACAGCGGCGCGCAGTTCTACCTGTTCTCGGCACCCGCTCACACCGCCTACCCGGCGGCGCTCGTCTCACCGGGGGAGGGCACCGTCCGCGAACTGGGCGACCAGGTCACCAGCAACCGCCGCACGCTCAACCAGTACATCCACGAGAACGGCGTCAAGAGCTGCCAGATCGTGATGGGCGTCACCTCTCTGCACCCGGGCTCGATGTGGAACACCATGCCCGCTCACACGCACGACCGACGCACCGAGTGCTACCTGTACTTCGACGTGCCCGAGGACGCCCGCGTGATCCACCTGATGGGCGAGCGCGAGGAGACCCGTCACCTGGTCGTCGCCGATCGGCAGGCGATCATCTCGCCCAGCTGGTCGTTGCACTCCGGCGTCGGCACCGCGGCATACTCGTTCGTGTGGGCGATGGCCGGCGAGAACCAGACGTTCGACGACATGGACGCCGCACCCGTCACGACGTTGAAGTGACCGGTTCGCTCCCTGTCCCGCGGGACGGGGTGCTGCTGGCCATCGGGGAGACCATGGCGATGGTCGCCCCGATGACCGCGGTCCCCGTGGAGGCTGCCGAGACCTTCCGGCTGGATGCCGGGGGCGCCGAGTCGAACGTCGCCTCCCACGTCGCGGCGGCCGGGGTCCCCGCCGCCTGGTACTCCCGGCTCGGCGACGATGCGCTGGGGCGCCGCATCGCGGCCCGCATCGCCTCCCGCGGCGTCGACATCTCGCGCGTGGACATCGACCGGCGGCATCCGACCGGGCTGTACGTGAAAGACCCCGGCCGGGGTGTGACGTACTACCGCGCGGGTTCCGCCGCATCGCACCTGTCGCGGGCGGATGCCGACGCGCTGGAATTCGACGGCGTCGCCGTCGTGCACGTCTCCGGCATCACTCCTGCGCTGTCGGTCTCGGCCGCCGCGTTCCTCGCACATGTCATCGACCGGGCGCGGCGGGCCGGCGTGCTGGTGAGCTTCGACGTGAACCATCGCGCGCCGCTGTGGTCGGCGGCGGCGGCATCCGCCCCGCTGCTCGCCCTCGCCCGTCGCGCCGACGTCGTCTTCGTCGGTCGTGACGAAGCCGAAACGCTATGGCGGGCCGCGACCCCCGAAGCGGCGCGCGCGCTGCTGGCGGATGTGCCGCAGCTCATCGTCAAGGACGGTGCCGTCGGCGCCACCCTCTTCGACGGGCAGGCTGCCATGTTCGAGCCGGCGCTCGTGGTCGATGTGGTCGAACCGGTCGGCGCCGGTGACGCGTTCGCCGGCGGCTACCTCGCGGCGCTGCTCTCCGGCGACGGCCCCGCCGCGCGGCTGCGCGCCGGGCACGCCCGCGCCGCCCTCACGATGCAGACGACGGGGGACTTCCCCGACGCCGCCCCTTCCGAAAGGACTCCCGCATGACCGCTCCGGCCGATTCGCGCCGCCTCGACGAGATCTTCGCCGGTGCCCCGCTCATGGCGATCCTGCGGGGGATGGGCCTCGAGCGCTCGGCGCGCCTGGCGACCACCGCCTGGGACCTCGGCATCGATTCCGTCGAGGTGCCGCTGCAGACCGAAGAAGACGACCGCGCGCTGCGCGAGGTCGTGCGCCTCGGCACCGAGCGGGGCAAGGCCGTCGGCGCCGGCACCATCCTGACCGTGGCGCAGGTGGATGCCGCCATCGCCGCCGGGGCGTCGTACCTGGTGGCGCCGGGGCTGGACGCCGCGGTGGTGCGTGCGGCGCAGGAGCGCGGCATCCCGATCCTGCCCGGGGTCGCCACCCCCAGCGAGGTGCAGCAGGCCGTCGCGCTCGGGCTCACGTGGCTCAAGGCATTCCCTGCGCATTGGCTCGGTGCCGACTGGTTCAAGCACATCCGCGGACCGTTCCCGCACGTGCGATTCGTCGCCACCGGCGGTATGGATGCCTCCAACGCCGGCGCCTTCCTCGCTGCCGGGGTGAAGGTCGTCGCCGTCGGCTCGGCCCTCGAGGACGAGTCCCAGCTGCCGCTCCTGGCCGCTCTCCTCCGCGCCTGACCCCCGCCGCCCCCTCCCCGCTGAAACCACAGCTGGTCGCCGAGACCGTGGTTGGTTCCCACTGTCTCGGCGACCAGCTGCGGTCTCACGGTCCGGGGCGACGGACCGCCGTCACATCCAGCGACGGGCCTTGAACACCAGCCAGAGGGCCACCGACGTCGCCGCCATGCAGATCAGCGCGATCGGGTACCCCCAGACCCAGTCCAGCTCGGGCATGTGGGTGAAGTTCATGCCGTAGATGGTTCCCACCAGGGTGGGGCCGAACAGGATCGCCGCCCACCCGGAGATCTTCTTGACCTGCTCGCTCTGCGCCAGCGCGGTGTCGGTCTGCCGGTGCGTGACGAGGGTGGCGTTGACCGCCAGCGCGTTCTCCAGGATCGACCGCATCGCCGCCAGCTTGTCGGTGACCCGGATGACGTGGTCCAGGACGTTGCGCAGCGACCGCTGCAGCTCGAGGTCCAGCGCGTACTTGTCCGCCCCGCGCAGCAGCCCCTCCAGCATTTCGGTGAGTGGCTCCGCGGCGCGCTGGAAGTGGATCACCTCCCGTGACAGGTCGTAGATGCGCCGGGTCAGTTCGGCGCCGGTGTTGCCGAAGAGGGCGTCCTCGATCTCGTCGACGTCGGTCAGCAGCCCCTCGACCACCGGAGCGTACTCGTCGACCACTTCGTCGAGGATCGCCGCCAGCACCGCTTCGGGGCCCTTGGCGAGCAGCTCGGGCTGGCGTTCCAGGTTCCGCCGCACGGCGGCGAGGTCGGGAACGTCGGCATGGCGGATCGTGACGACGAAGTCCGGGCCGACGAACAGGTGCAGCTCGCCGAACTCCACCGTCTCGGTGGCGTCGACGTAGCGGGCCGGGCGCAGCACCGTGAACAGGATGTTGCCGTATCGCTCGATCTTGGCGCGCTGGTGGCCCGACAGGGCGTCTTCCACCGCGAGCGGATGCAGCGAGAACTCCGCCGCGACCTGGTGGATTTCTTCCGGCGTCGGTCGCAGCAACCCGATCCACGCCATGCCGTGGTTTTCCTGCATGTGCTCGAACGTCTGCTCGAGATTCTCCGGGTTGCGAATCCGCTGGCCCGCGACGTACACGGCGTTGTCGATGATCGGCATCCCGCCAGTCTGCCCCCTCCACCGCGCGCCTCCGCGCGCTGAAACGACAGCTGGTCGCCGAGACCCTGGGAAATTCCCCCCGTCTCGGCGACCAGCTGCGGTCTCACGGGTTGGGCTAGCCGCCGAGGGCGGCGGCGACCACGGCGCGGGCCTCGGCCTGCACCTCGCGCAGGTGCTCGGGGCCTCGCAGCGACTCGGCGTACAGCTTGTAGACGTCCTCGGTGCCGGAGGGACGGGCGGCGAACCACGCGTGCTCGGTCTGCACCTTCAGCCCGCCGATCGCGGCGCCGTTGCCCGGCGCGTGCGAGAGCTTCGCGATGATCGGCTCGCCGGCCAGCTCGGTCGCGGTGACCGACTCGGGGGCGAGCTTGGCGAGCGTCGCCTTCTGGGCCGGGGTCGCAGGCGCGTCGACGCGCTCGTAGGCCGACGAACCGAACTCGGCCTCCAGCTCGGCGTAGCGCTGCGACGGCGTCTTGCCGGTGACGGCCAGGATCTCGGCGGCGAGCAGGCACAGCAGGATGCCGTCCTTGTCGGTGGTCCACACCGTGCCGTCCCTACGCAGGAACGATGCCCCCGCCGACTCCTCGCCGCCGAACGCGACCGACCCGTCCAGCAGGCCCGGCACGAACCACTTGAACCCGACGGGCACCTCCAGGAGCCTCCGCCCGAGCGACTCCGCGACGCGGTCGATGATCATCGACGACACGAGGGTCTTGCCCACAGCGGCATCCGCCGGCCACCCATCGCGGTGGCGGAACAGGTAGTCGATCGCCACGGCGAGGAAGTGGTTGGGGTTCATCAGGCCCGCGTCCGGGGTGACGATGCCGTGCCGGTCGGCGTCGGCGTCGTTTCCGGTGAGGATGTCGTAGTCGGCGCGCGCCGCGACGAGCGAGGCCATCGCCGACGGCGAAGACGGGTCCATCCGGATCTTCTCGTCCCAGTCCAGCGTCATGAACCGCCAGGTCGGGTCGACGTCGGGGTTGACGACGGTCAGGTCCAGCCCGTACACCTCGCCGATGAGGGCCCAGTACTCCACCGATGCACCACCCAGCGGGTCCGCGCCGATGCGCACCCCCGCCGAACGGATGGCATCCACGTCGATGATGCTCGCCAGGTCCCGCACGTACTCCTCGCGGAAGTCGTAGCTGCCCAGCCGCGACGTGTCGATGTCGGCGAAGCGGGTGCGCGTGACGCCCTCGAGCCCGGCGGCGATGAGTGCGTTCGCGCGCTCGGCGATCCAGCCGGTGGCGTCGGTGTCGGCGGGGCCGCCGTGCGGCGGGTTGTACTTGAAGCCGCCGTCGCGCGGCGGGTTGTGCGACGGGGTGACGACGATGCCGTCGGCGCGGGTGGGGTCGGCGGCGTCGAGGCCCCGGTTGTGGGCCAGGATCGCGAGGCTCAGTGCGGGGGTCGGCACCCACGCATCGCGGGAGTCGACCCGCACGTCCACGCCGTTTCCGACGAGCACTTCGATCGCGCTGCGCTCGGCCGGCCGGGACAGTCCGTGCGTGTCGCGGCCGAGGAACAGCGGGCCGGTAATGCCCTGACTGACGCGGTAATCGACGATCGCCTGGGTGGTGGCGAGGATGTGGTTCTCGTTGAAGCTCGTCGACAGCGACGAGCCGCGATGACCGCTGGTTCCGAAGGCCACGCGCTGCTCGGCAATGGCGGCATCGGGCTTGCGGTCGTAGTAGGCGTTGACCAGCTCGTCAATGTCGACGAGGTCGGAGGCTTCGGCGGGCTGTCCTGCTCGGCTCATGCGGACAGTCTGCCACCCGGACCGCCGACGCGCGCGGACTAGGCTTGCTCACCGTGACCAACGAGCCCGCCCCCGTCGCCCGTCGGACCTACAGTTTCCTGGGTCCGGCCGGCACCTTCACCGAGGCGGCGCTCGCGCAGGTCCCCGAGGCACGCGACCAGGTCTGGCATCCGGTGCGCAACGTCGCCGAAGCCCTCTCCGACGTCGTCGAGGGACGATCGGATGCCGCGATGATCGCGATCGAGAACTCGATCGACGGCGGCGTGTCCACCGCGCAGGACGCCCTGGCCACCATGCCGGGACTGCGGATCGTGGGCGAATACCTCGTGCCGGTGAACTTCGTCCTCGTCGCCCGCCCTGGCACCGCGATCGAGGACGTGTCCCTCGTCGCCGCGCACCCGGTCGCCTACGCGCAGTGCCTGCAGTGGCTGGCGGCCCACGTGCCCGCCCACGCTCACCTCCCCGCCGCCAGCAACGTCGCCGCCGCCGTGGACATGCTCGACGGCACGAGCAACGCGGATGCCGCGATCGCGCCACCAGGCATCCTGGAACACCACGACCTCGAACTGCTGGCCGAAGCGATCGGCGACAACCCGAACGCCGTCACCCGCTTCGTGCTCGTCAGCCGCCCCGGCACGCCGCCGAACCCGACAGGGGCCGACAAGACGTCCCTCATCGCGGAGCTGCCCGACGACCGCCCCGGCGCGCTGCTGGAGCTGCTGGAGCAGTTCTCCACGCGCGGCATCAACCTGTCGCTCATCGAGTCGCGCCCCATCGGCGACGCCCTCGGCCGCTACCGGTTCGTCATCGACGCCGACGGCCACATCGCCGACGAGCGGATGGCCGATGCGCTCCTGGGCCTGCGCCGCTTCAGCCCGCGCGTGATCTTCCTGGGGTCGTACCCGCGCGCCGACCGCGCGATCGTGCACTACCCGGACCGCTACGCCGACGAGGTGTTCGTCGAGGCGCGCGACTGGCTGCGCGGTCTGCTCTCCGGCGAACCCGACGCCTGACCGCGGTCCGCGCCGGAGGCGCCGCCGGGCTCAGCCCAGCGCGCCGGCCAGCAACTCGAGCGTGCGGGCGCGGCCGTCGGCACCGTCCAGCGGGTCCGATGCGCGGGCGGCGGCAACCGGCGACACCATGATCTCCTCGACGCCGTGCGTGTCGGCGAGCGCCCGAAGCTCGGATGCCGCCTGGTCGCCGGTGCCGATGATCCAGTGCTGCGCCATCGCGGCGATGATGGGCGTCATCGCCTCGTCCACACCCGCCGCCTCGGCATCCTCGACCGTCTCCATCGCGGCCATCGGCCGGTTCAGCCGCAGCCGGGCCATCGCCCGCAGCTGCGGGAGCGCCCGGGCGTCGGCTTCTTCGGCGGTGTCGGCGGCGACGACGTTCGCGGTCAGGAACGTGACCGGCTCGGGGTGGCCCTCGCTCGGCCGGTACTGGCCGCGGTACAGCCCCAGGGCGCGCTCGAGCCCGTCGCCGGCGAAGTGGTTCGCGAACACGTACGGCAGCCCGAGGGATGCCGCCAGCTGCGCGGAGTAGTCGCTCGACCCCAGCAGCCACACCTCTGGCGTCGTGGTGGCCGCCGGTGTCGCGTGCACGTCGTAGGTGCCGCCCGAGGTGAACTGCAGCGATGCGCCCTCGGGCGAGACCAGCGCGAGGATGTCCTGCACGTGCTGCGGGAACCGGTCGACGTCGCTGGAGGTGCCAGACATCCGCAGCAGCTGCGTGATCACCGGGTCGCTGCCGGGGGCGCGGCCGATGCCGAGGTCGATGCGGCCGGGGGTGAGCGCCTCCAGGGCGGCGAACTGCTCGGCCACCACCAGCGGGGCGTGGTTGGGCAGCATGACTCCGCCCGAGCCCACGCGGATGCGGGAGGTTCGCGCGGCGGCCGCGGCGATGAGTACCGGGGGAGTGGTCGAGCCCACCGAGGCCATGTTGTGGTGCTCGGCGAACCAGTACCGCCGGTAGCCGAGGGCGTCGGCGCGCTCGGCCAGCGCGAGCGACGCGGCGACCGCCTGAGCGCTGGTCTGGCCCGTGCGCACCGGCACGAGGTCGAGGACGGACAGGGCGGGGCGCGGCGAGGAGGACATCCTCGGAGACAACCGCGCGCCGGCGACGCCTATTCCGCGGCGTGGCGCAGTGCCGCGACGCCGGCCTGCTGCGCCGGGACGCCGGCCTCCTGCGCCGGGACGCCGCCCTGCTGCGCCGGATGGCCGACAGGCACCGCCACCAGCAGCGCACCCGCCGCGACGTGGGTGTGCACGTGCACCGCAACGCCGAACTCGTCGCCATCGAGCTGCACCGGCTGCGCGCCCGCGGGCGCGAGGTCCAGCGCGGGTCCCCGGGCGTAGCGCACCGCGGCATCCTCGGTGCGCAGCGCCAGCACGCTCCGGCCGGCGCGGAACCGGCGCAGCACGCTGTTGTCCCAGGCGACGCGGCGCCACACGAACAGCCACCCGAATGGGCCGTCGGGCTGGAAGACGACGACGTCCAGTTCACCGTCGGTGACCGATGCCTCCGGGATCAGCTCCAGCCCCGCCGGCAGCGACCCGCAGTTGGCGAACAGCACGCTGTGCACGCGCGCCGAGTGCATGCGGTGCCGTTCCACCTGGTAGACCACGCGGAACGGTTTCGCGCCGACCAGCGACCGCGCCGCACCTCCCACATAGGCGACCCACCCGACCGTCTTCTTCAGCTGCGGGTTGGTGTTGGCGATCATCGCGGCATCCAGCCCCATGCCGCCCATGACGACGAACGGATGCTCGTCGACCCGGCCGTCGGGACGGCGCAGCTGCGCGAAGCCGATGTCGATGGCCTGCGTCTGGCCGGTGAACGTCGCGCGGATCATCGTCTCCGCGTCGCTCAGGGGCAGCCGCAGGTTGCGTGCCAGCAGGTTGCCGGTGCCGCTGGGGACGATCGTGAGGGGGATGCCGGTGTCGCTGAGCGCTCCGGCGACGGCGCGCACCGTGCCGTCGCCGCCGGCCACCAGCACCGCGGTCACGCCCTGCGTGAGGGCCTCACCGGTGGCGGCGTCGCCCAGGTCGTCGACGGTGGTGGCGAACAGCAGGGGCGGCTCCCACCCCGCTTCGGCCGACAGGCGCGCCACGCTCGCGCTCAGCGCGGCGACGTCGACCTTGATCGGGTTGTAGACCAGCGCGGCGCGGGGAGCGGCAGGCGTGGTCATGGACACACGATAGCCCCGGGTCGGAGCGCGGGGCCTGTGCGAGGATTGACCGGTGATCGATCCCGCTCTCCTCCGCGACCAGCCAGACCTCGTCAAGCGCTCGCAGCAGGCCCGCGGCCAGTCGCCCGATACCGTCGATGAGGCCGTGACCGCCGACCGTGCCCGCCGCGCCGCGATCACCGCGTTCGAGGAGTTGCGCGCGGCGCAGAACTCCCACGGCAAGCGGGTCGCACAGGCCCCGAAGGAGGAGAAGGCGGCACTGGTCGCCGAGGCCAAGGAACTGAGCGAACGCGTCAAGCGCGCCCAGCACGCCGTGACCGAAGCCGAGGCGGCCGCAGAGTCGGCGTTCGCGAAGATCGAGAACATCGTCATCGACGGCGTGCCCGCCGGCGGCGAGGACGACTTCGTGACGCTGCGCACCCACGGCGAGCCGCTCACCTTCGACTTCGAGCCCCGCGATCACCTCGCCCTCGGCGAGAAGCTGGGCGCGATCGACATGGAACGCGGCACCAAGGTGTCGGGTTCGCGTTTCTACTTCCTCACCGGCATCGGGGCGCGTCTGGAGATCGCCCTGATGAACCTCGGTCTCGACCGGGCACTGCAGGCGGGGTTCACCCCGATCATCCCGCCGACGCTGGTGCGTCCCGAGGTCATGCGCGGCACCGGTTTTCTCGGCCAGCACGCCGACGAGGTCTACCACCTCGCCGACGAGGACCTCTACCTCGTCGGCACGAGCGAAGTGCCGCTCGCCGGCTACCACATGGACGAGATCCTCGATTTCCCGCGCGGCCCGCTGCGGTACGCCGGCTGGTCCACCTGCTATCGCAGCGAAGCCGGCTCCTACGGCAAAGACACCCGCGGCATCATCCGCGTGCACCAGTTCAACAAGCTGGAGATGTTCGTCTACACGACCCCCGAGGATGCCGAGAGCGAGCATGAGCGCCTTGTCGCGCTGCAGGAGCAGCTGCTGCAGGACCTCGGTCTCAGCTACCGCGTCATCGACGTCGCCGCCGGCGACCTCGGGTCCTCCGCGGCCCGCAAGTACGACATCGAGGCGTGGGTTCCCACGCAGGGCGCCTACCGCGAGCTGACCAGCACGAGCAACTGCACCACCTACCAGGCCAGGCGCCTGGACATCCGCTACCGGCCCGACGGCGGCAAGACGGCGCCGGTGGCCACCCTCAACGGCACGCTGGCCACCACCCGCTGGATCGTCGCGCTGCTGGAGACGCACCAGCGCGCCGACGGCTCGGTGACGGTGCCCGAGGTGCTGCGCCCGTTCCTCGGCGGCTTGGAAGTGCTGGAGCCGGTCGCATGAAACCCGCCCACCTTCCTGAAACCGGCAGCGTCGAGGTCACCGAACCCGCCCAGGCCGCCGAACTCGTCGAAGAGATCGCGGAGGATGCCGAGAACCCGCTCGTCGCCACCGAACAGCTGCTCATCGTGCTCGACATCGACGGCACGATCCTCCTCGAGGACGAGTCGCTGAGCCCGGGCGTCATCGAAGCGGTGGAGCACGCCCACCGCGCCGGTCACGAGGTCATGCTCGCCACCGGGCGCAGCTGGGAGAGCACCCGCGGCATCATGCGCGTGCTGGAGATCGCACCCGAATACGTCGTCTGCTCCAACGGCGCCGTCGTGATGAAGCGCGTCGAGGGCGACGAGGTGCGTTACGAGCGGTTCCACACCGAGACGTTCGACCCCACCGAAGTGCTCACCCTGCTGCGCGAGCACCTGCCGCACGCGAAGTACATGGTCGAGCTTCCCGACGGCAGCCGGCTCTACACCGAGGAACTCGACGACTGGAACCTGCAGGGCGCCAAGCGGGTGCCGTTCGCCCAGCTCGCCGCGCAGCCGGCCTGCCGCGTCGTGGTGGTCTCGCCCGACGAGACCGAACAGGACTTCGTGGATCTCGTCGCGCGCATCGGCCTGAACGAGGTGTCGTACGCGGTGGGATGGACGGCTTGGCTGGACATCGCCCCGCGCGGCGTGGACAAGTCATCGGCGCTGGAGCTGGTCTGCGGCTGGCTCGACGTGGACCCCGCGCACGTGCTGGTCATCGGCGACGGTCGCAACGACATCGGCATGTTCCGCTGGGCGCGCGAGCACGGCGGGCGCGCCGTGGCGATGGCGCAGGGTGTGGCAGAGGTGCGCGCCGTGGCCGGCGAGACGACGACTTCGGTCGAAGCCGGCGGCGTCGCCGACGTGCTGCGTCAGCTCTGACGGCACGCGCGGATCGGCCTCCGCGGGTCATTCAGCGCCTGTACAGCCGCCCCCGGGAGAATGGGAGACGGTGCCGTCGACTAGACTCGGGGCCTGTTCGACGGATGCCGCAGGGCATTCGCCGGGAGGGTTGTCCGAGCGGCCGATGGACCTGGTCTTGAAAACCAGTGGGCAGCAATGTCCCGTGGGTTCGAATCCCACACCCTCCGCCACGCCACTCGGGTGTGACGGGCATGGTCTGCCCCACCCGAGAGGACCCGTGTGAGCGCCACCCCCGACCGCAGCGGCGCGCCGACAGGTGCCGACCGCGCCGGTCGGCGTCCGCTCGCACGGCACGGCACGCAGCGCACGCCCGGCCCCTGGGTCCAGCTGATGAAGTTCCTCGCGATCGGCTTGGCCGTGGTGCTGGTGTCCGGGGTGAGCGTGGCGGCATACGCCGCGTTCAACCTGGCATCCAGCTTTGCCGACGGCTCAGTGGACCTCGAGGGCCAAGAGGCAGTCCCGCCCGACATCGGCGAGATCGAAGGCGGCGTCAACCTGTTCCTCGCCGGCACGGATGCCTGCGAGCCCGAGTACGCCGCCTACTTCGGCGACCGTTGCACCGGCAGCGACGCGACGGGCGAGCTGAACGACGTCAACATGCTCGTGCACATCTCGGACAACCCGCGCCGTGTGACGGTGGTGTCGTTCCCGCGTGACCTGATGGTCCCGATCCCCGCCTGCACCGACCCCGGTGGCAACGAGACCCCGGCGATGCGCAAGCAGCCGCTGAACTCCGCCTATTCCAACGGGGGTGAAGCAGGCCTGGCCTGCGTCGTCTCGACGATCTCGGAGCTCTCCGGGCAGGAGATCCCGTTCGCTGCGAAGATCACCTGGGGTGGCGTGATCGAGATCACCAACGCCATCGGCGGGGTCGAGGTGTGCATCGAGAACGGCATCAAGGACCCGCACACCGGAATCGACTGGGAGGCCGGCAACCGCACCATCGCGGGCGTGGAAGCGTTGCAGTTCCTGCGCACCCGGTACGGCGTCGGCAACGGCGGAGACCTCGGCCGCATCTCCAACCAGCAGCAGTACATGTCGCGGCTGGCGCGCAAGCTCGTCAGCGACGAAGTGCTCTCCAACCCGGCCACGCTGTACTCACTGGCATCCACCGCCGTGGAGAACGTGACCCCGAGCAAGACCCTCACCAACCCGGTCACGCTCATGCAGATCGCGCTGGCGGTCAAGAACGTGCCGTTCGAAGAGATCGTGTTCCTGCAGTACCCCGTACTGGAAGACCCCGACGACCCGAACAAGGTCGTACCCGACTACGACGCCGCCGATCAGCTGTGGGCGGCGCTCGAAGCCAACCAGCCGCTGATCATCAGCGGTGAGACCAGTCAGGGCGACGGCGTGGTCGTCGTGGAGCCGGAAACGCCCGCAGCGCCCGCGCCCACCGAGGCGGCCCCGGCACCGGGCGAGACCGCCGCGCCGTCGGAGACGCCTGCGCCGGGTGTTACCCTTCCTTCGTCCATCGCGGGACAGACGGCCGCGCAGGAGACCTGTACGAACGGGAATGTGAGCCAATGACTCCACGCAATGCCCCAGCCAAGGGGCGACGGCTTCCCGTCGCCCGACATGGGGTATTGCGTTCACCGAATCCGCTGCTGCAATTGCTGACCGTCTTCGGAGTCATCGTCGCCGTCGTGCTGGTCTCGGGGGTCAGTGTCGCCGGCTACGCCACCGTGGGGCTGGTGTCGGACTTCGCCGAGAACGCCGTCGTGCTCGAGGATGCCCCCGCCGAGCCCCCGAGCCTCGGAGCCCTCGAGGGGCCGATCACGATGGTCGTCGCCGGCACCGACGAGTGCGAGGACGAGATTGCCGGCTCGTTCGGCGGCCGCTGCAAAGGGCCCGATGCCAGCGGGCAGCTCAACGACGTGAACCTGCTCGTACACATCTCCGATGCCCCGCGCCGGGTGACGGTGGTGTCATTCCCCCGTGACCTGATGGTGCCGATCCCGTCGTGCACGCAGGAGGACGGCTCGCAGACGTCGGCGATGAGCAAGCAGCCGCTGAACTCGGCATATTCGTACGGCGGCCTCGGGTGCGTCGTGAGTACGCTGTCGAAGCTGAGCGGGATGAGCGTGCCGTATGCCGCGAAGGTGAGCTTCGGCAACGTCATCAACATCACCGACGCGATCGGCGGGGTCGAGGTGTGCATCGCCGGCGGCATCCGCGATCGTCACACCGGCATCGACTGGCCGGAGGGCACGCGCACCGTCTCGGGCTACGATGCGCTGCAGTTCCTTCGCACCCGGCACGGCGTCGGCGACGGCTCGGATCTCGCCCGCATCAGCAACCAGCAGCAGTACATGTCGCGTCTGGTGCGCAAGCTGGTCAGCGACGAGGTGCTCAGTGATTACGGCACGCTGGGCGCGCTCGCGGGCACCGCGGTGAAGAACGTGACGCCGAGCGATTCGCTGACCAACCCGCTGCGACTGGTGCAGATCGCGCTGGCCGCGAAGGACGTGCCGTTCGACGACATCACCTTCCTGCAGTACCCCACGTACGGCGACCCTGCTGACGTCGACAAGGTGGTTCCCGACTACAACGCGGCCGAGCAGATGTGGGAGGCGATCCTGGCGAACCAGCCGCTGCAGCTCAGCGGTGAAGCAGGCATGAACGACGCCGTGGTCGTCGTGGAGCCGCCCGGCGCCGAGCCGTCGGCCGGGGCCGAGACCCCCGCCGGGGAGACCCCCGTGGCGGAAGCGCCGGTGGTCCCGGAGGGCACCGTGCTGCTGCCGCGATCCATCACCGGGTCGACCGCTGCGCAGGAGACGTGCTCCGTGGGTAACGTCGGCGGGTGACCGCGTTCGTTCGCGGGTCCGCGACCAGGTTATGATGGCTGAGCGCACCCGCCGTTTTGCGGTCGGATGCCTGGAGACGTCGCATAGTCCGGCCTAGTGCACCACCCTGCTAAGGTGGAGTCCCCTTATGGGGACCGAGGGTTCAAATCCCTCCGTCTCCGCCACGTGATGGCCCGAGATCCCCTGTAAACACCGGGATCGCGGGCCATAGGTGTCTCATGGAATCCCGTTCGCGTACGGACGACGTAATCCGGCGGAGAAGGCTCCCAATGCACCCACGAGACGACAGAGTGCGGGAGAAAGCGGGCGTGAGGCCACAACGACGGGCGGTGTCCGTTGTCGCCAGTGCGGCAGTCGTTATCGCGGTGATAAGTGGATGTGGCGCGACGGGCACGTCCCACCCATCGTCCTCATCGACGCCAACTGTGGCATCCACCCCCACGCCGCGCGTCGTCGCCGACGACCACTTCATGCGACTCGAGCGCGATTTCGACGCGCGACTGGGTGTCTACGCAATGGACACCGGCACCGGTGAGGCCGTCGCCTACCGCCCGGACGAACGGTTCGCCTATGCGTCGACATCCAAGGCGCTTCTCGGTGGTGCAATCCTCGCGCAGGCGAGCGAGTCCGAGCTGAGCGAGATCGTCACCTACACGGCAAACCAGCTGGTGGCGCACTCGCCGATAACCGAGCAGCACATCGACACGGGCATGCCTTTGCGAGAGGTCATGGCGGCCGCGATCCAGCACAGCGACAATACCGCCGCCAATCTGATGTTCGACCGCCTTGGCGGGCCCAGCGGGCTGAGTGGTTATCTCGAGAGCATCGGCGATACCACCACCGCCCCGGAGCGGATGGAACCGGAGCTCAACGAGGCCACGCCCGGCGACATGCGAGACACCAGTACGCCACGGGCCTTGGCGGCAAGCCTGGCGGAGATCGCGTTCGGAAGCACTCTCACACCGGAGCGGAGAGATTTCTTCACTGAGCTCCTCATCGGCAATACCACCGGCGACAACCTCATCCGAGCGGGCGCCCCCGACGGATGGGTGGTCGGCGACAAGACCGGATCCGGCGGGTACGGAACGCGCAACGACATCGCCATCCTCTGGCCCGACACCGGCTCTCCTATCGTGCTGACCGTGCTCTCAAGCAAGAGCTCAGCCGACGCAGAACGAGACGATGCGCTCATCGCCGCCGCAGCAAGGGCTGCGATAACAGCACTCAGACCTGACGCCGGGTGACAAGGCAACTTGTACGACCTCAACCCTGGTCTCGCGAAGGATCTGAGTCCGGTCGCAGGCGGCGTGGCTCGGTCTAGCGTTCGGTTCGCGGCCTTCCGGGCCGGAGCCCGGTCCGTCATCGCGGTCGCCGGAGGGACTGGAACGAGGACAAAGAAGCCCGGATCCCTTGTGGGTCCGGGCTTCTTTTCGTATCCGTGCTGGCGCGTCAAGCCACGGTCTCCGTGGGGACTCGACGCTCGACACCGATCGTGACGCGGGTCACGAGGGCAGTGACCGCACCGATGGCCACGAGGACCGGAGCCAGGAAGAGGCCGACCGTGGCCACAGCGACACCGGCCGTGAGCGGCACTTCGAGGATGGTCTCCCCGGTGTCGCGCTTGACGAAGAGGCGGCTGACGTTGCCCTCGCGGACGATCTCGCGGACGCGGCGGACCGCATCCTCGGCCTCGACTTCGAACTCCTCGTACTGGTTGTGACTGTTCTCGCTCATGAGAGTGTTCCCTTCTTTCTTCGACCGGCTCATCCGGCCGTGTCAGGACACTAAGCATCCGCACCGCACCCGCGCCTCCACCCGTGGGGTCGATCAGCGTGGTCCGCAGTATGCCCCTCGTCAGTACCGAGGGGGGACGTGCACTGCGCGCGCGTGGCCCTATCTTCTCGAGATCACGCAGGGCAACGACCGCAACGGACTCAAAGGATGACAATCATGACCGACACGCCAGCATCGATACGCCTCGATGCGTCGACACGGCTCCTGAGCCCTCTGCGGGCGGCTCGGGCCATCGGCCCGGAGGCTCTCGCTTACGCCGTCCACGGCCTTGTGCTGTTCGTAGCGGTCGTGGGCGCGACGTTCGTCGCTGATTACCCCGCGTGGCAGATGCTCATCTACTCCGCAGGCGCCGTCCTCCTCTTCTGGTGCGCACACGTCTACTCGGCAGTCCTCGCCGACCAGCACACCCCCCAGGCCACCGTGCCGACCGGCATCACGCTGGTGTGGCATGAGATGAAGCGTCACACTCCGCTTCTTGAGGCGTGCATCGCTCCCGCCGTCCCCCTGATACTGGCAGTGACCGGGGTGCTGCCCTCGCCGATGGCATACGCCGCGAGCCTCACCATCGGCCTTGTCACCCTCGCCGTCGTCGGCTTCCTGTCACTGCGGAACCGACGTGGTTCGCTGCGGCGTTCGCTGTTCGCGGCGGTGACGACCGCGGGCTTCGGCGCCGGCATCATCGCCGCTGAGACCTTCCTCCACTGATCCACCATTCCGCCTGCGGTTCTGGCCGTGAGTGGCTCGCAACGAATCCCGAAAGGCCATAGAAATGCAAATCCTCCTCTCCATTCCCCGGCTCATGCTGGCAGTCCTCGCCCTCGCGCTGTTCCACCTCGCCGCAGGGTTCCTCGTCCTCGTCTACGCCGTCATCGCGCTTGCGGTCGGCATGGGTCGTTGGTGCCGGGATGTCTGGGTTCGAGCCAGTCGGCGCCAGCGCCGCCCCGGTGTCCCGCTTCAGCCGGTTCGCGCGGTAGGTCCGTGACCAGTGCCTGGCCATACGGCGGTATGGGACCGGCACCCACGATCGGGTGATGACGTGGTACGAGATCAGCCGTAGCGTACTGACGAAGGCCGCTCAGCCCGGCCGGAGAGGGCGATCGTGACAAGCGCGACGAACACGAGAGCCGTCGGCCATCGATCGAATGTGGAACTGCCGTTCTGGGCCTGGTGCACAGTCGCCGCATTCTGCGCGGCGCTGTTCACCGCTGCGGTTCCGGTGACGACCGCGGTCTACGACGTTCCCCTTCTGGCGGCCTTCGCCATCTGCACCGCTCAGTCCGGCTCGTTGATCCTCACAATCTTCCGGCCGCTCGTCGGAACCGCGGCGCAGCTGGCCGCCATCGTCGCGCTCGCCCTTGCGACGCGCGGCGTTCCCGAACAGCCGTGGCCGCTACCCGTCACCGGACTGATCTCGTTGGGCGCCCTGATCCTTCTTGTCGGCATCCGCGAACGTTGGATCGTGTCGCTGACCGTGTGGTGGGTGAGCATCGTCGTGCTCGTCGCGGTGATCGCCGCCTCCCCCACGCAGTACGCCTCACCCGATCAGTGGGGTGCCAATCTCATCATCTACAGCAGCTATACGGTCACCGTCCTGGCTGCGGCGATCGCAGTTGGCCAGAGGGCACGCATTCGCAGCGATCTCGCCAGAGCGCGCCGGGATATCGAACTCGAGCAAGCGCAGCGCCTGTATGTCGAGGAACGCGCGCGCATCGCGCGCGAACTGCACGACGTCGTCGCCCACAGCATGTCGATCATCCATATGCAGGCGATCTCCGCACCCTTCCGCCTCCGCGACGCCGCGCCGGCTGCCATCGAGGAGGAGTTCTCCGACATCGCCCGCTCCGCGCGCGCTGCGTTGTCCGAGATGAGGCAGCTGCTGGGCGCTCTCCGCTCAGGCGACGACGATGCTGATCTGCTGCCGCAACCCCAGCTCACCGAGTTGTCGGAGCTCACGCAGTCTGCGTCGCGCGCCGGAACCGATGTCGAGCTCGTCATCGATCCCCGCGCTTATTCAAGCAGCTCCCTCGTGCAGCTGACCGCATACCGCATCGTTCAAGAAGCCCTCAGCAATATCGTGCGACATGCTGCGGGCGCTCCGACGACGGTGAGAGTGAGCGTCGACGAGGAATCGGTGCTCATCGTGGTGCGCAACGCCAGATCCGGCCACGCGACCGGCGCGGCGCCAGGAGGGCCGATCGTCGACCGTGGCGGCGAGGGATTGCGCGGAATGCGAGAACGCGTGAGCCTCTTAGGAGGACACCTGTCGACCGGGCCTACGCCTGACGGCGGCTACCTGGTGGATGCCGCCCTGCCCGCCGCGATCGAAAGCCGACTGGAGGCGCCATGACCGTCCGAGTGCTCATCGTGGATGACCAGCCGATGTACCGGGCGGGGATGTCCGCCATCCTCGGCGCGGCGGACGGCATCGCCGTCGTGGGCGAGGCCAGCGACGGCGAGGAAGCGCTCGCGCGGAACCGCGTGCTTCATCCCGACGTCGTGCTCATGGACGTGCGCATGCCGAAGATGAATGGAATCGACGCAACCCGTCAGTTGACGCGCCCTGCGGGGCCCGCGAACATTCCGCGCGTGGTCATGCTCACGACGTTCGACATCGACGAGTATGTCTACGCCGCGCTGGAGGCCGGCGCGAGCGGCTTCCTGTTGAAAGACGCCGACGCCCAGGAGCTTGCATCCGCGGTGCACATCGTCGCCAGAGGCGATTCCCTCCTCTCCCCGCGCGTGACGCGCCGACTCATTGAGGACTTCGTCGCGAGCAAACCGACCGGGCTACAGTCCACGACCGTCTTCAACAGTCTCACCGACCGGGAGCGCGAGGTGTTCCTGCTGATCGCCACCGGGCGGTCGAACTCCGAGATCGGCAAGGAGCTGTTCATGGCGGAGCAGACCGCGAAAAGCCACGTCAGCCGCATCCTGTCCAAGCTGCACCTGCGCGATCGTATCCACGCCGTGATGCTCGCCTACGACACCGGGCTCGTAAGGCCCGGTGCGCCCGGCTGAGGATCGCCGAATACCCCTACACGCGTACGGGGAGAGATCATCCACCGGGTGAAGACCCATCCGGCATCCAGGTCCTACCTTCGGGACACCGTCGCACGCAGCGGCTACGACCCGAGGGAGAGCACGATGACCAGTACGACGACGAACGACATTCCCGTGAGCGGGACAGGCAACCCCGGCTCGTTTGGGCGTCGCCACCGCAAAGACCTCCTGATCGCCGGCATTGCCACGGCCGGGCTCGTCCTCGGGGGCCTCGGTTCCTATGGCGTGCTCCGCTGGATCCCACCGGAGTTCCCTCTCGTCCACTCCGAGACCATCGAGCCGGGCGCGACCGAGGAAGTCATGCTCGCCGACCCGGCGATCGCGCTGACCTTCGCGCGTGTGGCCACGGCCACCGGCCCCGCCGTCCTCGCCGTCACCGACTACTCCGGCGGCGAGATCACCGGGATCGTCGTCACCGGCGCGACGGGCGCCGCGCACACCGACCCGATCACAGCCTTCAACGCTCTCGGATACGACACGCTCCACGGCATCGCGACCGACGCGTCGCAGCCCACGACGACCGTGGCGGCCTCAGCGGTACTCACGGCCATCGAGACGCACAAGCACCATGTCGGCACCGGAACGAACTACGTCGAGCACCAGGAGGAGACGACCATCCACGAGCCGTACCTCTTCCCGAAGATGGGTGCGATCACCGATTCGAACGAGCCGCTGGCCGCCGGCGTCGGGGGACTGCTCGACTATGAGGTCGAACTCGGCCTCGTGGCGATGAACGACATCACGGCAGAGACCGGCATCCCCGAGTACATGGGCCTTCTACTCACCAACGACTGGACCGACCGCGAGCTTCTCGTCAGCCAGATCGAGCCTGACAACCTGACCGACGCGGCCGGCTTCACCAACGCGAAGAGCCAGCCCGGCTTCTTCAGCACGGGCGACCTGTTCGTGATCCCCGCGGACTGGCAGACCTACTACCGGGAGCTCGAACTCGACCTGTTCGTCAACGGCGACCTGCGCCAGCGCGCCCACCCCGTCGACATGGTGTGGGACCCGGTCACGCTGATCGAGCAGACCCTCGCCATCGGTGACCGCACGTGGGACAGCGACGGTGTGCAGACTCCGCTCACCGCGGCGCCCGGCGTGATCAGCCGGGGCACCATCATTCAGAGCGGGACGCCGGAGGGCGTGATCTATCGCGCCCCCGACACGCGCCAGCGGGTCCTCGGGTTCATGGAATACGTCGCCAGCTTCGGCACCAACGCCGACTCCATCGTCGACTCCGCCCTGAAGGTCTACGTCCGCGACGCGCACGAGGCGGGTGCGTACCTGCAGCCCGGCGACATGATCGTCACGCGCGCGGAGGGACTCGGTCAGATCTTCACGGACATCGTCGCTGGAGAGCGCGCCGAGACCGAAGACCTCAACTGAGAATTCCCTCCGCCTCTGCATCCAGCGTTATCGGGGGGCGGGTAGCGAAGGATGACGTGGTTGGCGTCGGAGTGCCACACCTGCGTCTGCGGCGCGAGTTCGGTGGCCCTGCGCACGTCGTCGTCGTCCATCGCCCCGACCAGGCCGTACGCGTCCAGGCGCATCCAGCGGCGTGCATGAGCAGGATCGGCACGCAGATCCTGCTCAGCGCCTCCGCATGGGAGAACTCGCCGTAGATCCTTCCGTCGACGAAGGCGCGCGCGAAGTCGGGGTCGAACATCGACAGCGACCGGAACAGATCGCCGAACGACGCTGGCGCCCACCAAGCCTGGAATTCGTGGGCGATCCCACGATTGTGGATCATGTAAATCCGGGGGTGACAGCGATGAGCACGATCGTTAGTATCGGCAGCGTTGCCCGTCAGTCTCGCTGGAGGATCATCCCCGATGGCCCGAGAACACGTCCCTGCCCAGGAGCGCGCCGCACGGAAGGCGCCCACCATCGATGATGTAGCCGCGGTGGCGGGGGTGTCTCGCGCGACGGTCTCGCGGGTGATCAACGATCATCCTTCCGTGAGTGCAAGCGCCCGGAACGCGGTAGCGCTAGCAATCCGCGCCCTGGAGTATTCGCCCGATACCGCGGCACAGTCTCTCGCTCGGCGCCCTCCTGCGCGTGGCGGCTAGGCATGGCAGGCACGCTGCGAGTCATGCGGCGGGTGTTCCGATCTGGTCCGCGAGACAACAAAGTGCAGAAAGGCGCCATGCGGCCACAACGACGGGCGGTGTCCGTTGTCGCCAGTGCGGCAGTCGTTATCGCGGTGATAAGTGGATGTGGCGCGACGGGCACGTCCCACCCATCGTCCTCATCGACGCCGACTGCGGCATCCACCCCCACGCCGGAAGGCGTCGCCGACGACCACTTCATGCGCCTCGAGCGCGATTTCGACGCGCGACTGGGCGTCTACGCAATGGACACCGGCACCGGCGAGGCGGTCGCCTACCGCCCAGACGAACGGTTCGCCTATGCGTCGACATCCAAGGCGCTCCTCGGCGGTGCAATTCTCGCCCAGGCGAGCGGGTCGGAGTTGAGCGAGATCGTTACCTACACCGCCGACGAGCTGGTGGAGTACTCGCCGGTAACCGAGCAGCACATCGACACGGGCATGCCTTTGCGAGAGGTCATGGCGGCCGCGATCCAGTACAGCGACAACACCGCCGCCAACCTGATGTTCGACCGCCTTGGCGGGCCCAGCGGGCTGAGCGATTATCTCGAGAGCATCGGCGATACCACCACCGCCCCGGAGCGGATGGAACCGGAGCTCAATGAGGCCACACCGGGCGACATGCGAGACACCAGTACGCCACGGGCCTTGGCGGCGAGCCTCGCGGAGATCGCGTTCGGAACCACTCTCACGCCGGAGCGGAGAGATATCTTCACCGAGCTCCTCATCGGCAATACCACGGGCGACAATCTCATCCGAGCGGGCGCCCCCGACGGATGGGTGGTCGGCGACAAGACCGGGTCCGGCGGGTACGGAACGCGCAACGACATCGCCATCCTCTGGCCCGACACCGGCGCTCCGATCGTGCTGACCGTGCTCTCAAGCAGGAGCTCAGCCGACGCAGAACGAGACGATGCGCTCATCGCGGCCGCCGCAAGGGCTGCGATAACAGCACTCAGACCTGCGAGTACCCGTTCTCGCGGGTGAAGATCATCGCGTCTGCCGGGGATGCCCGGGATGTCGAAGTGCCCCTATCCACGACGATCGGGCCAGTGCCCTCCAGGGTCAGGCCTGCGCCTGGTTCAGATCCTCGGTCACGTAGCGGTAGCCGGTTGCGATGAGCTCCTCGAGGACGGCCAGGTCCACATCGGCCAGCGTGTTGACATAGAGGCAGGACTTGCCGAGTCGGTGCTTGCCGAGCCTTTCCAGCAGCGCCGGCGCCTCGGGTTGTAGATGTGCGCCGTAGATGGTCAGGCTGGCCTTGCGGGGGGAGAACCCCGCGGCGAAGGCGTCGCCGCTATGGCCGGAGTCGTACTCGAAGTGGTGGTGGCCGTAGCCGACCATCGTGGGCCCCCACATGACCGGTCCCTGACCGGTGATCCGCCGGTACATCCGATCGAGGGTCTCGGCATCGGCACGCCGTACCGGATGCTCGACCTTCGCGATGAACTCTTCCGCGGAGACGTCGGTGGCTTTCGTCTTGTTCTCGTAGGGCGCCATGGGGCCATCCTGCAACTGCGTCCTCACCGAGGGAAGACGCTCGGCTTCGGGGTCGTCTCAATACCTGATGGCGCGCCGAGAATGCAAGGGCGCCACGCATACTCGTCGGTTCTGTTTTCCTTGTTGCTCGGTGCGCAACCGCACCTGCACCCGTATTCACAGCAAGGAACACAGCCATGAGCAACACCCCCCAGAACGTCCGCGTCTCGCGTGTCTCGACCGAGACGAAGGCAGCTTTCAAGACGACCGAGTTCATCGCGTACGTCGTGATCCTCGTCTCCATGTTCATCGCCTCTGCCGTCGTGGACAACGGCGAGGACGGCCAGGGATTCGGCGCTGAGCAGGTCTGGCTCTACGCCACGCTGCTCACCATCGGATACATGATCAGCCGTGGCCTGGCCAAGTCCGGCAGCCGCGAGTTCTACGACCGCGACGACCGTGCAGACCAGGGCGTTCGCCACTGACCGTTCGTTCTACGACGAAGACCCCCTGCAGCGCAGGGGGTCTTCGTGCTTCCGGCCACCGCCGACAGCGCGATCACCGTGCGCGCCAGGTGCCCATGTCCGGGCCTTATCGCCGGGAGCCCGAGGTGGCTAGCCGGTCCACAAGAGCGGGCAACCCGCAGGAGGAGTGGGTCGGGATCAGGCGCAGCATCCAGCAGGCGACCTGCACCGCCACCGCGAAAGCCGCACCGATGGCCATCAGCATCGCCGCGCTGCCGCTGGTCGGCCAGCTCGCCAGCGCGACCAGGCCCAATCCGGCGACGAATGCTGCTGTGGGAATCGCCACGATCGGTGGCATCCGCCCTGCTGGCACAGCGTGCCTCGAGGCATCCCACGCTGCCGTCCCCACAGCCAGAGCGGCGGTGCCCAGCACGACCCCGATACCGAGGCTGACCGCCTCGGCGGGAGCATGTCCGGCTGTCACCGCGTGGCCGAAGAACGACATCGCCACCGCCAGCAGTGCGACCTGCGCGGCGGCACCTGCCGCCGCCACCGACACCGCATCCGGGCGCGGGCTGTCCTGCCGTTTGCGGGGGATATGGGCCCATGCTTCGGTGCGGTGATGACGTTCCAGCAGGGCGATCAAACCCAGCGTCACCGCAGACGAGAGCAGGGGCGTGACGGTGTTGTTGCTCGTCGCGAGCAGCGTGAGCACCGCACTGCACAGCATCAGCGGGGAGCAGAGCCAGTCCAGGACCGTCGCGGCCATGTAGGAGCGTCGTGCCGCGGGGATGTCCAGCGGATGCTGGAGTGGGCCACTGCGGTGCCCCAGCTGCCCCGGTTCACTGATGTGCGACATGATTCCCCCACGGGACATGACTGACGTGGCGCCCGTCGATACCGCCGCGTGCGATGTCGTAGACCTTCTGCCGGGACACCCCGAGGTCTGCGGCCACCGAGACGGCGCTGTACTCGTCCAGCAGCTCGTTCACCGCGGTGGCCCGCACCGCAGACGCGCGGGAGTTGAGGTGTGATGCCAGCGAGCTGACCTCGGCGGCGAGCAGCGCAACGGCATGCGGCCCGCCGAACGGCTCCGTCCAGTTCGGTTGCCCCGATGACGCTGCGGCGAACAACGCGTCACCCGCGTCGGCGAGCGTTCGCGCGACCAAGGATGCCGCTACGCCCTGCTTCTGAAAGCGAGCCACCGCATCGTCCACGCTGCCGTCGAACGCGCGGTGCGCGAGCACGTCGGTCCACATTGCGGTCTCTGTGGCGCTCTCTTGCGTGTCATGAGGCACGGCCGCTCCCTTGTTCTGCCGGAAGTCTACCCGGGGTTGACAGTGCGTCAAGGGGGATGCCAGGGTGTCACCCCAGGGATGACACACATCCCGATTCTGAACAAATGAGGAACGGATGTCTTTGATCGATCTTCAAGGGGTGCGCAAGAGCTTCGGCGACGTCGAGGCCCTCCGCGAAGTCACCTTCTCCGTCGCCTTCGGCGAGGTGTTCGGCCTTCTCGGTCCCAACGGAGCGGGAAAATCGACGACGGTGGAGTGCATCGCGGGGACGTTGAAGCCGGATGCCGGCCGCGTGTCGGTTCTCGGGGTGGAACCCACCGGACACCGACGCTTCGTGCGCGACCGGGTGGGCTACCAGCTGCAGTCGGCGGCGTTGCCGCCGGCGCTGCGGGTCGGGGAAGCCCTCGACCTGTTCGCAACGTTCTACTCCCTGCCCGCGGACGTCACGGAACTGCTGGATCTCGTCGGTCTCACCGATCAGCGGCGCCGGCCGTTCGGAGCACTGTCGGGCGGGCAGAAGCAGCGTCTCTCCGTTGCGCTGGCGCTGGTGGGCAACCCGCGCGTCGCGATCTTCGATGAGCTGACGACGGGACTCGATCCGCAGGGGCGTCGCGACGTGAGAGCGCTGATCGAACGAGTTCGAGACACCGGACTGACGGTGCTTCTGGTCACCCACGACCTGGACGAGGCCGAGCGGCTCTGCGACCGGGTCGCTGTCATCGACCGTGGCCGGACGCGTTTCGTTGGCACGCCCGATGAGCTGATCGATTCGACGAGACCGGCATCGGGTGCGGCGCACGGCTTGGAGGACGCCTACCTGCGTCTGCTCGATCCGGCGCTGTCTGCGACACGAGGGGAAGCGTGATGCGTGTTCTTTCTGCACTGACTCGGGTCGAGGCTCTGATGTTCCTCAGAAATCCGATGAGCGTCTTCATGGCGTTGCTCCTGCCCTCGCTGCTGCTCATGCTGCAGGCGTTCGTGATCCCGGGCACGCTGGAGCCGATCGGGGGCGGCGGGGCGCTGGAAGAGTTCCGGCCAATCGACTTCTTCGTTCCGGTGTCCGCCGCGGTCGCGATTGCGAGCGTGGCCATCACCAACTACCCGGCGGCAGTCGGGGCCTACCGGGAAGCGGGTGTCCTCCGCCGGCTGGGCGTCACTCCGGTCGGTGCGCACCGCGTACTGCTCGCGCAATGGGCCGTCAGCGGCGTCACGCTGGGGGCGGCGCTGGTGATCGCGTTCGCGCTCGCCGCCCTGACGTTCGGTGCGGTGCCACCGGCCAATCCCGTGCTCGCGGTGCTTGTCATCGTCAGCGGAGCCATCGCGATGATGGCGGTCGGCTCGGTCATCGCGGCCGTCGCCGGGAGCGCTCAGATCGCCTATGGCTTGGGGTTCCTCGTCTTCATCGCGTGACTGTTCACCGCCGGCATGTGGACGCCGGGACCGCTCATGCCCGAAGCGACCGAGGCGATCGCCGCGTTCACCCCCATGGGCGCGATGACGCTGGCGCTCACGGATGCCTGGTACACCGGTTCCGGCTCGCTCGCGCCGTTCGCCGTCATGGCGCTGTGGGCGCTGCCGACCGGCGCGATCGCCGTGCGGGTGTTCCGCTGGAGCTGAGGAGTCTGCCGCAGCGTACGGGTAACGCACCTCCGCAGCTCACCCCCTCGCCCGCGCGCGCCTGACCCGGCAGAGTGGGCACAGCCGACGACCCGGGGGCTCGGGTCCGTGGGGGGCGGGGATGGAGCGACATGGGCGATGACGCCGAGACGGCCGACCGGCAGGATGTGATGACCCACGGCACCGCCTACTGGGTGGAGGCCCCCGGGACGGGGGCGCTGCGCAGCGAGCCGATCGCCGTGCCGGCGCCCGACGGCGTGCAGGTGCGCACCCTCTACACGGCGATCAGCCGGGGGACCGAAGCGGTGGTGTTCCGCGGCGAGGTGCCCGAGAGTGAACGCACGCGCATGCGGGCGCCGTTCCAGCAAGGCGACTTCCCCGGCCCCGTGAAGTACGGCTACCTCAACGTCGGCGTCGTCGAACGTGGGCCCGGTTCGCTGCAGGGCAAGACGGTGTTCACGCTGTTCCCTCATCAGTCCCGGTTCGTCGTCCCCGCGACGGCCGTCGTTGTGGTGCCCGATGGTGTGCCCGCCCGGCGCGCGGTGCTCGCCGGCGCCGTCGAGACGGCGGTGAACGTGCTGTGGGATGCCGCGCCCCTCATCGGCGATCGGGTCACCGTCGTCGGCGCCGGCATGATCGGCTGCGCCGTGGCCCGCCTCGCACGCGGCATCCCCGGCGTCGACCTCGCCGTCGTCGATGCGGATGCCGGCAAGCGCGCCGTCTGCACGGCGCTCGAGGTCCCGTTCCACCTCCCCGCCGATGCGCCCGGCGACCGCGACATCGTGATCGACACCAGCGCCTCCGAAGACGGACTGCGCCTGGCATTGCGTACCGCGGTGACGGAGGGAGTCATTGTCGAGGCGAGCTGGTTCGGCAGCCGCGACGTGCGGTTGCCGCTGGGGGAGGACTTCCACTCGCGACGCCTCACGCTGCGCTCCAGCCAGGTGGGTGCGGTCGCGCCCGGGCGACGCGGCACGCGCAGCGCGACCGACCGGCTCGCCCTCGCACTGCATTTGCTGCGCGACCCCGCCTTCGACGCCCTCCTCACCGGCAACGCACCGTGGCGCGAACTGCCGGCGGTCATGGCCGCGATCGCCGACGGCGGGTTGCCCGGGCTGTGCCACACGATCGACTGGAGCGACGCCCCATGACCTACACGCTCGCGGTGCGCGACCACATGATGATCGCCCACAGCTTCACAGGTGCGATGTTCGGTCCCGCGCAGCAACTGCACGGGGCGACGTTCGTCGTGGATGCCGCCTTCCGCGCGGCGCAGCTGGACGAGCACGGCGTGGTGGTGGACATCGGCCGCGCCGCGGAGGTGCTGCGCGGCATCCTCGCGTCGCTGACCTACCGCAACCTCGATGAGGACCCGCGATTCGCGGGGGTCAACACCACGACCGAACGGTTGTGCGCCTTCGTCGCCGAGCGCCTCGTCGTGGCCGCCCGCGCAGGCGAGCTGGGCCGCGGCGCCGACGCCCTCGACGCCATCGCCGTCACGATGCACGAGTCGCACATCGCGTGGGCGACGTACGAGGTGGCGCTGTGACCGGCGCGGTGTCGTTCGTCGTGCCGCCCGGCATCGACGACCCGGCACGGGTGAGCGGCGGCAACGTCTACGACCGGCACGTGCGCGACGGGCTGACCGGCCTGGGGTGGCGGGTGCGCATGGCGGAGGCTGCGCCTGCGGATGCCGGCGAGCTGCGGACGGCGCTGCGGGGTGCACCCGACGGCGGGCTCGTGGTCGTGGACGGGCTCCTGGCCGGTATCGGCGCGGACGTGCTCGTCGAGTCGGCCGCGCGGCTGCGGCTCGTGGTGCTTGTGCACATGCTCCGGGCAGCGCTGCCGGATGCCGACGCGGGCGTCGTCGCCGACGAGCGTCGCGCGCTGGGCGTCGCGCGGTTGCTGATCACGCCGAGCCAGTGGCTCCGCGGGCAACTCGCGGGCGACGGCGTGGGCATCCCCATCGTCGTCGCCCCGCCGGGCACCGTAGCGGCGGGTGCGGCGACGGGCACCCCGGGCGGGTGCGCGCTGCTGTGCGTCGGGGTCGTAGCGCCGCACAAGGGGCAGGACGTGCTCATCGACGCCCTCACCGCGCTCGGGCCCGCCCCGGAGTGGGTCTGCACGATCGCCGGCGCGACGGATGCCGATCCCGCGTTCGTCGCCGCGCTGCTCGCCCGTGCGGCCGCGCTGGGAAAGGGGGAGCGGATCCGATTCGCGGGCGTGCAGACTGACGCCGGGATGGACGGCCTCTACCGACGCACCGATCTGCTCGTCGCGCCGTCTCGCGCCGAGGCGTACGGCATGGCGATCGCGGAGGCCCGCGCCCGCGGCATCCCCGTCATCGCCAGCCGCGTCGGCGGGATCCCGGAAGCGCTGGGGCCGGACGGTGCCGCGCTGCTCGTGTCTCCTGGGGATTCCGCAGCGCTCGCGGATGCGCTCACGCGGTGGATGACGGATGCCGGCTTGCGGCGGCGCCTCACGAGCCAGGCGCGTGACGTGCGGTTGCACGGCCGTGCGTGGGAAGACACCGTCGCCCGGGTCGCGACAGCATTGGCGGACGTGCCATGAAAGCGGCCGGCCGGCCGTACGTCACCCTCAGCTGCGCGATGTCGCTGGACGGGTGCCTGGACAGCACCGCCCCGCATCGCATGGCGATGTCGAACGCGGAGGACTTCGACCGCGTCGACCAGCTGCGCGCCGACCATGACGCGATCCTGGTGGGCGCCTCCACCGTGCGGCGGGACAACCCGCGACTGCTGGTGCGCAGTGCGGACCGTCGCGCCGCGCGGGTCGCGTCCGGACTGCCCCCGTCGCCGGCGAAGGTGACGGTCACCGCCACCGGCGACCTGTCTGCCGACGCTGCGTTCTTCACCGCGGGCGACGGTGACAAGTTCGTCTACTGCCCCCGCGGCGCGGCGGACGCACTCACGCGTGCGGTGGGCGACCGGGCGACGGTCGTTGCCCTCGGCGACGCGGTGGTGGCGATGGCCGACGCGCTCGCCGATCTGACGCGCCGCGGCATCGCGCGGCTCATGGTCGAGGGCGGCGGACGCATCCACACGCAGTTCCTCGCGCAGCGGCTGGCCGACGAGCTTCAGCTGGTGATCGCACCGTTCTTCGTGGGCGAGGCCGGCGCGCCGCGTTTCGTGCAGCCCGCCCGGTTCCCGTGGGACGAAGCGCACCGCGCGCGGCTGCTGGAGACCCGCCGGATCGGCGACGTCGTGCTGCTGCGCTACGCGATGTCGGCGCGCGGTCAGGCCGAGGCCGACGCAGGCCGGTGACCGGCGCGGGCCAGCCGTCGGCGCCGGCCGTCGGCGCCCGCCTGATCCGCGACGACGAACGGGATGAGCAGCACGACAGATGCGACACGCGGTCGGACGGCGCAACGCCACCCCGAACGTGGCGCGGGGTCATTGCCACACCGCCGCGATCACGACGTTGACGCCGGCGAGGATGCCTGCGGCGTAGAACCACGGCCGTGCCGCCCGATCGCCAGCTCCGGCGGCACGGCCGCGTCGCTGAGCGGCGACCGCGATGATCACGGCGGAGAGGACCGCCAGTGCGACGACGAACTTGACGATCATCTTCTCGTCGACCACTGGCAGGCCTTGGAGTCTTCGAGTGGCGATCAGCGCGATGCCGCTCACCAGTTGCACGATCGCGCCGACCAGCATCGGTCGCAGCGTCAGGGAGCTTCGGGTGCGCACCTGGAACAGGAACGTCCCCAGCAGCAGCGCCAACCCGAAGAAGTGCCCGACGAGTACGGCGAGACGGACGATCTCCAGCGCGTTCATGCGGTCCCCTAATCGGTGACGGCGATGGTCTGGTGGATGCTCGAGTCGTCGTGGAGGGCGTCGAGCATCGCCTGGGCGAGATGGGACCGGCGCATCAGGTAGTGCCAGCGGACGTTGCCGTCGCGGCGCTGGCGATACCGACCCGTGGCGGGCTTGTCGGTCAGGCGCGGCGGGCGCAGGATCGTCCACGCTGCGTCGCTTTCGCGCAGCCGCTCCTCCATGGCGGCAGTGTCGGCGTTGCTGTCGCGCAGCACCCGGGCGAGGATCGGCTTGGCGACGTACCGGGAGAGCGGATCGTCGCCGTCGACGACCCCGCCGCTGGCACTGATCGCCACGATACGGCGGACCCCGGTCGGCCCCATCGCCTCCAGGGCGGCGGCGATGCTGTCCTGCTGGATCACGGTCGACTCCCCGGGGACAGGGCCGATGCAGAAGAGCACCGCGTCGCAACCCGCGATCACGGGAGCGAGCTGCGCGGCATCCGTCGATTCGGCGACGGCCACTCTCGCTGCGGCCGAGGGATCGAATCGTGTGGCGTTGCGGACCACAGCGGTGACCGGATGGCCACGCGCCGCCGCCTGGTGGGCGACGAGGCGTCCGGTGCGCCCGGAGGCGCCGATGACAGCGATCATGATCGTCCTCTCGACGGGGTGGGTAAGTGTTCACTCACCCCATATACTGACGACATCGCGCCGGTGCGTCAAGGGTCGGCGGGGGGAGGGGGAAGCGGTGACGGAGCCGACGCAGGACCGCATCCTGGACGCGGCCGCTCGGGTCATGCGCGAGCGGGGGCTGGCGCGGACGACGACGAAGGAGATCGCGCGCGCTGCGGGATGCTCGGAGGCGCTGCTGTACAAGCATTTCGCGGACAAGCAGGAGATCTTCGTGCGGGTGCTCGGCGAGCGGATGCCTCCCGTGCGGATCACCAGCGACATGGTGGGAAAGGACTCGGTCGCCGGGAATCTGGAACGCATCGTCGAGCAGCTGCTCGCGTTCTACGTTCAGAGCTTCCCGATCGCGGCCTCGATCTTCAGCAGCCACGACCTGGTCACGGCCCACCGGGAGAGCATGCACGCCCGAGGTGTGGGTCCCCACATGCCTGCCCTCATGGTCCGTAACTATCTGGAGGCGGAAGCGGACGCGGGCCGCATCGCGCGTGACGCGGATGCCGAGGCGATCGCTACCGCACTCACCGGCGCGGCGCTCTACCAGGCGTTCCTCGCCGCCTTCTCCGGTGCCCTGCAGATCGAGCACAGCGGCGAACTCGCACGGAGCCTCGTCGCAGTCGTCCTGCCGGCACTGGTTCCCGCTGGACCGAGAACGGAGCTGACCACTGATGACTGAGGCAACGGACAGCATCCGCCACCCATCACCGACCAGTTCACGTTCACCGGCATGGATCAGGTCGGCGAGCTGCGGGAGGTGGCGCTGCGGCACTCGTTCCGGTCGCCGCCGCGCGCGCTGAGTCGCGGCGTCAACGGCCGGGATCGACCGCGGCCGGCTGCAGCAGCGACCGCGCCAGCCGGGTGGATCCGGCCACCGCTGCGGGCATGGTGGCGACCGCGCCCAGGGGCACCAGGAAGCACAGTTGCGTGGCGACGCCGAAGCCCAGCATGCGTGCGCGGTGCGCTCGCATGAGCTTCCGCCGTGCGCCGGCGCCGATGCCGCGTGCCGCGAGCGCCCGCGTGGCCAGCTCGTCGGCGAGCAGCCAACCGGTCAGCAGCACGCCGCAGACCGCGCCCAGGATGCCGCCCACGACCGGGACGAGGCCGACCACCGCGGCCAGCAGGGCGACGCCGATGCCGCGCACGAAGAGGGCGAGCCCGTCGCGAACGGAGCGCCAGAAGCCGTAGTCGGCGGCGATACCGGCGCTGCCGGCATCCGCCTCTACGGCCTTCCAGATGCGGTCGTAGAACGGCTCCCCGATGAACAGGGTGAGTACTGTGAACGACACGGCGACGAGTACGAGAGCCGCGCCCACCATCGCGGTACCGACGGCGAGGCGGATGACGGTTGCCCACAGCGCCGGCCAGCCGTCGGCGAACGGGGTGACCGCCTCGGTGAGGTCGGGCAGGAAGACGCCCAGGGTGATGAGTCCCGCCAGGAACAGCGCGCCGACGATCACCGCGGGGACCAGGCCCAGGGCCATGAGCCCCGGGCGTCGACGCCAGAATGAGAATCCGCCGCCTAAGAAGGCCATTCCCCGGGTGAACTCGCGCATGTGACCCGAGCCTACCGGCGCGGTGTCAGCGCTCAGCCGCGTCACGAGCGTAGGAGATGGTGCGAGCGTAGGACATTCGCTGCGGCATCCGTCCTACGGTCGCCACATTTCCTGCGCCCGTCACGCGCACCGCCTAACGGGTGAGCTCCACGCGACGCAGCGACTGCGCGTTGAGGGCGACCACGACGGTGGATGCCGACATGAGTACCGCGCCGACCCACATCGGCAGGACGAACCCCAGCGGGGCGAGGATGCCGGCGGCCAGTGGCACCGAGATGAGGTTGTAGCCGGCGGCCCACCACAGGTTCTGCGTCATCTTGCGGTAGCTCGCGTGCGACAGCGCGATGACCGACAGCACGGAGCGGGGGTCGGAGCCGGCGAGGATCACGCCCGCCGAGCCGATAGCCACGTCGGTACCCGCGCCGATCGCGATACCGACATCGGCGCGGGCCAGCGCGAGGGCGTCGTTGACGCCGTCGCCCACCATCGCGACCTTCTTGCCCTGGCTCTGCGGCTCGGCGACCTTCGCCGACTTGTCCTCGGGACGCACCCCGGCGAACACCTGGTCGATGCCCACGTCGTCGGCGACGGTGCGGGCCACCGATTCGGCGTCGCCGGTGATCATGACCACTTCGATGCCGAGTTCGTGCAGCGCCGTGACGGCCTGCCGTGACTCGGGGCGCACCCCATCGGCGAGGGCGATGCCGCCGATCACCCTGCCGTCGGCGACGACGTAGAGGACGATGGCGCCTTCGGTGCGCCACTGACGGTTGCCCCAGCGCCGGCCAGCCGTCGGCGAACGGGGTGACCGCCTCGGTGAGGTCGGGCAGGAAGACGCCCAGCGTGATCAGCCCCGCCAGGAACAGCGCGCCGACGATCACCGCGGGGACCAGGCCCAGGGCCATGAGCCCCGGGCGTCGACGCCAGAATGCGAATCCGCCGCCTAAGAAGGCCATTCCCCCGGGAACTCGCGCATGTGACCCGAGCCTGCCGGCGGGGGAGCTGGTGTTAGGCCCCAGCGCCGCAGCTGGTCAGATGCCGCCGTCGCCACGAGTGCGCGGGTCGATGATGAGTACGGCGCGTTGACACGCGTTACTGCCGTATGGTGTTATCGACGGTAACACGTGTCACTCCACCTCCCGCGGTTCGTTCACCGGGAATCTCGATCATGGGCGGACACGGCGGCTGGACAAGCCGTCCACAGTGAGCAGGAACAGAGGAGTTCATGGGTACGGGCGTTACGCGGGTCACGGGCACTTTCGTCAGCGAGGAAAGCCTCAGTGGGGACCCTGAGCAGAGCCTTCACGCCGCGCTCTACCTTCAATCACTCACCCAGGGGGCTACCCACTGATGCGCACCATGTTCAACGACGGCTGGGCATACCGCCCGAAGGCCACAGCGTTTCAAGAGATCGGCGGGACGGACGGTGCTGATTGGGTCGACGTCGTGCTACCGCACGATGCCGTCATCAGCACGGCGCGATCGGCCGATGCTCCGCGAGGTGAGACAACGGGTTACTTTCACGGCGGCGCCTTCGAATACCGCCGTACCCTGCACATACCGGAAAGCGACAGCGGCAAGCTGATCGCGCTCGAATTCGACGGTGTGTACCGTGACGCCAACGTGTACGTCAACGGGGCACTCGCGGGGCAGGATGCCTTCGGGTATTCGCGCTTCGCCGTTCGCATCGACCCGTTCGTGAACTTCGGTGCGGACAACGAGATCCGTGTGGACTGTCGCACCCATCTCGATTCGCGGTGGTACACGGGTGCTGGCATCTACCGTGATGTCCATCTCATCGTGAAAGAGCCCGTCCATGCCGCCATCGACGGACTGCGCGTCACCACAGTCGATGTGGACGAAGAGTGGGCGACGATCGAAGTGGCGACGACGGTGGGAAGCGTGCTTCCGACCACGGCGACCGCTCGAGTGCGGACCCTGTTGCTCGGGCCCGACGGCGTCCAAGTCGCCCAGACCGAGTCGCCGGCCACCCTGCTGCCACAGGGGACCGAGATGGTGCGCCATCGGATGCTTGTTGCGAACCCCTCGAGGTGGAACGTCGACAGCCCTTCGCTGTACACCGCCAAAGTGGAAGTCCGCGTTGCGAGCACCGTCGACGAAGCTGAGACTGCGTTCGGGATCCGTACGCTGCAGGTCGACGCGGTCCGCGGACTTCGCATCAATGGAACGACAGTAAAACTTCGCGGAGCCTGCATCCATCACGATAATGGGGCGCTGGGCTCGGCCGCGTTTCCTGCGGCCGAGGAGCGAAAGATCCGCCTTCTCAAAGAGGCAGGCTTCAACGCCATACGCAGCGCGCACAACCCTGCCAGCTCGGCGCTTCTGGATGCGTGCGACCGACTGGGCATGCTGGTCATGGATGAGACCTTCGACATGTGGACCCAGGCGAAGTCGGCATTCGACTACTCGTTCGAATTCCCGCAGTGGTGGGAGCGGGACGTTGCTGCGCTCGTGGCGAAGGACTTCAACCATCCTTCTGTCATCTTCTACTCGATCGGAAACGAGATTCCGGAGGCCGGCGACCGTTTCGGAGCACTGTGGGGGAGGCGCCTTGCGGAGAAGGTTCGTGAGCTGGACCCCACTCGTCTGGTCACGAACGGGATTAACGGGTTCGTCGCGGTGCTGGACATGATCCTCGAGGGCCGCAAGCATCGGGCTCCCCAGGTCGCGCCGGGCGACGGTGGCGTCAACGCGATGATGGGTGCCATCGGCGCGATGATGGCCCAAATCCAGGCATCGCCCCCAGTCACGTCGCGCACCGAGGAGTCGTTCTCGGTCCTGGACGTCGCGGGGATGAACTACGGGGTTGCGCGGTACGAGATGGATCGCGAGCTCTTCCCCGATCGAGTGATCGTGGGTACGGAGACGTGGCCGGGCGACATCGACGTCAACTGGCAACTCGTGCGCAACAACGCCCACGTCCTGGGCGACTTCACGTGGACAGGCTTCGACTATCTGGGTGAAGCGGGCGCAGGGGTGCTTCGGTACAAAGAGCCCGACACCGAGCTGCGCTCGACATTCGCCACGGATTTTCCGGGCCTGACTGCATTCACAGGTGACCTGGACATCACGGGGTTTCGCAGGCCGGTCTCGTACTACCGCGAGATCGTGTTCGGGTTGCGCCGCACCCCGTACATCGCCGTGCAGCGTCCGGAGCGATACGGGCAGGAGATCGCGTCGGCGACGCCGTGGTCCTGGAGCGATACGGTTTCGAGTTGGTCGTGGACGGGCTCTGAGGGTCGACGCACCCAGGTGGAGGTGTACAGCGACGGTGATGAGGTCGAGCTGCTCCTCGAAGGGGCTTCGCTTGGTCGCACCGCGGTCGGCGCGACCCGCGCTTTCCGTGTCGAGTTCGACGTCGAATACCGGCCAGGCCTCTTGGAGGCTGTCGCATACTCAGGCGGGCGCGAGACGGGGCGCACCTTTCTTGCGACTGCCGGGTCAGGCGTGCGCTTGGCGGTTCGTGCCGAGGACGTCGAGCCTCGCGTCGGCGACGTGGTGTACCTGCAGGTGCTTCTCGAAGACGACGCGGGCGTGGTGCACAACACCGCGGACCGACTTGTCACGATCACCGTGGAGGGTCCAGCTGTGCTCCAGGGCTTCGCGAGCGGGCTGCACACCACGAGAGAGTCTTTGGTGGACAGCGAGCACACGACCTACGATGGGCGCGCGCTGGCGATCATCCGGACGACCGGGAGGGGTGAAGTGCGCGTCACAGCATCTGCCGAAGGGCTCAGCCCGATGTCGACCGTGGTTTCTGTGACCTGACCAGCGAAGGCGGAGCACTTACGCTGTTTCGCCACGCACGAGCGAGAAGTGCGTGCGAGTGGTCGGCATCTCCAACTCCGACTCGCCCAGCAAAATCCGCAGTTCGATCGCGATGGCGTCGACCATGCCGACGAGATCGGTGTCCACGGTGGTGAGACGTGGTGACCACATCTGGCCGACGGGGGAGTTGTCGACCCCAACGACGGCGATCGTCTTGGGCACGGCGACGCTGAGTTCTCGGGCAGCGGCGAGCATTGCCAGGGCGACATCGTCGTTGTAAGCAGCGATACCGGCGGGGGTCGGCCCCGAGAGGACGGTTCGCATGGCGGCGATGCCGCTTTCGACAGTGAGGTCGACGGCTATGAGCGACGACTCGGGGAGTCCGGCGGTGCGAGCTACTCGGCGCAACGCCTCAAGTCGACTGGGCACGTATGGGTCGCGTTCGTAGGTCGCGGGGACCGCGAACCACAGAGCCTTCGGCTTGTGGTGTAGGAGTGCGGATGCCTGGAGATCGGAGATTCCACCGTCGAGTCGCGTGCTCGAGCGACCCGAAACCAGCGACGGGACGATGACGGTCCCGCGATCCTCCAGCCATACCCGGTCGTCGGGCGTGAGTACCCCGAGATCCACTACTGCCAGCGGCCGCAAGACGGCAACCGCCTGCGAGGTCGCCCTAGGGCTCTCCCCAGCGACCCGAATGACGACGTTCCCGCCAATCTGCCGAGTGTTGGCCATCACGCGTTCTACAGCGTCTTGGAAGTGGGCGGCGAAGCCGGCGTTGGCGACGAGAACGACGATGGTGTCGCTGCGGCCGCTCACGAGCGACCGACCAGCGACGGAGGGCTGATACTCCAGCTCGCGGGCAGCGTCGAGGACCTTCTGCCGGGTCTGCTCCGGAAAACGCGCGTCATTTCCGTTGAGGATGTTGCTGACCGTTGACCGGGAAACGCCAGCGCGGCGTGCCACGTCGGTGCTCGTGGCCGGTCGGGCCCGACCCTCAGTCGCGAACATGTGTACATCCTGCCATGCAGTATCCGTTGCGGTGGTGATCAAAAAGTTATGTCGTCTCACTCCCGGCTATGGACTCAGTAACACGTGTGCCCTAGGGTGGAGTCACGCGTGAGTCTCACGTGACACTATCGCTGAGTCTCGCGACGTGAAAAACCGCCGGGAACGCGAATCACTGACAAGGGAGTCCAAATAATGACACGTGCGAAGAGTCTGCGAGTCGCCGGGCTAGCGCTGGCGGCGGCCGCCGCAGTGGTATTGGCGGGATGCTCGGCGGGGGAGAGCGGTGAGGATGCCGAAGAGGCACCTCAAGAAGACCGCACATTGCGTCTGGCGCTCAGCGCACCTCCCTCCAACTTCTCCATCGGCGCATGGTCAGGTGGCGACGCGACCCTGTTCCTGTCGGTGTACGACACCGTGTTCCACCGTAACCTCGACGGTTCGCTCTCCGGCGGCATTGCGGAGGAATGGGAGTACAACGACGACTCCACGCAGCTCACTTTGACCATCCGTGACGGCGTCGAATTCACTAACGGTGAGGTGCTCGATGCGCAGGCCGTCGTAGCTGCGCTCGACGTAGCTCGCGCGGGCGCCTCGACTGCCGCGAACCTCGCGTCGGTCACCGACATCGAGGCCACCGATGAGTCCACGGTGGTCATCTCACTGGCGCGACCGGACGCTTCGCTGATCCCGATCTTGAGCGGTGTATCCGGCGCCATCGGCGCCCCGGAGGTCCTCACCGCCGAGAGTTCCCAGCTCGAGCCGGTCGGATCAGGCGCCTACACGCTGAGCGACGAGTCGACGGCAGGCGCCACGTACATCCTCGAGAAGAACGAGGACTTCTACGATGCCGAGTCCTATCCGTTCAGCACCGTAGAGATGCAGGTCATCGCGGACTCGACGGCTGCGCAGAACGCCATGAAGGCCGGCCAGCTCCACGTGACCGGTCTCAGCAATAAAGACCAGTTCGCCCAGTTCCCCGCCGACCAGTTCACGACCGGCGTCAGCCTCCCCGGAACGCTCGGCGCCCTGTGGCTCGTTGACCGCGAAGGCGTGGTTGTGCCCGCTCTCGCAGACGCACGGGTCCGTCAGGCGATCAACCTCGCCTTCGACCGGGAGGCAATCGCAACCGGACTCGGGTCGGGATATCTGCACCCGACCGCGCAGGTGTTCAGCCCCAGCGGTGCCGCGTTCCACGAGGACCTCACCGCCACCTATGACCTCGACGTCGAGGAAGCCAAGAACCTGCTAACCGAGGCCGGATACCCCGACGGCTTTGCGGTGACCATGCCCAGCACGGTGATGAGCACGCAGTTCGAATCAGCCATCGGGCAGGCCCTGGCCGACATCGGCATTACGGTCACTTGGGAGTCGGTGCCTTTCCAGGACTTCTACGCCAAGGTGCTAGGCGGCAGCTACGGCATGTTCTTCATGTTCAACGGCTTCAGCGGCTCGGATGCGGGCGATGCGAACGCGTCGCTCGCGGGAGTGTTCAACCCCTTCGGCTCGACGACCGACGAGTTGGAGGCGCTTCTCGCTGAAGCCAACGCCTCCGGGGATGAAGCGGCGTTCGGCGCTGTGAACGAGTACCTCGTCGAGCAGGCATGGTTCGCGCCGATGGTCTACATCACCCCGCTGTACGTGGTGTCGAATGACATCGACTACACGCCTCCCGTCGTCGCCAACCAGAACGTCCTGCCCTTCGCGCCGGCCGAGTAATCGAATGCGGGGTGGGGGCGTCGCCCCCACCCCGCCGAGGAGCCATAGTGATCTCGTTTATCCTCAGGCGGCTGGGTTCGGGACTTGTCCTGATCTTCATCGTCACCGCCATCACCTTCTTCCTGACCTTCGGCGCGGGCATCCCGGTTGCGCTGAATATCCTCGGCCCTGCTGCGACGCCGGAGCAGGTAGAGACCCTTAACACCCGGCTCGGCCTCGACCGCCCCATCTTCGAGCAGTATTTCTCCTGGCTCGGAGGCGTCTTCCGTGGGGACCTGGGTACGTCCTACTTCACGAGCGAACCCGTGGCGGATTCGCTTGTGAACCGGCTTCCGATCACGCTGTCGATCGTCGCGCTCGCGTGCATCATCACGCTCATCGTCAGTGTCGTCCTCGGAGTCGCATCGGCCGCCCGTGGCGGGTGGTTGGACAACGTGTTGCAGGGCATCGCGACGTTCTCCTATGTGTTCCCCGCCATCGTGCTCGGGATCGTGCTGGTTTATCTGTTCGCCATTGTGTTGCGATGGGTGCCGGCCATCGGGTTCGTGCCGATGGAGGAATCCTTCGGTGGTTGGTTCGCCTCGGTGATCTTGCCGGCGGTGGTGCTCTCCATCGGAGGTATCGCCTCCCTTGCGGCACAAATTCGCGGTTCGATGATAGATGAACTGAACCGCGAATATGTGCGATCGCTCCGCAGCCGCGGGGTCTCCGAGATGTCCATTCTTCTCAAGCACACGCTGCGCAACGCGGCCGGCCCGGGACTGACAACGTTCTCGCTCATGTTCATTTCGATGTTCGGTGCGTCGCTGTTCGTCGAGAAGATCTTTGCACTTCCTGGTTTCGGTACCTATGGCTACCTAGCCACCATCCAGGGAGATCTCCCGGCCATGCTCGGGGTGTCTCTGTTCAGTGTCGGGCTGGTCGTCATCGTGAACCTCCTCGTCGACTTGGCGAACGGATGGCTCAACCCGAAGGTGAGGGCTTCATGACCGTCTACGATCCCGCAGACTCGATCGTCGCCAATGAGATCCCCGATCTGACGACGAGGAAGCGAGCAGGTGCTTTCCGGCGTCTGCTGCGCAAACCGCTGGGCCTGGGCAGCTTGGTCGTCCTCCTTGCCATCGTGCTTCTAGGTCTGTTCGAGCCGCTCCTGAGCACCCACGACCCCATGTATGCGTCGCTGGACCATATCAATGCCGCTCCGGGCACACCGGGCTGGCCGCTGGGTGGTGACCAGTACGGTCGCGACATTTGGGCGAGGGTCCTGACATCCATCAATGTCTCAGTCATTTCGGCGCTGATCGGCGCCGGAGTCGGAGTCGCCGTGGGCTCTGTCTTCGGCCTCATCGCCGGATACGTCGGCAAGCGCACTGACGCCATCGCCTCCTGGGTCTTCAATCTCCTGATGACCTTCCCCGCCCTGATCCTGGTGATGGTGCTCTACCCCGTCATGGGGAGCAGTTACCAGGGAATGATGTTCATCTTCGGGCTGTTCCTTGCTCCGGGCATCTTCAGACTCGTTCGAAACCTCGTCGAGGGGGTCCGCAACGAGCTGTACGTGGATGCCGCCCGAGTGTCGGGCCTGTCGAATTGGCGGATCCTCTCCCGGCACGTTTTCTACATCGTCCGCGGGCCGGTCATCATCTCGGCATCCTTCCTCGCGAGCTCCGCCATCGGCGTTCAGGCAGGACTCGCGTTCCTCGGCTTCGGGTCCACGCAGACGCCGAGCTTCGGGTCGATGACCAATGACGCGTTCATCAACATCTACTCCCAGCCGATCCAGCTGGTGTGGCCGGCGCTGTTTCTCGCTCTCCTCAATGGAGGGCTGATCTTGCTCGGAAACGCCTACCGCGACGTGTTGGCAGGTCCGCAATCGACCGTGAAGAAGAAGCGAAGCTTGGCGGCGGCGGTGCCGGAGCCTGCTGCAGACCCGGACGCGGCGGCAGAGACGATGCGCGGAGGATTGCTGAGCGTCCGCAATCTTCGCGTCCAGTACCCGATGCCCGACGGCAACTATAGGGAGGTCGTTCGTGGCGTGTCGCTGGATGTGAACCCCGGCGAAATCGTCGGAGTCGTGGGTGAATCGGGTTCGGGCAAGACGCAGACGGCATTCTCGATCCTCGGGCTGCTGCCCAAGGAAGCGCGGATCACGGCGGATGAGCTGACGCTTGCCGGTGACTCGCTGCTGGGCAAGTCGCCGGGCGAGCTGCGCAAACTACGCGGAGGTGTCATCTCGTACATTCCCCAAGAACCGATGGCGAATCTCGACCCGAGCTTCACTGTCGGCTCGCAGCTGATGGAGGGGCTCACCAAGAGCATGTCCCGCAAGGAAGCCAAGGACTCCATCCTCGCCCTGCTCGAACGGGTAGGGATCCCCGACCCGCGGCGCACCTTCGCGTCCTACCCCCATCAGATCTCAGGAGGGATGGCACAGCGCGTTCTCATCGCCGGAGCCGTCGTCTCACGGCCGAAGCTGCTCATCGCGGACGAGCCGACGACCGCACTGGACGTCACGGTGCAGGCAGAGATCCTCGATTTGCTGCGCGAACTGCAGGGGGAGTTGGGAATGGGCGTGCTTCTGGTGACGCACAACTTCGGCGTCATCGCCGACCTCGCGGACCGCGTGGTCGTCATGCGCGACGGCGAACTTGTGGAGGAGGGTCCGGTGAGGGAGATCTTCCAGTCGCCGAAGCAGCGATACACGCAGGAACTCGTTGGCGCCATCCTCGACGAGGACGTGGTGCGGGAGGACCTCCCGGTGACTGCCGCAGCAGGAGAGGGACGGAAATGAGTGCATTGCTGGAGGTCGAGGATCTGACTCTCAGCTACCCGGGCAAGGGATTTCGCCGGCGATCTCCAGAGATTCTCAAGGGGGTTTCGCTCAACATCGCGCCGGGCGAGACGCTAGGGCTGGTGGGCGAGTCCGGGTCGGGAAAGACGACTTTGGGTCGAGCGGTCCTGGGCCTGGCGAGCCCGACAGGAGGGTCCATTCGCTTCGACGGCCGTGACATCACCCACCTTCCGAGCAAGCGAAGGCGCCCTCTGGCCCGTGACATCCAGGTCGTCTTCCAAGATCCATACACGAGCCTGAATCCCGCGTTGCAGATCGCGGACATCCTTGCCGAGCCGCTCATCGCCCAGGGGCTGGAAGGTCGGGAAGCGCGGATGCGCGTCATGACGCTGCTCGATCGCGTGGGGATGCCGTCCAACTCCGCCCAGAGGTACCCACGGGAGTTCAGTGGTGGCCAGCGTCAGCGTGTTGCGATCGCGCGCGCTCTCGCGTTGAAGCCGCGCCTCATCGTGTGCGACGAGCCGGTCAGCGCGCTGGATCTGACGACGCAGGCGCGTGTGATGGACCTGTTCATCGAGCTCCAACGTGAGACCGGGGTCGCCTACCTGTTCATCACACACGACTTGTCGGTCGTTCGGCACATCAGCCACCGCGTTGCCGTGATGTACCGCGGCGAGCTCGTCGAGACCGGGTCGACCGCTCAGGTGACGTCGAACCCGATCGACGAGTACACGCGCACGCTGCTACTCGCCGCACCGACATCTGACCCCGACAGGCAGCGCGCGCGCCGTGAGGCACGCTGGGCGCTCAAGGCAGCGCTGGCTGCGGCTCGGTGATGGATCGCAGTCAGGGCGCGGAGTCCTTCGGCGACGCTCTGTCTGTGCACTCGGTCGCGCTCGGACCGCTTGTCGACGTAGCTGCCCCTTCGGAACGCCCCGCCGCGGAGACGCCGGGCATGTCCCGCGCAGAGGTCGCGCTGCTGCTGGCGGGGACGCTCGGCGCAGCACTGGCCTACCTCGTGCCCATGGTCTTCACGCTCGCCCTACAACTGGACTTGTTAGAGCCTGGCAATGAAGCGGTACTCGGATACATCATCGGCGCGGGCTCTGTCTTCAGCCTCATCAGTGCCCCGCTGACAGGCATTCTGAGCGACCGAACCAGAAGTCGCTGGGGTAGACGGCGACCGTTCACCGTCATCGGCCTCATCCTGGGAACCGTCGCGATCGCAGTGATGGCCTCGTCGCCGGACGTCCTCACGCTCGGCGTAGGCTGGATTCTCGCCAATCTGGGCTGGGGGACGGCGCTCGGCTCGATCGGCAACATCCAGGCGGACAGACTCGCCGTATCGCAGCGAGGCAAGGTGGGAGCATTCACCGGGGTTGTGAGTCAGGTCGCGCCCGTCACCGGAGTGCTGCTCGTCGGCCCGTTCGCCGGGGATATCGGGCTGGCGATGTGGATGCCGGCTTTCGTTGGAATCCCCCTCGTAGTGGCGTTCGTGGTGTTCGTCAGGGACGACGACTCCCGACGGTTGCGCTTCGAGCACCGGCTGACTGCCAGACGGCTGTTCCGCAGTTATGGGTTCCATCCTCGCGAACACCCCGACTTCGCCTGGAACTGGTTGGGTCGATTCCTGTTCTTCGCCGGCATTACCTTCACATCCACCTACGGGACGTTCTTCTTTGCCGACCGGATGCAGCTGCCGGTACAGGAAATCGGCGGCGTGGTGGCATTGATGTCTGGCGTGGGCACAGCGGTCTCGGCGACAGGGGCGATCGCCAGCGGCTGGATCTCGGACCGGTTCGGGCGCCGGCGGCCGTTCATCCTTGCGTCGGTCCTGCTCTTCGCCACCGGAGCGGGTGTCTCGGCGTTCGCGTACAGCCTTCCTGCGCTCATCCTCGGAGGGGTGCTCTCATCACTCGGGATCGCTGTCTTCCTTGCCATCAACCAGGCGATGGTGCTGGACGTGCTGCCGCACCGTGAGACGCAGGCCGGACGTTTCATGGGCATCACGGCGTTCTCTCAAAAGATCCCGCAGGCGGTTGCGCCCCTCTTCGCGCCCTTGCTCCTGGCCACCGGAGCTGCCGGCGCAAGCAACTTCACCGCTCTCTATCTCCTGGCAGGCATGCTCGTGCTGGCCGGCGGGATCGTCGTCGTGTGGCGGGTGAGAGCCGTCCGCTGAATGTTATGGATCACATATCGACGTCGGCAACCGGAGCACCGCCGGAGAACTGCACTCTGACCGAACGACCAGGAGACCGTATGTCCGAGCGAATCGACAGGGCCGCGCTCGCCGCGCGTCACCGAGTCACGGTGCGCCAGCCGCATCCCGAGCACGTGTTGACCGTCGGCAACGGTGATTTCGGCTACAACGCCGACATCACCGGCATGCAGACCTTCGCAGACTTCCACGATGCGCGTCGAGCCATGGCGGCCGGCGCGGTCGCGGTCAACACCGCCACGATGAGCAACTGGGGGTGGCACGAGATGCCGAATCCCGAGGGCTACACGATAGAGGACGCGATGACGACGTACGACACCACGCGCGGGCCCGTTCGCTACCTCGACAAACACGACATGATGGGCGCGATGTCCGGCAATGTAGCGGACGAGTTCAAAGCCGGAGCGTGGCTCAATGCCAACCCGCAGCGAATGGACCTCGGACGGGTGGGCCTCGAACTCCGTCATACACCCGGGGATGCTGTGGAAGACGATCCGGCGGCACTGGCTGACGTCGATCAGTCGCTGGACCTGTGGACCGGGATGATCTCCAGTGCGTTCAGCTTCGACGGTGAAGCCGTTCATGTGCAGACTGTCGCGTCTCCCGATGACTCTGTCGTGGCCTTTCGAATCACGTCACGTCTCCTTATGGACGGTCGGGCACGCGTCGTCTTGCGATTCCCGTATGCAAGCGACGGGTTCTTCCAGACGGATGACTGGGACGCGCATGACCGCCACACATCGACCCTCGACGGCGACATCATTTACCGCCGGGTGGACGACTTCGCCTACGTCGTCGAAGTCTCGGCGACCGATGGAATTCTGATCGAGACAGCGGTCGCTCATGAGTTCGTCGTCGCGGTCGATCGGCCCCACATCGACCTCGTCGTTCGATTCGGAGCTGCGCCCAGCGGACTCCTGCCGTCGTTCCCCGAGGTCGCGCGCGCGTCCGCGGACGCAGGGGAGGCGTTCTGGATGAGCGGCGCAGCGCTGGATCTTTCGGCGAGCGCCGACCCGCGCGCGCACGAATTTGAGCGCCGGGTCGTGCTTTCCCAATACCTGACACGTGTGCACAGTGCGGGACACCTGCCGCCCCAGGAAACTGGCCTCGTCACGAACAGCTGGCAAGGCAAGTTCCATCTGGAGATGCACCTCTGGCACGCGGCGCACTTCGCGGTGTGGGGTCGTCCAGAACTCCTCGAACGTAGTCTCGAGTGGTACCTCACGGTTGTCGATGAAGCCCGAGCGACGGCCGCGATGCAGGGCTATCCTGGCGCGCGCTGGCCGAAGCAAACTGGGCCGGATGGGCGCGAAAGCCCCAGCGACATCGGCGCTCTCTTGGTATGGCAGCAGCCTCACATCCTGCACCTGCTCGAACTGGTCTGGCAGGCGAGCAGCCCCGAGCATCGTGAATACCTCGTCGCCACGTACGGCGACCTCGTTGACGCCACGGCCACCTTCATGGCGGCGTTCGCGGTCGAGCGGGACGGCGTGTTCCACCTCGGACCGCCGATCATGCCCGCCCAGGAGTTCTACGATGCGCGGAAAACCGTGGATCCGACGTTCGAGCTTGCGTACTGGTGGTGGGGTCTCGACATCGCCCAGACCTGGCGTGAGCGCGCCGGCGTCGAGCGCGACGCCCGATGGCAGGCGGTTCAAGACGGCTTGGCCAGCCCGTGCGCGGTCGATGGGCGCTATACGGCGGTTGCGACCGACGAGCCGCTTCGCCGTGACGACCACCCCTCGCTCTTGATGGCGCTCGGGGTCCTACCGCCCACGCCGATCATCGACCCGGAACTCATGAAAGCGACCCTCGGGGACGTGTGGGAGACCTGGGACTGGCCGACCGCGTGGGGTTGGGACTTCCCCGTGATGGCGATGACGGCGACGCGGCTCGGAGACCCTGCACTCGCGATCGATGCGCTGCTACGGGACGAGCAGAAGAACGGCTACACCGTGGTCGGCCATAACCCGCAGATGCGCGGGATCCTGCCGTTGTACCTTCCAGGTAACGGTGGCCTCCTCCTCGCCGTTGCCCTGTTGGTGCAGAGCCATCCGGCGCCTGAGGGATGGGCCTGGCGGGCCGAAGGATTCGAACGATTCCCCGAGGGGTGTGCCTTCGATTCGCAGCGGGTGCCCCAGAAGCCTCCCGTCGCGGATGCAGCCGCGACGGCGCCGGTTCACCTGACCGCCGAGGCCACCATCGGAGGCTGGCTCGAGCACGCCCGCGGGGGAGAACTCCTCCGGAACTTCCTCGCGCAAACCGGGACCTCGGCGGAGAGTCTCACCCCGCTCAGGGGAGTACCCCTCCGGCAGCTCGTGGCGCTCAGTCGGGGGCGGGTCTCGCAGGAGGCCATCGACGCCCTGGTGCAGGCGGCACAGGAATCCCCCACTCCGGCTGGCACGGAGGGAGAGTGACGGCGGTGGTGTGTCCGCAGGCGTCCTTGTGGGGCGCGTCGACCGCACCTGATCAGGTCGAGAGCAGCACGATCAACATTCCCTGTGAAGGAGCACGAGCATGAGCACCGACGACACCATTCGCCCGGGTCACGTCTGGCTGGACAGTGACGGAAAGCGAATCCAGGCGCACGGCGGGTCGATCTTCCATGAGGACGGGATCTTCACGTGGTACGGGGAGAACAAAGAGCGCACCACCCCCGGCAGTGGTATCTGGCATTGGGGAGTGAGGGCGTACACGTCAATCGACCTCGTCAACTGGGAAGATCGCGGTCTCATCATTCCGCCGGTCATCGATGATGAATCTTCACCGTTGCATCCGGCACAGAAGATGGATCGTCCGCACATCATCTACAACCGTGCAACCGGCAAATACGTTTGCTGGCTCAAAGTCATGGGCGAGGGCTCGCATGACACGCAAGCGTCCACGGTGCTCGTGGCTGACTCTCTGCTCGGGCCATACGACATCGTCCGCACCGGCCTGGAGCCGTTGGGGATGAGCGCCGGTGATTTCGACCTGGTCGTGGATTCGGCGACTGGGAGGGCCTACTACTACTTCGAGAAGGTCCACACCGAGCTCATCTGTGCGGAACTCTCAGAGGACTATACGGACGTGAGCGGCGAATTCTCGTCGCACTTCCGTCACCCTGGACCCCCTTTCACTCGAGAGGCGCCCGCCCATTTCGAGCGCAACGGCATCCACTATCTGCTCACCTCCGGCAGCACCGGGTACTTCCCGAATTTCACCGAGGTCGCCGCCGGCCCCGATTACCACGGCCCGTTCGACGTGCTGGGGCTGACGCATCGCGATGACGAGGAGGCCACGTCATTCCGGTCCCAGATCAGCTCCGTCTTCAAGCATCCTCAGAAACAGGACCTCTACATCGCGCTCGCCGATCGCTGGCTGCCCCAACTCCCGGTCGGCATGCCCAACGTCTACGACTCGGTCGCTGCGCGCATGCGCGGCGAGGCTCCGAAGTCGACCGACGTGGCCCCGGGCGTGTTCGCCGCCGCCATGGCGGCGGGGTCGGGGGAGAACACCGCGATCGCGGACTACGTCTGGCTGCCGATCCAGTTCGATGGGGACCGCCCATACATCCAGTGGCTGGACGAGTGGCGCGTCGATGATTTCGATTGACGCCGGCCACTGCGTGAATGCGAAGAAGGAGTGCGAGATGGGTGCCGAACCCGATGCGAAGCTGGTGCATAAGTCGTGGGACGCTGATGTCGATGACGCATTCGGCCGAGCGTGGGTCGACATCGATGAGCAGCGCGAGTCCCCGGTTGCGCATCGCTACGTGCACGGCGGGTTCGATTCGAGCGACACCCGCTTCTCGTTCTACTTCCCCTCCCCGAATGCCTACGAGGGGCGGTTCTTCCAGCACGTGACACCGGTTCCGCAGAGCGAGAACCTGGCGCAGCGTGCCGAGGGGGAAGAGGACAAGCTCACATTCACCTTGGCCAGCGGCGCGTACTTCGTAGAGACGAACGGCGGCGGCCCGGACGCCGCCAACCCGCTATCCGGGGTGGATCCGACCATTGGCGCATACCGCGCGAACGCCGCCGCCGCCCGGTTCTCCCGCGCCGTTGCCGCCGCGCTCTACGGCGAGCACCGCGCCTACGGATATCTCTACGGAGGGAGCGGCGGCGGCTACCGCACCATCGGAGCTGCGGAGAACACGACGGGGGTCTGGGATGGCTACGTTCCATATGTCATCGGGAGCCCCATGGCGGCGCCGAACGTCTTCGCGGTGCGGATGCACGCGCAACGAGTTCTGCGCAATTCCTTGGACCGAATCGCGGATGCCCACGACGTGGATGGAGACCCCGGACACCTCGTGCTGACCGACGAGGAGCAGGACGCTTTCGATGAGGTCACCAAGATGGGGTTTCCGCCGCGCTCGTGGTTCGGCTGGCGCACAATGGGGATGCATGGATTCAGTGCCCTCTATCCGGGCATTATGGCTGCCGATCCGGCGTATGCGACGGACTTCTGGGCCGTGCCGGGGTATCTCGGTGCGGACCCGGACTCGTCCGTGCATCGGGATCGTGTCGTGCATTCGGCCACGATCGACTCGGTGGTCGACGCAGACGCGGCGAGGGACGCCACATCGGGCGGCGTCGACGAGTCCTTTCAGCATGCGGGGGCGAGCAGTCAGTCGGGGGCGAGTTGGGTCGTTTTGAGCGAGGCGCCGGCGGGCTGGATCCTCGGCGCCGAACTGCATGTGCGCAGTGGTCTCGCCGCCGGTCAAGTTCTGCGGGTGATGTCCGTAGAAGGGCAGCGGGTGCTTCTCGAACCAGGACAGTCGCCTGAGGTTGTCGGTTCGCTGCGGGCGGGGGACGGCATAACCCTGGACAACTCCAACTTCCTCGCAGCGCAGACCTATCACCGGCACCAGGTGCCCGGCCCCGAATACCCTGTCTACGACATGTACCGTGACGGGCAGGGTGAGCCCGTGCATCCGCAGCGTGCGATGCTGCTTGGACCGATGTTCGCAGCGGCCGCCGCGGGGAGTGTTCCGTCCGGCAAGGTGTCGGACAAGATGATCGTCGTGTCCTGCATGCTCGACCGGGAAGCGTTCCCCTGGCAGGCCGACTGGTACCGGCAGCGGGTGAATGAGAACGCCGGTGGCAGTGCAGATCACCGCTTCCGACTCTGGTACATCGACAACGCGACTCACGGCGACGCGGACGCACCGCCGGATCAGACGCACACCGTCTCGTACATCGGGGCGCTGCACACAGCGTTGCGGCAGCTGGCGGCGTGGGTTGAACGCGGTATCGGGCCCGCCGCGTCGACGAACTATACCGTCAATTGCGGTCAGGTCTCGGTGCCCGGCGCCGTAGGCGAGCGAGCGGGCATTCAGCCCGTCGTGTCGCTGTCGATTGACGGAATGCGGTCGGCGCGGGTCCGGGTCGGGCAAATTGTGCGCGCCGACATCAGCGCGGACACGCCTGCTGGCGGACTGCCTCTCGTGTCCTTGGCGCTCGACCTCACCGGAAGCGGAAGTTTCTCGGCGCCGATCGAAATCGAACCTACCCGTCACCTCGAGATGGCCCAGGAGTGCACATTCGATCGACCGGGCACGTACTTCGTGAGCGCCCGGGTTACGTCCCAGAGCACGACGGACTCGGGAACGGCAGCTGGCCGAGTCCACAATATCGCTCGCGCCCGACTGACCGTTGAGGACTGATCCCCGAACTGGCGGTGATTGCGCTCAGATCCCTCGCTAGATGCGAGCGGACGACTTCCTCACAACGAGCTGCGGATGCAGCTGAACGTGTCGCGGCTCGGTGCGCGTCTGGTTGATGCGCTCCATCAGGAGCTCCACCGCCGTCTCGCCTGTCTGGATGCCGAACTGGTCCACAGTAGTCAGGGACACCAGAGGATGGCTAGCAAGCTCGATGTTGTCGTAACCGACGACCGACACGTCTCCGGCGGTGAGTCCGCGCTCTGTCACGGCGCGCAACGCTCCGATGGCGAGGGTGTCGTTACCGGCGAATATCGCCGTGAGGGCGTCATTGTCCTCGAGGAGCCTGCGCGCGGACAGGTATGCAGAGCCCTCGGCGGCCTCGGAGTAGACGACGTGGGGCGTGAGGCCCCGCTGAACCATCTGGAACTGGTACGTCGCTTGACGGATGGCATGCGGCGGCTGCGAGTCGGGTGCGCTCTCCGTGGGGTGCACCGTCAAGTGAGTGATGCGTTCGTGGCCCAGCTCGAAGAGGTGGTCCATAGCGAGTGTCGCACCGGCTTCGTCGTCGTTGGTGACCGTGTCGTAGTTGTGGGGATCGTCGTGGCGGCCGAGCAGAACGACGGGCACATACTCTGCTAGCTGGTCAAGCGCGGTCACGCTCACATCCAGGGAGATCGCGATGATGCCGTCCACCTGGCGGTCCACCAGTGCATCCAGAACCCCCAGGTCCTCTTCGTCGTCAAGGGACGGGGCGATGACCAGTTGGTATCCGCTGCCGGCCAGCTTGCGCGCGGCACCGTTGGTGACCTGGGTGAAGAAGTCATTGCCGATCTGAGGGATCTCAGACCCGATTGCGATGGTGAAGGTCTGGCCTCGCATGCCGCGGGCGCCGGTTCTGGGGCGGTAATTGAGTTCCTCGATCGCCTTCTGCACCCGCTCCTGCATCGCGGGGCTGACGCCGTACGCGTTGCGGATCACCTTGGAGACGGCGCCCTCGGAGACGCCGGCGTGCCGTGCAACGTCGGCGAGCGATGGGCGCCGTCGACGCGCCGGCGTTCCGGACTGGCTCATCATCGCTCCTGTCGAGACCTGGCAGCTGTGCCGCTGACCAGGCTCACACTAGTGGGCCGTCGTCAACCGATTGACGTCGCGGCGGCACGAGCGATGGGTGCCGGCACGCGAAGCGAGTGTTGGCCCGCCCCCAGTGTTCGATCCGGTTCATTCGGCCACACCATGATGGCCGATGCCCCCACGGGCACGGTGATGCTGATGTCGACCATGTCGTCGTCTCGCGACCAGTCGACGCTCGCGCGCCCGTGGGGGGTGAGCAGCGACGTGCGGGCCCAGTCGATGCCGGCGTCGACCTTGGGGGCAACGAGGATGCGTTGGTACCCCGGGTCCAGCGGGGCAAGCCCACCGATTTCGCGGTGCATCCAGTCGGCGACGGCCCCGAGCGCATAGTGGTTGAAGCTGGTCATGTCGCCCGGATTGATGCTCCCGTCGGGCAGCATCGAGTCCCACCGCTCCCAGATGGTCGTCGCGCCCATGCTGACCGGGTACAGCCAGGATGGGCATTCACGCTGCAGGAGCAGACGGTAAGCGGTGGTGACGTGGCCGGTCGATGTCAACGCATCGCAAATGAACGGCGTCCCCGCGAACCCTGTGGAGATGTGGAATCCGCTGGCGGCGACCAGCGCGGCCAGTCGGTCACCTGCCCATCGGGTCTGCGGCGAATCCAGAAGACCGAACACGATGGCCAGTGAGTACACCGTGGTGCTGTCGCTGAAGACCCGCTCGCCGTGGATGTACTCGCGCTGGAAGGCAGCCCGAAGCCCGCGTGCAATCGCCGCGAACTCCGCCGCTTCCGCGTTGCGCCCCAGTATCTCGGCCGCCGCGCGAATGCGGTCAGCGGTGCGGAACGCGCACGCGGTCGCGACGACGCCAGGGTCTGCTTTCGCATCGCCGGGACGATCTGCCGGCGCGTCCGGATCCAGCCAATCCCCGAACTGGAAGCCGGAGTCCCAGACGCCCGTGGGGGAGAGCAGTGAGTGGACCCGCCGACCGTGCGTGAGCATCGAATCGAACGACGCCTCGAGCACGCGGGGATCACCGTATGCCACCCACAGCGCCCACGGCACCCAGACGGCCGCGTCGCTCCACACGGCAGCAGCCTCCTCGGCCCCGGCTCCAGCCTGAGGCGTCACGGCGTACTTGAGGATGTCCGGCACGATGTACGGCACGACGCCATCGTGATGGTCCTGCTCGAGGTGGAGATCCTCGAGCCAGTCTGCGAGGAGGTCCTTGACGTCGAACAGGAAGGCGGCGGTCGGGGCGAACGTCGCGATGTCGCCCGTCCACCCGAGACGTTCGTCGCGCTGCGGGCAGTCCGTGGGGATGTCAACGAAATTCCCGCGCATCCCGCGAATGGCGTTGTCGTGCAGCTGGTTGAGGTCCGGGACCGAGCACTCGAAATGACCGATGCGTTGCAGATCGGAGGAGATCACGATAGCTGTGACGGCGCCCACGACCTCCTCGAGGTCGCGGTCCCAGCCGCGCAGTTCGGCATAGCGGAAGCCATGGAAGGTGAATGTAGGCTCAAAAACGTCGTCCCCTCCGCTGAGGATGAAGTGGTCGGTGCACTTCGCCGATCGCAGGGTGCGCATGGCGAGTTCACCGTCTTCCAGGACTTCGGCGTGTCGCACGGTGATCACGTCGCCGCTGCGACCGGCGATCCGCAGTCGGACGAAGCCGACGATGTTCTGACCGAAGTCGATCAGGATCGAGCCAGTGGGGCTCAGCCACACCTTCTGCGGGAGAAGCTGGTCGATTCTTCGAACAGGCGGGGCCGTGTCGAGCTCGAAGCGTTCGGGACGATAGTCGACCGCGTGCACGCTGCCCCACCGGGGGTCGCTGAAGCCCGGGGACGTCCACTTATCGTCACGGCGCCGGGCGTCGACGGTCTGCCCGTCATACAGGTCGTTGGATGTGATGTCACTGGGCCCGACTTGCCATGACTGGTCGGTGGCGACGACCTGCTCATACCCGTCGGCGAAGCGGATGCGAAGTTCGGCGTAGGCAGCGATCTCGTTGCCGTACCGCTTCGTCTCGATCCATCCGAGACGCCCCCGATACCAGCCGTTGCCCACGGCGATCCCGAGCGTCGAATGGGTGTCGATGAGCGCAGTGACGTCATGGTCCACGTAGTGGAGTCGCCATTCGTAGCTCGTCCACCCTGGAGACAGGAGATCCTCCGAGACCGGGACCCCGTTTATCCATGCCTCGCAGATCCCGAGCGCGCTCAACGACAGAACCGCGGATTCGACCTGCCCGTGGCCCGTTTCGAGGCTGAAGTCCCGGCGGAAGAGGGGCGCGCTGTCCGGCTCGGTGTCTGCCGCGATGAACTGGGCATTGCCGTTGATCATTGGTGGTCCTCCTCGGCGACGGCGAGAGTCATCCTGTGCAGCAAGTCGGTCATGCGTGCCTCGAACGACAACATGGAATTGAAGCAGGAAGAGGCTGAAACGTCGGTGTCCATGGGTGCGTCCGGGGCTGTGGTCGAGCCCTGTCGACGCCGACGGCCGGTTCACGCTAACGCTTCTTTCGGCGCAGTGTCAATCGATTTACGCGCGACTGTCGGATTGTAGATTTAATTTACGTAAATTGATTGACAATCGCGCTGACCGCCCCAGATCGGACCCCTCGAGGTTGGCCGCAGCGGGCGGTTGGTGCCGCCGCGGCCGGGCCGCTGGTCGAACTCGCCGGTTGCTGACACGACCTCAGCGTCCGCGGACGTGGCGCCCGCAACTCGGAGCGCCGTCACCGTCACCGTCGTTGTCCTCGTCCCCCGCCGCGGCGCGGCAGCGCAGTTCGCTGGGCGTCACGGGGCCCTCGAAAGGGTGACGAGCACGTCGCCCACGGCGATGTCGCGAGGCAGGCGCACGCGAGGCCCGTCGGCGGTGCCCGCCGTGTGGAGGCGCACCCGCGTGGTGCGGTGCGCCGGGCGGCGGCTGACAGTGTGCGCCTCGGAGCAGTGCGCCTCGCACCGGCTCAGATCCGCGTCGATCGTCACGTCGGCGTGGCCGTGCCCTCCGGATGCCGTGACCGCGACGACCCGCGTGACGATTAGCTAGACGAATCGCTGCCGCAGGGGCGTGGCCGCCGACCGCGGAAGGGCTTCAGCGCTCCGCACGGCGGGGGTGGCGATGCGGCCGTGCGCCGCGAGCGACTGACCCCGGAGCAGTACGTCGTCCTCGCGCAGGCTCACACCCATCGGCCAGACGGACGGCTCCACCAGATCCGCGATCGTCAGGCCTCAACCGCAGCACACACGTTCCACGGATGCAAGTCCCTGTCGTGTGCGTGCACGTCACGAAGAATGGCAGTTCCCCGGGCGTCCGGCCGCGCCGGCAGACCCTTGCCCTTCGGAAGGAATGCGACAGTGAATCAGCAGAATCAGGACACGCGCGGCGGCGCGGTCCACCCAGATCACGCCGACAAGCCCGACGCCCCTACGCAGATCGAGAAGCGCTCCTGGAAGTACGTGCTCGTCAAGACCGTGCGGGAGTTCACCGCCGATGGGTGCGTGGATGCCGCGGCCGGCCTTACCTACTATGCGGTGCTGTCGATCTTCCCCGCCCTCATCGCGGTGTTCTCGCTGCTCGGCGTCTTCGGCCAGAGCGGGTCCGCCGCCGACGCCGTGCTGGGGATCGTCGAGGACGTGGCCCCGGGTGAGACCGCCGAAACCCTCCGAGGCCCGATCGAGCAGCTCTCGCAGGCGCCGGGGGCGGGATTCGCGCTCATCACAGGCATCCTGCTGGCACTGTGGACCGCATCGGGTTACGTCGGGGCGTTCAGCCGGGCGATGAACCGCATCTACGAAGTCGAAGAGGGCCGTCCGTTCTGGAAGATGCGGCCCATGCAGCTGGTCGTCACGATCATCGCGGTGGTGTGCCTGACGATCGTCGCCGCCGGGCTGGTGCTATCCGGCGGCGTGGCCGACGCCGTCGGCAGCGCGATCGGCGTGGGGGAGGGTGTGCGCATCGCCTGGGACATCGTGAAGTGGCCGCTGCTGCTGCTGGTCGTGGTGTTCCTGATCGCCGTTCTCTACTACGCCACGCCGAACGCCAAGCAGCCCAAGTTCCGGTGGGTGAGCATGGGCGCGCTGCTTGCCATCGTCGTGCTGGCGCTGGGAACGCTCGGATTCGGACTGTACGTCGCGAACTTCTCCAACTACGACCGCACCTACGGGTCGCTCGCGGGAGTCATCGTCTTCCTGCTGTGGCTGTGGATCGCCAACCTCGCGCTGCTGTTCGGCGCGGAGTTCGACGCCGAACTCGAACGAGGACGCCAGTTGCAGGGTGGCATCGCGGCGGAAGAGGACATCCAGCTCCCCGCCCGCGACACCCGGCAGAGCGACAAGCGCGCCGAGAAGGAGCGGGAGGACATCGCCGAAGGTCGGCGTATCCGCCAGCAGCACGCCGACGACTCGTGACGGGCAGTCGGAGCCGATCAGACAGGTGAGGTGACAGCGAGTTGCGCGGGCAGCTCGGGCACGAGCGTGATCACCATGTCGTGGATCTTCCAGTCCAGTGCGGTGCACTCCTCGGTCGCCTCGGTGACCTGCTCGAGAGTGGGCATGCGGCCGCGGGTGGGCACGATGAACGCCTCGACGTGGAAGAACTGTCCCTGATCGCGCACGCGGGTGGCGACCTGGGCGACCCAGGGGAGGTGCGCGAGAACTTCGTCCACCAGGGCGGCATCCGGATGCGGGCTGTAGTCATCGAACGTGGTTGCGCGGGTGTCCATCAGATCGGTGATCGCGGCGCGGGTGTTCTTCACCCCGTCCCAGAGGATGCTGGTGGCGATCAGCGTCGCGGTGACAGCGTCCGCCCACCACAGGCCGATTCCGATTCCGGCGACCCCGACGATCGAGCCGACCGCCGTCATCCAGTCGGCCTTGTTCATGTCGGCATCCGCGTAGAGCACCTTGTTGTGCAGCTGCTCGGCCAGCTGCATCTTCACGCGGCCGAAGTAGATCGGCAGCGGAATGGTGAGCGCCATCGCCACCATCATCAGCCAGCCGAGCCACACGGTCTGGCCGAACAGCTCCACCGACCCGATCGGCGGGCGGTCGCCCCGTGCCAGCCCGATCACCGACTCCACGAGCAGGAACGCCCCCATCGCGAACAGCGCGACCCCGGCGACGAGGTGGGCGACGCCGACAGAGCGGAAGAAGCCGTAGGGGTACGTCTCGGTGGGTGGCTTCGCCATCAAGCGGACGGCCAGTAGGAACGCCAGCGGCGGGGCGAGGGAGAGCAGGTCCTCGATCCACGCAGCTTTCATCGCCTGCGAGTTGCCCATCACGAGATAGACCATCGTGATCGCCACGGCCAGGAACGCGATCGTCGCCCACTCGATTCGGATCGCGCGCTTCAGTGCGTGTGCCTGCGCTTCCGGCAGCGGCAGCTGCGGTGGGTTCACTGTGAGCCCTCCGCGCGCAGGAAGCCTTCCACGGCGGTGAGCAGGCGATTCTCGCCGAGGCGCGTAAGGAAGACGTGCTTTTTCGTCTGCCCGAACTCGTCGATCGCATCGACGTAGGGCACAGTTTCGGCGGCCTTGTCGGTCCACGGGGTGTCCTCGGTGAACCCGCCGATGGCCAGGTCCAGCTCGCCCTGACGCAGCGCCTCGGCGAGCAGCGCCTCGCTGGCTTCGGTCCACACCACGTCGGCATCGAGGTCCGCCGCCAGTTGCTCGACGAGCTCGACCTCCGAGCCGGCGGGAGGGCCCGACGTGTCTGTCCACGGCGGGTTGTGCGTGATGCCGACCCGTATCTCCCCGTCGCGAACCCGGTCCAACGTGCCGGCGGCATCCGCCGGAATCGCGGTGCAGCCGGCGAATGTCGCCGTCAGCAGTAGCGTCGAGATCACCAGGAGACGTCGGGCGTGGAGGGGGGACGGTGAGCCTGGCATGCCCCCCACCATAAGCGGCGGCCCGGCGGCGACGCGGTAGCTCGCTAATCCGAGGGATGACGCCTAGAATGGGCTCACAGGTCTCGCCGACGACACTCGCTTATCGTTTCGCCAGCAACCCGAACCGCTTGTGGCACTTTTCTCATTGAACAATCTCCGCGACCTGTCTGAGGTCAAGGAGAGAGCCCATGGGCACCCTGTATTACAGTTCCGCCAGCACCCCCGTTCAGATCGAAGACACGCTTCTGGCCCACCTGAAGGTGGTCATGGCCACGAAGCTGCGTCGCGGCGAGAGTTTCACGCTCGCGTGGCAGCACGATGAGAACAGCCCTGCCGGCCGTACGACCCTGTGGCTCGAACCTTCCATCCCGCTGCGGTTCGTGTTCGACGACGCCGATCCGGCGGTCCTCGACCCGCGCCGTTTGCAGTCGATGGCGGATGAAGTCGCCAGGACCGGTGCGATCACGCTCCCACCCCTGCACACCCCCAGGCCCGAGCGCACGCGGCAGGTAGCCGGGAGCGGTCCTCGCCGCCACCGTGGTGCAGTGACGGCCGACGCCGTGAGGGCCGACGCCGCGGCATCCGCGCGCTGACCTCAGAATTCGTCGGCGTACCCGTCGTCGAATTCGTCCTGGATCATCCCCGCCGGTGGCGACGGTGATCTGTCGTTGCGCACCCGAGCGGATACATCGCGCAGGTGTGCGACGAGATCCTCGTCGACGATCTCGTCGTACGGCGACGGTTCCGAGTCCGAAATCAGTTGACTCGCCGGGCCGATGAGTACTTCTGAGCGTCCCCGCGATCCGTCTTCATTGAGCGTCGGCACCTCGACCGTCGCCGAGTCGCCGGCGCCGGCCAGCGCCTGGGCGTAATCGAGCAGCGCATGGGCGATGGCGGTGCCGGTCAGGATCGAACTGCCCGCGTAATGAAGTCTGTCCATGTTCCGTATCTATCCCGGCAAAGCCCTCCTCGCGCACCGCCTTCCCTTCCCCGCGGACTTGGGATAAGAAGAGGCCGGCAGGGGTGCCGCTTCCGCGAGCGGGGCAGAGGGGATCACCACGATGGGCAAGTTCATTTTCGAAGGTCAGCTCAAGGCCGACTTCGAAGACAGGCTGCTCGCCCACCTGCAGGTGGTCATCGGCAGCAAGCTGCGCCGCGGGGAGTCGTTCTACTTCAGCTGGAAGGACGACGCGAGCATCGGCGACGGTCGGACCACCATCTGGGTGCACCCGCGAAGCGTGCTGGTCTACAAGTACTACGGCAGTCGCCGGGTGCCGCTGAACCCGGCGTGGCTGGGCGCCCTGGCCTACACCGCCAACTCTCCGCACGGGCTGTACGTCGTGCCCGAGCCCGCCCCCGACACAGAGACTCCCAAGTTCGATGAAGCGCATTGACATCGCCTACGGCGGCCACTCCTACTCGATCAGCGGTCGCGACATCGCGGACCTCCGCGAGGAAATCCTCACCCGCATCGGCAGTGAAGCGCCCGCCTTCTGGCTCGAGGTGAACCATGGCGAGGGGCAGCCGCGACCGACGTTCCTGCTCATCACCCCGACGACCGAGCTTGCGCTGACACCGATTCCGGGGGACGAGGAAGCTGTCGGGTCGTGACGTCGAACCGCGGCCGCAGCCACAACGCGACGTAGACCAGTCCCACCAGGACGGGCACTTCGATGAGGGGACCGACGATGCCGGCGAGGGCCTGGCCGCTCGTGGCTCCGAAGGTGCCGATGGCCACGGCGATGGCGAGCTCGAAGTTGTTGCCCGCCGCGGTGAAGGCCAGCGTCGTGGTGCGCTCGTAGCTCAACCCGATCGCCCTGCCGGTGGCGAAGCCGAGGAAGAACATGCCCGCGAAGTATGCCAGCAGCGGAAGCGCGATGCGGGCGACATCGAGGGGATGATCCACGACCTGCCGGCCCTGCAGTGCGAACAGCATGACGATGGTGAACAGCAGGCCGCCGAGCGCCAATGGACCGACCTTGGGCAGGAACACCGACTCGTACCAGTCCCGGCCGCGGCGGCGCTCGCCGATGAGGCGGGACAGGTACCCGGCGATGAGCGGAACGCCGAGGAAGACCAGGACGCTCAGGGCGATCGCCCACAGGGAGAAGTCGGCGCTCGTGGTGGGCAAGCCGAGCCACGTCGGCAGCACCTGCAGGTAGAACCAGCCGAGCCCCGCGAACGCGATCACCTGGAAGACGGAGTTGAGAGCGACCAGGAATGCCGCAGCCTCCCGGTCGCCGCACGCCAGATCGTTCCAGATGAGCACCATGGCGATGCAGCGGGCGAGGCCGACGATGATCAGTCCGGTGCGGTACTCGGGCAGGTCTGGCAGCAGCAGCCACGCCAGCGCGAACATCAACGCCGGGCCGACCAGCCAGTTGAGCGCGAGCGACGAGACGAGCAGGCGCTTGTCGCGGCCGATCACGGCGGCATCCGAATAGCGCACTTTCGCCAATACCGGGTACATCATCACGAGCAGGCCGATCGCGATCGGCACGCTGACGTTGCCGATGGATGCCGCGTGCAGCAGCTCCCCGAACCCGGGAGCGAACACCGCCAGCCCCAGCCCGGCGGCCATCGCCAGCAGGATCCACACCGGCAGCAGGCGGTCGAGTACTCCCAGGCGTGCCGGGGCGATGTCGGAGGTCACGTCCGCGTCACGCAGTCGGCGCGGGCGTCGTGGTGAACAGTTGCGAGACGCGGTCCAGCGCGCCGGGGACGAGCGCGAAGTACGCCCACGTGCCGCGCTGGCTGCGGGTGAGGAACCCCGCCTCGGTCAGGACTTTGAGGTGGTGCGACACCGTCGGCTGGCTCAGCCCCACGGGCTCGATCAGGTCGCACACGCACGCTTCGGCGTTCTCGGATGCCGCGACGATCGACAGCAGCCGCAGCCGGGTGGGATCGGCCAGCGCCTTCATCGTCTTCGCGAGCTTCTCGGCTTCGGCAGCCGACAACGGCTCCCGCACGAGCGGGGTGCAGCAGACGGTGGCGCTGACATCCGTGACTTCGAGCGTGATGGCCATGTATCGATACTAGTCGATATTGACAGCCGTCGATATCGAGGATAGAACTGAATATCGACGATCATCGATATCTGAGGAGCCCACGATGACACTGCTGGATCTCACACCTCGTCCCTCGGTCGACGGCGCGCTCGCGTCGCTGCCCGTCGCGATCATCGGTGCTGGGCCGGTGGGCCTGGCCGCCGCTGCGCATCTGGTCGAACGTGACATCGACTTCGTCGTCTACGAGGCGGGCGACACCATTGCGGCCAGCGTGCAGGAGTGGGGGCACACCCGGCTGTTCTCGCCGTGGCGGCACCTGGTCGACCCCGCCGCACACCGGCTGCTGGAGCGGCAGGGGTGGGTGCTGCCCTCACCGGACCGAGCGCCGACCGGTGCTGAGCTCGTGGAACAGTACGTCGCACCGCTCGCGCGGCTGGAGCCGATCGCCTCCCGCCTCCGCACCGGTGCGACGGTGCTCGCCGTTTCGCGGCAGGGCATGGACCGCACTCGCACCCGCGGGCGCGCCGCGACGCCGTTCGTGCTGCGCGTCCGCGACGCGGCGGGCGACGTGTCCGACCTGACTGCGCGCGCCGTGATCGATGCCTCCGGCACCTACACCTCGCCCAATCCGCTGTCCTCCGACGGGCTCGAACTGCTGGGCATGGGCGCCATCGCCGACCGCGTGACCGCGGCGCTGCCCGACGTGCTCGGGCGGGACCGTGCCCGGTTCGCCGGTCGCCGGGTCACCGTGGTCGGGGCGGGGCACTCCGCAGCGAACACTCTGCTCGGCCTCGTCGAGCTGGCCCGTGACGAACCCGGGACGGCTGTGACGTGGCTCATCCGCAACGACAGCGCCGCGCGGGTGTCGTCCTCGCCCGACGACGAACTCCCCGGCCGCGCGCACCTCGGCGGCCGTGTCGATGCCGCCGTCGCGCGCGGCGAGATCACCGTCGTGGACCGGTTCGAGATCGTCCGCGGCAGCATCGACGGCGATGCCGCGGTGCTCGTCGGCAACCGGGGTGGTGAGCTGGTCACCCACGTCACCGACGTCGTGGTGAACGCGACCGGCTTCCGCCCCGACCTGGACATGCTGCGGGAGATCCGGCTCGACCTCGACGATGTCGTCGAGGCGCCCGCGCGCCTGGCGCCGCTGATCGACCCGAACGAGCACTCCTGCGGCACCGTCGCACCGCACGGCTTCCGCGAGCTCGCCCACCCCGAGCCCGGGTTCTTCATCGTGGGGATGAAGTCCTACGGCCGCGCTCCCACCTTCCTGCTGGCCACCGGCTACGAGCAGGTGCGGTCGGTGACCTCCTGGCTCGCCGGTGACACCGCCGCCGCGTCGACGCTGCAGCTCGTGCTCCCGGCGACGGGTGTGTGCTCCACTGACCAGGCGGGCGGATGCTGCTGATGACCTTGCGGGAGATGACGGCTACCGACTGGCCCGCCGTGGCGGAGATCTACCGCCAGGGGATCGAGGACGGCGAGGCGACCTTCGAGACCCGCACCCCGACGTGGCCCGAGTTCGACGCCGGCAAGCTGACCTCCCCGCGTCTGGTGTCCACCGGCGACGACGAGCGGGTGCTGGGCTGGGCGGCGGCATCCCCGGTCTCATCGCGCGAGGCATACCGCGGCGTCATCGAGCACTCGGTCTACGTGGACCGTGGCGCGCGGGGCCAGGGCATCGGCCGGCTGCTGCTGGCCGCGTTCGTCGATGCCGCCGACGCCGCCGGGCTCTGGACCATCCAGTCGAGCATCTTCCCCGAGAACACCGCCAGTCTGCGGCTGCACGAGGCGGCGGGTTTCCGTGTCGTCGGGCGTCGCGAGCGGATCGCGCGTGCCGCGGTCGGGCCGCACGCCGGCAGCTGGCGGGACACCGTCCTCATCGAGCGGCGGAGCACCCGCGCCGGGTGCGATTGACTGGTACTGCGACACCGAAGGTCTACGAGGAGAGCCCCCATGCCCGACAAGCCCGCCGTCCTGTTCGTCTGCGTGCACAACGCCGGCCGCTCGCAGATGGCCGCCGGCTACCTGCGCGCACTCGCCGGAGACGACATCGAGGTGCTGTCGGCCGGTTCCGCCCCGAAAGACCAGATCAATCCGGTCGCCGTCGCGGCGATGAGCGAGGAGGGGATCGACATCGCGGGGAACACCCCGAAGGTGCTCACCGTCGACGCGGTGAAGCAGTCCGATGTCGTGATCACGATGGGGTGCGGGGATGCCTGCCCGATCTTCCCCGGCAAGCGCTACGAGGACTGGGTGCTCGATGACCCCGCCGGGCAGGGGATCGAGGCCGTCCGCCCGATCCGTGACGAGATCCGCCGCCGGGTCGAGGTGCTCATCGCGGAGTTGCTGCCCGAGCGGTGACCCGCATGCCGCGCGGCGGCGTCCGCGGCTGATCGCCTGTCGCCCGGTGTCGCTTCGCGGCGCCTGAAGTACCCCACGCGCCGGCGGTTTCTCCCGGCCGATCGCTGCGCGCGGCTCTGCCGAGGTTCGTAGTGTTCGCGGTAAGCAATTCCGCCAACGTGATGAGTTCGAGACTTGCTCAGGCGCGGCGAAACGGTATTGTGAACGCAAACATCCATCTCATCGACGAAGATGGCGAACGCACGATCTCGCATCAACCGCCGATGCACACCGGTCGCGCCTGGGGGCGCGTCCTCCTCGAAGGAGAGCGACACATGACAACGAAGTTCCGCGGCGGTCGTACCGCTGCAGTCACGGCTCTGGCAGCCGTCTCCGCGGTCGCCCTGGCCGCATGCAGCGGCGGCAGCGCAGGCACGAGCCCGGAGGAATCCTCGGGCGACGCGGTCGAGATCACCTACATCCACCGCCTGCCCGACGGCGAGGGCATGACCGCCGTCGCCGACATCGTCGACCGCTGGAACCAGGACAACCCTGGCATCCAGGTCACCGCCACGAAGTTCGACGGCGCGGCCAGCGACCTGATCCTCAAGCTCGAGACCGACGTCAAGGCCGGCAATGGACCGTGCCTGGCGCAGCTGGGCTACTCCGAAGTGCCGCAGCTGTTCGTCAAGGGTCTGCTCGAGGACGTCGCCGCCGAGGCGGGCAAGTACGAGGGCGATTTCGGCGCCGGCGCATACGCGATGATGACCGTCGGCGACGCCGTCGTCGGCCTGCCGCAGGACACCGGCCCCCTGGTCTACTACTACAACGAGGCGGAGTTCGAAGCGCTCGGCCTGCAGGTGCCGACCACGATCGAGGAGCTCTCCGCCAGCGCGGCGATCGCCGCCGACTCGGGCAAGTACCTCGCCGCGTTCACCCCGGACGAGGCACTCAACTGGCTCGCGGCGCAGTCCGCCGCCGCCGGTGACGCCTGGTTCGACACCTCGGGCGACTCCTGGTCGGTCGAAGTCGAAGGCCCCGGCAGCCAGAAGGTCGCCGCGTTCTGGCAGGGTCTGGTCGACGGGCAGGACGCCCTGATGACCGAGCGCTGGGGCGAAGGCTTCACGCAGGCCATCAACGACACGGCTCTGATCGGCCACATCGGCGCAGCGTGGGAGGCGGGCTTCATGCTCGACTCGCTCGACGGCACTGCGGCCGAGGGCCAGTGGCGCGTCGCGCAGCTGCCCGACTTCGGCGCCGGCGCGATCTCGGGCCCCGACGGCGGCTCCGGCGTGGCTGTCATGGCCGGCTGCGAGAACCCCGCCGAGGCGATGGAGTTCAACGGCTGGTTCAACACCCAGATCGATGACCTCGCGTCGCAGGGCCTCGTCGTGGCGGCCAACGGCACGCCGGAGACCAGCGAGAAGATGCTGCGTCAGTTCGGCGGTCAGGACGTGCTGGCAGAGCTGGCCACGGCATCCGCTGCGATGAACCCGGAGTTCGTCTACGCTCCCGGATTCGCCTCGCTCACCACGATGAACGAGACCGCCTCCGGTGTCGCCACGGGTGGGGCCACGGTCGCGGACGTCTTCACGACCGGGCAGAACGACGCCGTCGCGGCGCTGAAGGACCTGGGCCTGCCGGTCGCGGACTGACGCGCTCCGCCGACACCCGCTGAGCCGGCGGAGCGCAGGGATCACCCATGCGCTCCGCCGGCTCCTGCACTTGAAAGACGATGACATGACACTGACCAGCCCGCCCACAGTGGTCGCCGCAGCTGCCAAGACGCGCGCGACCTCGCCGAAGCGAAAGGACCGAGCCCGACGCGGCGGCGCACGGCGGGAGGCGGTGACCGGCTGGCTGTTCCTGGCCCCGTTCGCGGTGCTGTTCGTCGTCGTGTTCGTCATCCCCATCGGCGTCTCGATCCGCGCGTCGATGTTCGGGGAGGTTCCCTCCGGTGAGGGCCTGTACGGCGGCGGCGAGCTGGTGGAGAAGTTCGTCGGCTTCGACAACTTCGCCATCGCGATCGCCAACGAGACGTTCTGGGCAGGCATGGGGCGCGTGCTGCTCTACGCGCTCGTGCAGATTCCGGTCATGACGATCGCCGCCCTCGGTCTCGCGCTCCTGCTGGACGCGTTCATCGTGCGCCGTCCCGCGTTCTTCCGCCTTTCATTCTTCCTCCCGTACGCCATCCCCGGTGTCATCGCCGCGATGATGTGGCTGTACCTGTACACCCCCGAGGTGTCGCCGTTCATGCAGTACCTCCCCGAGGGGACGGACTTCATGGCGCCGGGCACGATCCTGCTGTCGATGGCGAACATGACGACCTGGACCTACACCGGGTACAACATGCTCATCTTCCTCGCCGCGCTCCAGGCGGCCCCGCGCGATCTCTACGAGGCGGCCCGCATCGACGGGGCGACGGGCTGGCAGATCGCGATCAAGATCAAGGTTCCGCTGGTGCGCGGCGCCGCCCTGCTGTCGGTGCTGCTGTCGATCATCGGCACGATCCAGCTGTTCAACGAACCCACGGTCATGGAGAGCCAGAACCCGTGGATGGGCAAGGGCTACACGCCGATGATGCTCACCTACAACTCGCTGCTCGGTGCGATCTCGCCCTCCGGCACGGGGATGGCCTCGGCCTACTCGCTGCTGATGGCCATGATCGCCGGCGTCTTGGCGATCATCTACGCGCTGCTCCAGCGCCGCAAGGGAGACAACTCATGACCACCGCGACTCGCATCGGAAAGCGGCGCGCCCGCGAGGTCGACTTCGACCTGCCCCCGAAGAACGCGCTGCCGACGCTGCGGGGCAAGATCGCCGGGCTCATCGCGCTGGTCGCGGCCGCGGTGTACTTCCTCGGCCCGGTGTACTGGCTCGTCATCGCGGCGACGAAGAACAACCGCGACCTCACCTCGTCGTTCGGCTTCTGGTTCGCGGAGTGGAACCTCGGCGCCAACTACGAGAGCCTCATGTCCTGGACCCAGGGGATGTTCTGGCGCTGGGTGGGCAACTCGATCTTCTACTCGGTGACCGCCGGCGTCGTGGGCACGCTCTTCGCCGTCATGGCCGGCTACGCCATCGCGAAGTTCACCTTCCCCGGCAAGAAGATCGCCGTCGGCGTCATCATGGCGGGACTGCTGATGCCGGTGGCGCTGCTGACCGTGCCGCTGTACTTGGAGTTCCACGCCCTCGGTCTGGTGGACACCGCGTGGGCGATCATCATCCCCTCCGCCGTCTCGCCGTTCGGCGTGTTCCTGGGGATGGTCTACGCCCAATCGGTGCCGACAGAGCTGCTCGAGGCGGCACGCATCGACGGGGCGGGGGAGCTGCGGATCTTCTTCACGATCGTCATGCGCCTGCTCGCGCCGGCGATGGTGACGATCTTCCTGTTCATCTTCGTCGCGACCTGGAACAACTTCCTGCTGCCGCTGCTGATGGTGTCCTCGCAGGAACTCAAACCCGTCACGCTCGGCTTGTTCGGCATGATGAGCTACTTCTCGCCGAACAAGGGTGCCGTCATGCTCGGCGCGCTGCTGGGCGTGCTGCCGCTGATCATCCTGTTCTTCACGCTGCAGCGGTACCTGCGCTCGGGTCTGGCCGCCGGCGCCGTCAAGGGCTGACACCCGGACCACGAAGAACCCCCGGCGCCGCGGGCGCCGGGGGTTCTTTTCGTGCAGGTGGACGGCGCTCAGGAGCCGATGAACTCCTCGGCCTCACCCAGCGTTGCGACGTCGCGGATCTCGAGCTCCACCGGCAGCTGCTCCAGGTCCAGCACCCGCACCTCGTTGGTCCCGGCACGCCACAGCGGCGCCGGCGCGTAGAGGGTCTCCTGCGGGCCGACGCTCCAGTAGCGGCCGAGGAGGAAGCCGTTGAGCCAGACCAGGCCCATGCTGCCGCCGGGGAGGGCGAGCCACGCGTCGGCGGCTTCGTCGAGCTGGACGGTCGCGGTGGCCAGGCCGGCTGCCGCGGTGGTGTCGCCGATGCCGGTGAGCGAGCCGTCGAGCGGGACGATCCGGTGCGTCCAGCCGTGCAGGTAGCGCCGGCCGAGCAGCACGCCGCCGAGGATGCCCTTGTGCTCGCCGATGTGGGCGCCGTAATTGATCCGGCCGAGGCTCTCCACGATCAGCGTCAGGTCGTGGTCTCCCGCGCCGTCGAGGACCACACTGGTCTGGCCGTCCCGCTCGAGCCGAGCGACCGGCTCACCGTCGAGGAGCACGATCGCACGATCGTGCAGCCCGTTGATCGTGAGGCTCGTCTCCGTCCCGATGTGCACGCGCGTCTCGTACACGACGACGCCGTCCGCGACGCCGAGCTCCTCGAACGTCGCGGGCCGGGCGCGGCGTTCCCCCGCGGGCAGGGCGCGAAGCGTCTCGCCCAGCGATCCCTCGCGCACCAGCGGCACCGACTGCGGCTCCTGGAACCACGGTTCGGCCGGCACGGGAGGCAGCGGCTCGTCGTGGAACGGGGCGAAGGCGGCGCGCAGGGCCTGGAACTTGGCGCCCACGCGGCCATCCTCGGCGATGGGGGCATCGGAGTCGTAGCTGGTGACGGTCGGCTGCAGCACGCCGTCCCAGTTGGCTCCGGCCCACAGGCCGAAGTTGGTGCCGCCGTGGGCCATGTACAGGCTCACCGAGCCGCCGGCTGCCAGCAGTGCGTCGACGGTGCCGATCATGCTGGCGGCACTGCGGACGTGATGGCGTTCTCCCCAGTGGTCGAACCAGCCGCCCCACAGTTCACTGCACAGCAGCGGCGTGGCATCCGGCAGGAGCGTCTGTGCCGTGTCGACCCCGGTGCCGAACGTGAAGCTCGGCATGGCGCCGTCGACCGAACCGTGCCGCTGCATATCGGGGGTGATGCCGTCGGCGGTGGTGAGCAGTTCCACGATGCCGTGTGCGCGCAGCAGATCGCGCTGGTGCTCCATGTAGACGCGGTCAGAGCCGAACGAGCCGTACTCGTTCTCGACCTGCACCGCCACGATCGGGCCGCCGTTGACGGCCTGCAGCGGTGCGAGGCGGGGGAGCAGCTCGGCGTACCAGGCCTCGATCGGGCCGAGGAAGGCGGGGTCGCTGCTGCGCACGTGACGCGTGCGGGCGGTCAGCCAGGCCGGGATGCCGCCGTTGGTCCACTCCGCGCAGATGTACGGGCTCGGTCGCACGTAGACATCCAGCCCCACCTCGGCGGCGAGCCGGATGTAGCGCTCGATGTCCTGCCAGCCGTCGAAGCGGCGTGCGCCCTCGACCTGTTCGTGGAAGTTCCACGGGATGTAGGTGTCCACCGTGTTCGCGCCCATGGCTGCGAGCCGACGCAGCCGGTCCTCCCACTGGTCGGGGTGCACGCGGAAGTAGTGCACGGCACCGGCCAGCATGCGATGGGGGCGCCCGTGCCGCAGCAGGGTGCCGTCGACATATGTGAGCGCTGCTACTGAGGAGTGCTGGTCGACCGCTGCGGGCGTATCCATCCGTGGGCTCCCTTTCGATTACGGGACCCTCGGTCCGAATGGTGCGATGTTTGCGTTCACATCTCATGACATTCTGCCCTATTTCGGGGTGCGATGGAATGTTCTGGTGGTGCGCTCACTACGATGAGTCCATGCCGCGCCGCACCTCGGGGGATCGAGCCCCCAGCCAGGTCGATGTCGCGCGTGTCGCGGGCGTCTCCACCCAGACCGTTTCCCGCGTCATCGCGGGGCAGGCCAATGTGCGCCCGGAGACGGCGCACCGGGTGATGGCGGCCGTGGAGGCCACCGGCTACCGCCTGCACGCCGCCGCAGCCTCGCTGGCGTCGGGGCGCACCCGCATGCTCGGGGTGATCTCGGTGTCGACCGCGCGCTACTCCACCAGCGCGATCCTGCTCGGCGTCGAGGCCGTCGCCGCCCAGGAGGGATACGCCGTCACCTCCGCGAGCGTCCCGCAGCACTCCCCGCCATCGGCGTTCGTCGAGGCGTTCGACCGGCTCGAGCGTCAGGGTGCCGAGGGCATCGTCCTGCTCGCACCCGTGGGCTTCCTCCCCGACGCGCTGGGCAGTCGCACCGATCGCACCCCCACCGTGGGTCACCGTCAAGCCGATGGGCAGGGGGTCGATGCGCTCATCAACCAGCGTGCGATCGCCCGCGCGGCGACCGAGCACCTGCTCGATCTCGGGCATGAGACGGTGTGGCACGTGTCGGGCGATGAGTTCTGGCAAGAGTCCGTTGCCCGCCGGGAGGAGTGGGAGCAGGTGCTGCGCGAGCGCGGCATCACGCCCCCGCCGGTGATTCCGGGCGACTGGTCGCCGGAGTCGGGCTACCGCGCCGGCCGCACGATCGCGGTGATCCCCGGCGTGACGGCGGTGTTCGTCTCCAGCGACGAGATGGCCTTCGGCATGGTGCGGGCGCTGCACGAGGCGGGACGCTCCGTCCCCGGCGACGTCTCGGTCGTGAGTGTCGACGACATCGCGCTCGCGGCCTTCGCGACGCCGGCGCTCACGACGGTGCGCCAGCCCTTCGAGCAGGTCGGCCGCACCGCCGCGGAGCGGGTGATCGCACTGATCGAGGAGCGCGAACCGCTCACCACCACACCGGTCGCTCCCGAGCTGATCGTGCGCGCCTCCGCGGCGCCGCCGCGTACCGCGGACTGATTCACCGCGCCATGTGGTCGCGGATGCTCTGCCTCTGAATGATCACTAGACTGACTGAAACACCGCACGCGCAATCACAATCGATCAATCTCTGATCAGGGCGCTGCGGGGGAAGCAGGCCGGCGATGAGTGGCGAACTGACGTACATGGAGACCGAGCTGCGGACGCAGCCGCAGACGTGGGCGCGCGCCGCCGACCTGGCTGCGAGCCAGTCCGTGCTGCCCGAGCGAGGCGCGCGCGTCGCGGTGGTCGGCTGCGGCACGTCGTGGTTCATCGCCCAGGCGTACGCCACCCTGCGTGAGCGCAGCGGCGCCGGGATCACCGACGCGTTCTCGGCATCCGAGATGCCCGACCGCGACTATGACGCGATCGTGGCCCTGACCCGCTCGGGCACCACGACCGAGGTGCTCCAGCTCGTCGAGCGCATGAAGGGCCGCACGAAGCTGATCGGTGTCGTCGGCGACGACACCTCGCCCCTGCCGGGCATGGTGGATGCCGCGATCACGATGCCGTTCGCCGACGAGCGCTCCGTCGTGCAGACGCGCTTCGCCACGACGGCGCTGGCCCTGTTCCGCGCCTCGCTGGGCGAGGACCTCACGCCTGTGATCGCCGATGGGGAGCGCGCGATCGCCGAAGAGCTCGACGCCGAGCTGGTCAACGCCGAGCAGTACACGTTCATCGGCACCGGCTGGTCGATCGGCCTGACGCACGAAGCGGCGCTGAAGATGCGCGAAGCCTCGCAGTCGTGGACCGAGTCGTACCCGGCCATGGACTACCGCCATGGGCCGATCGCGATCGCCGCGCCCGGCCGCGTGACCTGGTCGTTCGGCGAGGCGCCGGCGGGGCTGGCCGAGGAGGTCGCCCGCACCGGCGCCCGTTTCGAGCAGAGCGGACTGGACCCGATGGCGGACCTGGTGCGGGCGCAGCGGGTGGCTCTGGCCCGGGCCGTCGCGCGCGGACTGAACCCCGACCTGCCCCGCAACCTCACGCGCGCGGTCATCCTCGACGCATGACCGCGCCGGCCCTCGGCGACGGCCCCGTCGTCCTCTCCTTCGACGTCGGCGGCACCGCGACCAAGTCCGCGCTCATCGACGCCGGGGGTCAGATGACCGACCTGCGCCGTACGCCGACCCCGCTGTCTGCGGCCGACCCCGCCGGTGCGATCGCAGCGCACCTGGCGGTGCTGGCGGCGGCATACCGCACCGCCCACCCGCAGCTGGTCCCGGTCGCGGCCGGGCTGAGCGTGCCGGGACTCGTGGACGAGGATGCCGGCATCGGCATCTTCTCCAGCAACCTGGGGTGGCGAAACGCGCCGCTGCGCGACCTCGCGCAGGCCGCGGTGGAGGTGCCGGTCGCGTTCGGGCACGACGTGCGCGCGGCCGGTCTCGCCGAGTACCGCTGGGGCGCGGCCCGCGGGCATCGCGACGCGATGATCATCGTGATCGGCACCGGGATCGCCTCGACGATCATCGTCGACGGGGTGCCGCTCGTGGGCGGCGGCTACGCGGGCGAGATCGGCCACGTCGTGTCCGAGGTCGACGGTGAGGCCTGCCCGTGCGGCGGAGTCGGATGCCTCGAGACCGTCGCCTCCGCCGGCGCCATCGCGCGCCGCTACCGCCGGGCCACCGGCCACGACGTCGACGGCGCCCGCGGCGTGCTCCAGGCCGCGCACCGCGGCGACGAAGACGCGACGCGCGTGTGGACGGGAGCGGTCGAGGCGCTCGCCCACGAGATCGCCCGCGTCGTCACGGTGCTCGCGCCGGGGATCGTCGTCGTCGGCGGCGGGCTCGCCGAGGCCGGCGACGATCTGTTCGTCCCGCTGCGCGAGCGGATCGCCGGGATCCTCAGCTTCCAGCGCGTCCCGCCGATCGTCCCGGCCACGCTCGGCGAGGACGCCGGCCTGATCGGCACGGCCCTGCGCGCCCGCCTGCTGAGCGTGACCACGTGATCCTCACCGTCACCCCGAACCCGGCGCTGGACTGCACCTGGCACGTCGCCGCCCTGACCCCCGGCGACTCCCACCGGGTCGGCGCCGGGGCGGAGCGCGCCGGCGGCAAGGGCATCAACGTCGCCCGGGTGCTGCACGCCACCGGAACCGACACCCTCGCCCTGGCCACCGCGGGCGGGGCGACCGGTGACGCGCTCGCCCTCGACCTGCGCGCGGCGGGACTCGCGCACCGGCTCGTCCCGGTCGCGGCATCCACCCGTCGCAGCATCGCCGTCGTCGATGACGGGCGGGGCGAGGCAACACTGCTGAACGAACGCGGCGCCGCGCTGTCGCCCGACGAGGTCACGGCGCTGCTGCACACGGCGCGCACCCTCGCCGCGGGTGCCGCGGCGGTCGTGCTGTCGGGCAGCCTGCCCGCCGGCATCCGTTCCGAGGACGTCGGCCTGCTCGCCGCCGACCTCGTCGCCACCGGAACGATCGTGATCGCCGATGTGACCGGCCCCGCGCTGATGGCGGCCGCCGAGGCCGGCGCCCACGTCGTCAAACCAAACGCGGCCGAACTGCACGAGACCACCGGGTGCGCCGACGTGCTGACGGGGGCGCGGATGCTGCTCGAGCGCGGCGCGGGGCTGGTGATCGTCTCGCTCGGCGCGGACGGCATGCTGCTGGTGGGCCGCACCGCCCCCGACCGGCCGCTGCGGGCGCGACTGCGCCGGACGCTGCACGGCAACCCGACCGGCGCCGGCGACGCCGCCGTCGCCGCGGTCGCTGCCGCGCTCGTCCAGCGCGGCAGCGCCGCCGACCTGACCGACGACGAGCTGGCCGGGCTGGCACGCGATGCCGTCGCGTGGTCGGCATCCGCTGTCCTCATGCCGCAGGCGGGCGAGGTGTCGCCCGAGCGCGAGCGGCTCGCCGCCGATGTGATCTTCGACACCGACCTCACGGAGCTGACATGCCACTGACCGCCACCCACGCGATCCTCGACCGGGCGCGTGCCGCCGGCACGGCGACGGGCGCGTTCAACGTGATCCACCTCGAGACCGCCGAGGCGCTGGTGCGGGCGGCGGAGCAGACCGGCCTGCCGGTCATCCTGCAGCTGTCGGAGAACTGCCTGCGCTATCACGGGGCGCTCGAACCGCTGGCTCTGGCGACCCTCGCGCTGGCCGAGGGATCGGATGCCGCGGTGGCCGTGCACCTGGACCACGCCGAGGATGCCGAGTTGGCCCTGCGTGCGATCGACCTCGGGTTCACCTCGGTCATGTACGACGGCGCCAAGCTGGACTTCGCCGACAACGTCGCCACCACGCGCCGGGTCGTCGCCGCCGGCGACGCGGCAGGAGTGCTCGTCGAGGCAGAACTGGGCGAGATCGGCGGCAAGGACGGCGCGCACGCGCCGGGCGTGCGCACCGACCCCGCCGAGGCGGCGGTGTTCGTCGCGCAGACCGGCGTCGGGGCGCTCGCGGTGGCGGTCGGCTCCTCCCATGCGATGGCCGAGCGCACCGCCGTGCTGGACCTCGACCTGATCGCGCGGCTGCGCGACGCTGTGGCGGTGCCGCTCGTGCTGCACGGATCGTCCGGAGTGCCGGATGCCACGATCGTGGCGGGCATCGGCTCGGGGCTGGTGAAGATCAACGTGTCGACGCACCTGAACGCGTTCTTCACGCGTGCCGTCCGCGCGCACCTGGACGACCACCCCACGGTCGTAGACTCCCGAAAGTACATCGACGCGGGGAGGTCTGCCGTGGTGGAAGAGGCGGCACGCCTGCTGCAGCTGTTCGCAACACCCCGGAGCGCCGGATGAACCGAGCCGAACGGCTCAGCGCCGTCCTGGACCTCCTCGCCGAGACCGGCCGACTGCAGGTCGAGGACGTCGTCGACCGGCTCGGCGTGTCGCCGGCCACCGTGCGACGCGACCTTGATGCCCTCGCCGAGCAGCAGCTGCTGGCCCGTACGCGCGGCGGGGCCGTGTCGCACTCGGTCGCCTACGACCTGCCGGTGCGGTACAAGAACCAGCAGCACCGCGAGGCCAAGCGCGCCATCGCACGTGCTGCGAGCGCGCTCGTGCCGCGCGGGGCGATCGTGGGGCTGTCCGGCGGCACGACGGCAACCGCGATCGCCGACGAACTGATGGCCCGCGGCGACGTCTCGGAGCAGGCCGACGACCCGGGACTAACCGTCGTCACCAACGCCGTCAACATCGTCATGCAGCTCGCGGTGCGCCCGCAGATCAAGACCGTCGTCGTCGGCGGGGTGCTGCACCCCCGCTCCTACGAGCTGGTCGGTCCCCACGCCGAGGAGACCCTCAGCCGCATCAACCTGGACATCGCGTTCATCGGCGCCAATGCGCTGCATCCCGACCACGGCGCCACGACCCACGACGAGCGCGAGGCCGCCGTCAACGCCGCCATGGCCCGCCGCGCCGCACGGGCGGTGCTGGTGGTGGACTCCGGAAAGCTCGACAAGCGCGTCTTCGCCGTGATCGGCCCGGAGCGGCTGTTCCACACCGTCATCACCGACGCCGGCATCACCGCCGATCAGCGGGCGAGACTGGCCGACCGCGGCTACGAAGTGATCGTCGCGGACGCCTGAGCCGGACGCGACCGCGTCGCGCTGATCGGGCGCCCGTGGATGCGCCGGGACAGGTCGGCGGCGCTGGCGGTCACCTGTTGCCGGATCGCCGCAACCGTCTCCTCGGGCAGCGCGGCGTCGAACGTCACGGCGATGCTCGCGGCCGGCCACCCGGTGTGATCGCGCACCGCCACGGCGATCGATGCGAGTCCCGGCGTGATGTCACCGTGCTCGGTGGCGTACCCGTGCGCCCGCACCTGGGCCATCAGCCGGCCCAGCGCGGCGTAGCCGGAGATCTGCTGATCGGTGCGCTGCGTGAACGCGCTGGGGTCGGGGAACAGGGCGCGCAGCTGCGATTTCGGCAGCGTGGCCAGCAGTGCCCGGCCGCTCGCGGTGAGGTGGCTGGGCAGGCGCACGCCCACCTCGGTCACCAGTGACGGCCGCCGCGGCGCGCGCTCCTCGATGAGGTAGATCACATCGCGCCCGTGCAGCACGGCGAGATGGCCGCTTTCTCCCACGCGGTCCACGAGCGCCGCCAGGATGGGCCCGCCCAATCGCGTCAGCGGCTCCTGCCGGGAGAACCCGGAGCTGATCTCGAATGCCGCCAGCCCGATGCCGTAGCGCCGCTCCTCCGGAAAGTGCAGCACGAAGCCGTACTCGGCCATGACACCGAGCAGCCGGTACACCGTCGACCGGGGCAGCGACAGGGCGGTAGCGATGCTGGCCGCCGTCACCGGCCCGCGTTGCGCGGACAGGTGCCGCAGCATCTCTAGGGTGTGCCGCGCCGCCGGTGCCGGGCCCGCCGGGTCTTCCATGCGGCAACTGTCTCACGGGTGGGACGAATATTCAGCGGGGACGGGTGCCGGCGGCATCCGGATGCCGTGTGATGAGACCATGCGATCCGCCACCTCCGCTCCCGTCGTCGTCGGCACCGGCGCGGTCGCGCTGGCCGATGTCGTGGCCGTGGCGCGTCGGGATGCCGCTGTCGCGATCGGCGACGACGCCCGCGCCGCCGTCGCCGCGAGCCGACGCACGATCGACGCGCTCGCCGGCGACCCGACGCCGCACTACGGCATCTCGACCGGGTTCGGGGCGCTCGCGACGACGTACATCGCCGCCGACCGCCGCACGCAGCTGCAGCAGTGCCTGGTGCGCTCCCACGCCGCCGGGTCCGGTCCTGAGGTCGAGCGGGAGGTCATCCGCGCGCTCATGCTGCTGCGCCTGTCGACGCTGCTCACCGGCCGCACCGGCGTGCGGCTGGAGACCGCCGAGACGTATGCCGCGATCCTCAACGCCGGCATCACCCCCGTCGTGCGCGAGTACGGCTCGCTCGGCTGCTCGGGTGACCTCGCCCCGCTGGCGCACTGCGCACTGACGCTGATGGGGGAGGGGACCGTCCACGATGCCGCCGGCGAACTCCTGCCCGCCGCCGACGCGCTCGCCGCCGCCGGCATCGCCCCGGTGCTGCTGGCCGAGAAGGAGGGCCTTGCCCTCATCAACGGCACCGACGGCATGCTCGGCATGCTGGCGCTGGCGATCGACGACCTGCGGCTGCTGCTGACGACCGCCGACATCACCGCCGCGATGAGCGTGGAGGCGCTGCTGGGGACGGATGCCGCCTTCGCCGACGACCTCGCCGCCCTCCGCCCGCAACAAGGGCAGCGTGCCGCGGCGGCGAACCTGCGCGCTCTGCTGGAGGGGTCGGCCATCGTCGCCAGCCACCGGGGGCCGGAGTGCACCCGGGTGCAGGATGCCTATTCGCTGCGCTGCGCGCCGCAGGTGCACGGCGCAGCCCGCGACACCCTCGACCACGCGAGCGTCGTCGCCGAGCGAGAGCTCGCCGCCGCCGTGGACAACCCCGTCGTCACCGTCGACGGCAGGGTGGAGTCCAACGGCAACTTCCACGGCGCGCCCGTGGGCTACGTGCTGGACTTCCTCGCGATCGTCGTCGCCGACGTCGCGAGCATGTCCGAGCGCCGAACCGACCGCATGCTGGATCCGGCACGAAGCAACGGCCTGCCGGCATTCCTCGCCCACGACGCGGGGGTGGATTCGGGGCTCATGATCGCCCAGTACACCGCCGCCGGGATCGTGTCGGAGCTGGGGCGCCTCGCCGTCCCGGCATCCGTTGATTCCATCCCGTCATCGGCGATGCAGGAGGACCACGTCTCGATGGGGTGGGCCGCCGCGCGCAAGCTCCGCACCGGGATCGACGGGCTCACGCGGGTGCTGGCGATCGAGGCGATGACCGCCGCGCGGGCGCTGGATCTGCGCGCTCCGCTGCGGCCCGCTGCGGCCACCGCCGCCGTGCTCGCCCGCATCCGCGAATCCGTCGCCGGTCCCGGCAGCGACCGGCACCTCTCACCCGAGATCGAGCACGTCGTCGATGCTGTGCGCACCGGCGCGCTGCGCGCCGCTGCCGGCGCCGTCGTGACCGACCTGCAGTGACCCGCGAGCCGTCCCAGGAAGGAACCCCGTGACCGAGCACCTGCCCCGTCCCGTTCGCGCCGCCCGCGGCACCTCCCTCACCGCGAAGGGCTGGCAGACCGAAGCGCCGCTGCGCATGCTCATGAACAACCTCGACCCCGACGTGGCCGAGCGCCCCGACGACCTGGTCGTCTACGGCGGCACCGGGCGGGCCGCGCGCAGCTGGGCGGCGTTCGACGCGATCGTGCAGGCGCTGACCCACCTGGAACTCGACGAGACGCTGCTGGTGCAGTCGGGTAAACCCGTCGGTGTCTTCCGCACCCACGAGTGGGCGCCGCGCGTGCTCATCGCCAATTCGAACCTCGTCGGTGACTGGGCGACGTGGCCGGAGTTCCGCCGGCTCGAGGCCGAGGGTCTCACGATGTACGGCCAGATGACGGCCGGTTCCTGGATCTACATCGGCACGCAGGGCATTCTGCAGGGCACGTATGAGACGTTCGCCGCCGTCGCCGACAAGCGCTTCGGCGGTACTCTCGCCGGAACGCTCACCCTCACCGGCGGCGCCGGCGGCATGGGCGGCGCGCAGCCGCTGGCCGTCACGATGAACGACGGCGTAGTGCTCATCGTCGACGTCGACCCCGCCCGGCTGCAGCGCCGCGTGGACCACGGCTACCTCGACGAGGTGACAGGCGACCTCGACGAGGCGCTGCAGCGGGTGCTGGCGGCCAAGGCCGAGCGCCGCGCGCTGTCGGTCGGGCTTGTCGGCAACGCTGCGACGGTCTTTCCCGAGATCGCCCGCCGCGGGGTGCCGGTGGACATCGTCACCGACCAGACCTCGGCACACGACCCGCTGAGCTATCTGCCCGAGGGGGTGGCGCTGGAGCAGTGGCACGAGCGGGCAGCGGCCGATCCGGAGGGCTTCACCACGGCATCCCGCGCTTCGATGGCGACGCAGGTGCAGGCGATGGTGGCCTTCCAGGACGCCGGCGCCGAGGTGTTCGACTACGGCAACTCCATCCGCGCCGAGGCGCAGCTGGGTGGGTACGACCGTGCCTTCGACTTTCCGGGGTTCGTCCCCGCCTACATCCGGCCGCTCTTCGCCGAGGGCAAGGGCCCGTTCCGCTGGGCGGCGCTCTCAGGTGACCCGGCCGACATCGCCGCGACCGACCGCGCGATCCTGGAACTGTTCCCGCGCGACGACAAGCTCCGCCGCTGGATCACCCGCGCTGCCGAGAAGGTGCACTTCGAAGGCCTCCCCGCCCGCATCTGCTGGCTCGGGTATAAAGAACGCCACCTCGCGGGCCTGAAGTTCAATGAGATGGTCGCCTCGGGTGAGCTGCGCGCGCCCATCGTCATCGGCCGTGATCACCTCGACTCCGGTTCGGTCGCCTCGCCCTACCGGGAGACCGAGGCGATGAAGGACGGGTCGGATGCCATCGCGGACTGGCCGCTGCTGAACGCGCTGCTCAACACCGCGTCGGGGGCCACCTGGGTGTCGCTGCACCACGGTGGCGGCGTCGGCATCGGCCGGTCGATCCATGCAGGTCAAGTGGTCGTCGCCGACGGCACGGCGCTGGCGGCGCAGAAGATCGAACGGGTGCTGATCAACGACCCCGGCACCGGGGTCATGCGCCACGTGGATGCCGGCTACGACCGGGCCATCGAGGTCGCACGCGACCGGGGGCTGCGCGTGCCGATGGCGGAACTGTGACAGTCGCGGTGACGGCGGGCCGGCTCACGGGCCTGCACGAGATCGCCGACGTCGGCCGTGACCCCCGGCGCGGCGGCTACTCCCGGCATGTGTGGGAACCGGCCGACCTCGAGCTGCGCGCCTGGTTCGCCGAGCGTGCCGCGCGGTTGGGGCTGACCGTCGAATCCGACCGCAACGGCAACCTCTGGGCATGGTGGGGAGGCCCCGGCCACGACGCGGTCGTCGTCGGCAGCCACCTGGACTCCGTGCCCGGCGGCGGTGAATTCGACGGGCCGCTGGGGGTGGTCAGCGCGCTGGATGCGATCGCGCTGCTGCAGGCCTCCGGCTTCGCGCCGTCCCGCCCCTGTGCGGTGGTGGTGTTCGCCGAGGAGGAGGGCTCCCGCTTCGGCGTCGCGTGTCTGGGCTCCCGCCTCATGACCGGTGCGATCGCTGCTGACCGGGCGCGGGCGCTGGTCGACGCCGACGGCGTCACGTTCGCCGAGGCGGCCGAGGCTCACGGCACCCCGGCCCGCCACCTCGGTCGCGACGACGAAACGCTCGCCCGGATCGGCGTCTTCATCGAACTGCACGTCGAGCAGGGACGCGGGCTGATCGACCTGGGGTCCCCACTCGCCGTCGCCTCGAGCATTCTCGCCCACGGCCGCTGGCGCATCGACGTGACGGGGGAGGGCAACCACGCCGGGACCACCGCGATGAGCGACCGCCGCGACCCGATGGTCGCCGCCGCCCGCGGCATCCTGGCGGTGCGGGATGCCGCCGCACGCCGCGACGACCGAGCGACGATCGGTCGCCTCCACGCCGTCCCCGGTGGCACGAACGTGATCCCCTCCCGCGTGACGGTGTGGCTCGATGCCCGCAGCGCCGACGACGGCGACGCCCGTGACCTGGTAGCCGAGATCACCGTGCACGTGCAGGATGCCGCGATCGCCGAGGGCTGCACGGCCACCGTCACCGAGGAGTCGTGGAGCGGTGAGGTGCGGTTCGACCCGGCGCTGCGCGACCGGCTGGCCGCGAGTCTCGGCGGCATCCCCGCTCTCGCCACCGGTGCCGGCCACGATGCGGGGACCCTGGCCGGGCACGTTCCCACCGCAATACTGTTCGTGCGCAATCCCAGCGGCATCTCGCACTCCCCGGACGAGCATGCGACCCTCGACGACTGCTCTGCCGGCGTCGAGGCCCTGCGCGACGCGCTGCGAGGGCTGCTGTGACCTTCCACTGCGACACCGCGCTCATCGGCGGCTCCCCGGTGCGATCGGTGCGCATTCATGCCGACCCGGCCGGGCGCATCGCCCGGATCGAGGTCGACACGCCCCCGCAGGACGGCGATGTGCGGCTGGAGCTGGTGATGCCCGGGGCCGGGAACGCCCATTCGCACGCGTTCCATCGGGTGCTGCGCGGGCGCACCCACGATGACGGCGGCGACTTCTGGCGCTGGCGGGAGCGCATGTACGCCGCCGCCGCCCGCCTCGAACCCGACACCTACTTCGTCCTCGCCCACGGCGTGTTCGGCGAGATGCTCGCTGCCGGCTACACCGCCGTGGCGGAATTCCACTACGTGCACCACCGGCCGGACGGCACGCCGTACGTGCCGGTGCACGCGATGGAACGCGCGCTCGCGGATGCCGCCGCCGACACCGGCATCCGGCTCACGCTGCTCGACACCTGCTATCTCACCGGTGGCATCGCGACGCCGCTCGAAGGCGTGCAGCGCCGGTTCGGCGACGCCACCGCGGCGGCGTGGCTGGAGCGGTGGCACGCGCTCCGGGATGCGCTCGACCCCGCGGTGGTCGTGGGTGCGGCGCTGCATTCGGTGCGCGCCGTGCCTCCCGACGAGATCGCGGCCGTCGTGGCGGGGCTCCCGTCGGACGTGCCGCTGCACGTGCACCTGTCGGAGCAGTCGCAGGAGAACGCCGACTGCCTCGCCGCCTACGGGGTGACGCCCACGAGGCTGCTGGCGGATGCCGGGGCGCTGTCGCCGCGGCTGAGCGTCGTGCACGCGACGCATCTGACCGAGGACGACATCGGGATGCTGGGCGGCGCCGAGGTCACGGTCGTGATGTGCCCGACGACCGAGGCCGACCTGGGTGACGGCATCGGCCCAGCGCGGCGTCTGGCCGATACCGGTGCGCGCATCGCCCTCGGGTCGGACCAGAACGCCGTCGTGGATCCGTTCCTGGAGGCACGCGCCCTCGAGGCGGGGGAGCGACTCGCCTCTGGGCGCCGCGGCCGCTTCACCCCCGGCGAGCTGACCACCGCGCTCACCGAGCACGGCTACCGCGCACTCGGCCGCACCGGCGGCATCCGCGTCGGCGCCGACTGCGACCTCGTCGAGATCGACGCCACCTCGGCGCGCACGGTCGGCGCCGACCCGTCGCAGGTCGTGCTGGCGGCGACGGCGACGGATGTGCAGCGGGTGATCGTGGGCGGACAGGTGCGAGCGCGCGCCGGTACGCTGTGCAGGCCGTCCGGTGGACACGTGGGCCCCGCGGATCTCCTTGCCGCGGCGCTTGCCCCGTTCGACGACCCTCGGGAGGAACCAGATGGTCGCTGAACTGGTGACCGACATCGGCGAGCTGACGACCAACATCGCCGGCGAGCCGCGGCGCACCGACGCCGCCCTGGTCATCGACGCCGGCCGCATCGCGTGGGTGGGTGCGGCCGCGGCAGCCCCGGCCGTGGACACCATCACCTCAGTCGGCGGGCGCGCGGTGCTGCCGGGATGGGTCGATTCGCATACCCACCTCGTCTTCGCCGGCGACCGATCAGCTGAGTTCGAAGCCCGTATGGCGGGGGAGGCATATGTCGCGGGCGGCATCGCACGCACCGTGAGGGACACGAGGGAGGCGAGCGAGGCAGACCTCACCGCCAACCTGCGTCGGCTCCGCACCGAGGCACTGAGACAGGGGACCACCTACCTGGAGACCAAGACCGGATACGGGCTCGAGGTGGCATCCGAAGCACTCGCCGCGCGCATCGCCGCGACCGAGGCGGACATCGTGACGTTCCTGGGGGCGCACGTCGTTCCCCACGGGATGGACGCGCGGGCCTACCTCGACCTGGTCACGGGCCCGATGCTGGACGCAGTGCTGCCGTGGGTGCAGTTCATCGACGTCTTCTGCGAACAGGGCGCGTTCGACGTGGAGCAGTCACGCGAAGTGCTGCAGGCCGGCGCGCGCGCCGGGCTCGGGCTGCGGGTGCACGGCAATCAGCTCGGTCACAGCGGCGGTGTCCGGCTTGCCGTGGAGGTGGGGGCCGTGAGCGTCGATCATTGCAACGCTCTGACCGCAGCCGACGTCGCGGCGCTCGCGGGATCCAGCACGGTCGCGACGGTGCTACCGGCGTGTGACCTGTCGACGCGGCAGCCGCTGGCCCCGGCGCGGGCCCTGGTGGATGCCGGTGCCACGGTCGCGATCGCCACCAACTGCAACCCCGGCACGTCGTACACGACCTCGATGGCTTTCTGCGTTGCGACCGCCGTGCTGCAGATGGGACTCACCGTCGAGGAGGCGGTGTGGTCGGCGACGCGGGGCGGCGCCGTCGCGCTGGGCGTCGCCGATGACGCCGACGCGATCGGATTGATCGCCGTGGGTGGGCGGGCGGACCTGCAGGTGCTCGACGCGCCCTCGGCCGCCCACCTGGCCTATCGGCCGGGGGTCCCGCTGACCGCCGCCGTGTGGCGGGCGGGGGAGCGGGTGGCGGGAGTCTGAGGGTTTTTGCTACGCCGCGACGAGGTGCCGCTGGGCGGAGACGGGCGCGTACGGGGCCGGCTCGGCGACAGTCTCGTCCTCCCAGACCAGCATCATGCCGCCGGCGCCGTTCGCTGATGCGGCGAGCTCCTTGAGCAGCACCGGGTCCAGCGTCTCCGGCTCGGGGGTCTCGAAAACGAAGCGCAGCGGGATCGAGGGCTGCATCCACAGCGTCGTCCGGCCGACGGTCTCGCCCTGCGCGTGCCGCCACGAGATGGTGAAGCTCTCGTTGCGGCGGAGCTTGGTGGCCGTGACGACCTTGACGTGCGCCAGCAGGCGGTCGGGGATCTGGGCCGGGGTGGTGTCGGCTCCGTAGTAAAGACGTCCCATGGCTGGACCCTTTCGTTCGCCGGCGGCGCTCCTAGCGCTCGCCGAATGTGTGTGAGTCATTCATACCGACAAAACTCATCGGATGTCAATCTAACTAAGTATGTAATACACCGGGTGTTTAATCGATTGGACGGGTCGCCGTCATGATCTACACTGAGGGAGACGCCATGTCCGTGATCATCGACGAAGTCCGCTCCGCCGATATCCGTGGGGGCGCTGCCTGGTTCCGGGTTGAGCCGGGGTTCTGGGTTGCCAACACCGGCGGCCGCTACCTCGGAGCGGTGGAGCTGCTGCGCTCGGGTGGGTACAGTGCCCGCAACGACACCGGCGCCGAGGTGGGGGTCTTCGCATCCCTCGCCGAGGCACGTGGCGCCGTGGCATCCGAGAGCTCGTAGAAGGGTGGGCACTGCGATCATGCCCCAGAACATCGTGCGTCACGAAGCTGAGCACCTCTATGCCGATCCGCCGCAGTCTTCGGCGGGCCGCGAACTGAGTGAGGCGATCCTGCGACTGCGCCGGGCCGAACACGTCCAGGCCGACCGGGCGCAGGAGCGTGCCGGGCTGTCCAGCCTGGACCTCACGGCGCTGCGCTATCTCGTGCAGGCGTACCGCGACGAACGCGACGTCAGCCCGAAAGATCTGCTGGTGATGCTCACGACCTCCAGCGCCACCGTGACCAACGTCGTGGAGCGACTGGTCACACGCGGCCTGGTGGAGCGGGTGCAGCATCCTCATGATCGCCGCGCGGTCTACCTCGTTCCCACGCCGGATGCCCTGCGCGTGGTCGACCAGGCCCACGCCGCACATCACACCGCCGTCGTCGAGGTGATCGACGAACTGACGCCCGAGCAGGCCGCCACGACCGCCGCGTTCGTCAGCAAGCTCGCCGAACGGCTCGATCGGCTCGACCAGTTCGAGCGTGCGAAGGGTGAATTCCTGCACTGATCGCGTCAGCGCAGGCCCAGGGGGACGTGTGACACGGAGTCCAGCCCGGTCACGGTGACCCAGCCGTCTGCCAGATGAGCAGCGTCGGTGCCTGGTTCGGGCGTGTGGGGCAGGTCTTCCACGGCAAGCCGGATGTGGTGCTCATCGCGCTCGCTGAGCGTCGTCTGCACGATTCCGAACGGCGCGAGGGCGGACTCCCGGATGCCGCGGTTGCTCGCGGTGTTGGGCGCATTGACGTTGATCACCGTGCCGGGCGGGCGCTGGAGCAGGTCGGGCAGCAGCCCGAGTGCGGCATCCGCTGCGGCATCCCAGTGGAATTCGCTTGGTCGCATCCCCACATCGAGGGAGACCGCCACGGCACGGGCGCCGTTGAGGCCACCGGTGAGCGCAGCGCCGACCGTTCCGGAGTGCAGGATGGCGCGTCCGACGTTGGCGCCGTGGTTCACGCCGGACAGCACGATCTCGGGCGGGGGGCCGAAGGCGCCGTGCGCGGCGATGAGCGCGATGAGGCCGGGCCCGCCTTTCACGGCGAACGCCGGGACATCCTCGAGCCCCACCAGGGTGCGCCGTTCCACCGCGATCCGGCCGTCGTGGTCTTCGGCCATGATCGATGCGCTGGCACCGCTGGACTGCACGGCGGGAGCGGCGATCACAATGTCCAGCCCCGACGCGCGGGCCGCGCGGGCGAGCGCGTGCAGTCCGGGCGCTGAGATGCCGTCGTCGTTGGTGAGGAGGGCGCGTGTCACGGCCGCTCCTCGGGCTCGGCGAGGGCGGCCAACCCGATGGGGCTGACCCTTCCCGTCACCGGTTGCTCCGGAAGCGCCTCGTCGCTGTAGGTGGCGTCGCGCACCCTGACGGACGGACGGATCGTCGCGATGGCGCGTGCGTCGCCCGTGCCGAGGCCATGACGTGTGACGTTGAGCGCGCCCGCGGCGGCACCCAGCGTGATCGCCTGGCGCGCGGTCTCGCCGGCGGCCATGCCGGCAGCCACCCCGGCCGTGAGCGAGTCGCCGGCACCGCGCGTGTCCGCGACCTGCAGGTGCGGCGTGCTCACCTCGACGACGCCGCGTTCGTCGAGCAGCAGCAGCGGCTCGGCCGCGCGCGAGACGATGACCGTCCGTGCCCCCCGTTCGTGGAGCCCCCGCATCGCCGCCCGCACCGACGACACCGAGCGGTCACTGATGAGCCCGTCGGCGAGCAATTCCTCGTCGCTCACCTTCAGGACGTCCACACCGCCCGTCACGGCGGCGTCCAGACGCTTCCCGGCAAGGTCGATCAGCACCGCCGAGCCGCCCGCGCGCAGGTCGGAGGCCAGGCGCCGGTAGGTGTCGGGAGGCAGCGCGCTGTCGCCGGCCGGTCCGCTGAGGATCACCAGCTTCGACGCCAGGCCTGCCGCGAGCGTGGCGCCGTAGAGCTCGTCGAGTTCGTGGCGCCCGATCGGATCACCCTCCTCGGCGGTGATCACCACGCGCTGACCGCCGCGGCGGTCGTGTACGTACGCGGAGCCGCGCCCCTCGCGCAGCACGGCGACGACAGTGATGCCCTCGTCTTGCAGCAGGTGCCGCATTGCGCGGCCGGTCTCGCCGGTGAGCGCGCAGCACATCGTCACGCTCGCCCCCAGCCGCAGGAGCATGCGCGCCTGCCACACGCCCTGCCCGCCGGCGTGCACGTGGATCTCGCTGCCGGTGGGGTGATCCTCAACCGTGACAGTGAGGATGGGCGAGGGGGCGAAGATGGTGACGTCGCTCATGCCGCGAAGCTACGCCCGGCACGAACGAACGCGGCACCCCCTTGCGAACAAGGGGGTGCCGCGGTCAAGCCGCTCGGGTCACACCCGACGGTAGGTGGAAGCCATTGGGCAGTCGAACGGGTCACGCGCGGCGAGGCCGACACGGTTGAGGTAGTCGATGACGATCGCGTACGAGCGCAGCAGGCTGGTCTCGGTGTACGGGACGTCGAGCGTCTTGCAGGCCTCGATGACGATCTTGCGGGCTTGGGCGAGGTGCGGTCGGGGCATGTTGGGGAACAGGTGGTGCTCGATCTGGTAGTTCAGACCGCCCATGAGCCAGGTCGCCCACCAGCCACCGCGGATGTTGCGGGAGGTGCGCACCTGCTTGGTGAAGAAGTCCAGCTTCGCGTCCTTGTCGATGACCGGCATGCCCTTGTGGTTCGGGGCGAATGAGGCACCCATGTAGACGCCGAAGACGGCCAGCTGAACGCCCATGAAGGCCAGTGCCATGCCGACCGGCAGGAAGATGAACAGCGGCGTGTAGACGACGGCGTGACGCACCAGCAGCAGCGTGATCTCGAACCAGCGATCCTTGACGGGCTGACGGCCGAACACGTGGCGGAAGGCAAGGAAGTGCAGGTTCAGGCCTTCGAACATCAGCAACGGGAAGAACAGCCATCCCTGGCGCTTGGTGATCAGGCGTCGGATGCCGCGCGCGGAGGCGGCGTCCTCATCGAGGAAGGAGATCGTGTCGATCTCGATGTCGGGGTCCTTGCCGACCCGGTTGGGGTTGGCGTGGTGGCGACTGTGCTTCGTGTCCCACCAGGAGTAGCTCATGCCGACGACGCCGTTGCCGAGGAGCCGGGAGAGGCGGTCGTTCGCGCGCCCCGATGCGAGGATCTGCCGGTGCGCACCTTCGTGCGAAAGGAATGCCACCTGCGTGAAGAGGATGCCGAGGGCAGCCGCGATGAAGAGCTGGAACCAGCTGTCGCCGAGGAGGAAGAATCCCGTGATGCAGGCGGCGAAGCCGACCAGGATGGCCGCCCCCACGAGGGCGTAGAAACCCCGGGTCCGCTCGAGCAGACCGCGTTCCTTCACCAGGCGGGACACATCCGTGTAGGCCCGGGTGATGGGCGGGAAGTCCTTGGTGCCTGCGTACGTCTGGCGGATCGGACCGAGGGTGGACTCGATTGTGGTGGCGGAAATAGCTGCACCTCTTCGATCGGGGACCGGGTGGGCCGTCATTGAGCCAACGGCGGCTGCCGATCGCTTAGAGGCCTACATTACGCGGGAGTCTATACGCGGGAGGGAATGCACCGTCGACTTCGGAATGAACGACAAAGGCCGGCACGCCTAAGCGTGCCGGCCTTTGGGGAAACTCAGAGTGCGCGGATGTTCGCAGCCTGCATGCCCTTGGGGCCCTGCTCGGCGTCGTATTCCACCTTCTGCGTCTCGCGCAGTTCCTTGAAGCCGTTGCCGGCGATCGCGCTGTAGTGCGCGAACAGGTCGGCGGACCCATCGTCAGGTGCGATGAAGCCGTAGCCCTTCTCGGAGTTGAACCATTTCACGGTGCCAGTGGCCATCGTGTCTTTCCTTCTACTTTTCGGGCCGCTAGTGCGACCGATGGTGCCGAGCCGACGAATGCGGCGCGGACGGGTGAGCCGCGGGTGTGCCGCGGAAGTTTTTGTGTTGTTGACGTCGTCGCGGAGATCCGTGACGACGCGCTGTGCGCTCTCGAGCGTGATGTGCAAGCCGAGTGCTTGACCGAGCGGGCCGTGGGCGGTGAAGCCCGATTCAGCACGTGCGGTAAACCCAGCGTACTCGCCATTTACGGTGGCGACGTACACATCGGGATCAGCTTGGCGCCAATCGAGCGGGCGCTGCGCGACGGTGTCGCAGCAGGAAACAGAAGACAAGGTAGAGAAACTTTCATAAGCGGCGTCGCGCGCCAGTGAGGCGGGCGGGAGCACGTGTCGATGGGCCGCAGATGCGGCGGATCCGATCGGTAGTGCTCTCCGGCACTGGAGTGTGTCGACGCGATGGATCTTCCCCGAACCGGGGACTATCAACTGTAGCACGATAATGCGGCCGCTCATTCCTCGTCGGGGATCTCGTCCAGCACCGGCCCGCCGGGGCGCACCGGCGCGTCGTCACGGATGTCGATCCTGGTGACGCCGTCCCGGTGAGTGACGTCGATGCGCGGGTCGGCGTCGGACTCCACGGCGTCTGGCGCGGCCAGCAGCTGGTCGCGGCGCTTCTCCTCGTCGGTCATGTCATCTGCAGCCATGGTTCACACGCTAGGCACCGCGGCCGGTTCTCGCCTCGGGCTTTACAACTGGTTGCGGCTGGACTATTGGTCGTGCCTGATCAGCCGACAGCGTCGGCGAGGAGCGCGGTGCCTGGCGCCGGCTCGGGGACCACCCGCAGGCCGTTCGCGCTGCTCGCCTCCTGCATGAGTGCTTCGACCCAGTCCCGGTTCACCGTCGGCTGGCGGCTGCCGTGGAATTGGAGGATGAACGGCACCGACGGGTCCATCCAAACGCTGCAGGTCAGGTGCGGCTCGGTGTGGTGGAACATGAACGACTCCCCGCGGCGCAGCTTGTTCATGAAGACGACCCGCAGGTGCGCAAGAGTGCGATCCTCGATCTCGAAGGATCTGCTGCCATTGCCATAAACGAGTTTGCCCACGTTTGAAGGTTACCCGTCGGGCGCGGGTAACCGATCTGGTGAGGCTGCCTCACACGTGGCGGCAGGTCAGTTCGTGGTGAACGGCGTGCGGTGGGCGATCGGGATGGGTTTGGTCCGCCGCGATTCGACCTGATCCGTCATCATGTCCAGTGCGATGCGAGTGACGTCCTCGAGGGTCGAATGCCGGCTGGTCTTGGCGTGCGTGGCAACCCAGACCGCCTCGTAGAAACCGTCCGCGGTGAACTCGACGTAGGCGAAGAGCGCGAGGCCGGCATCCTCCACGGTGGTGTCTGAGAGGCGCCAGGCGCCGCGGCCCAGGGGGTCGATGCGGATCCGGCCGGTCGGCGGATTGGAACTGTGCGGATGCGGTGCGGGATCCATAGGGGGTGTGCCTCCACTCCGAGCGTGACTGGCGTTCCCCTCGCTGGAGAGGGGATTGACAGTGCTCCACCCGGCGATTAGCACTTCGACTCACCGCCGGGGGTGCGGTCCAGTCGACGAACTGTGCTTCCAGCGTCGTACGCCAAGTGCTGGCCGTCAACACCGAAACAGGTGGGGCTACCGTCGGTCGTCGGTGGTCTGGCCGTACACGTTCTGGTACCGGTCGTAGAGCCGGTCGATCGCATCCTGCGGGATCGGGGAAAGTTGCCCACCCTGCCGGGCCAGATGCACGGTGCGGGCGACGTCTTCCACCATCACCGCGGCCTTGACCGCATCCCGCGCCGTCGCCCCGATCGTGAACGGCCCGTGACCCTGCATCAACACCGCCCGCGACCGGTGCCCGGTGAGGGTCTCCACGATGCCCCGGCCGATCGAGTCGTCCCCGATGATCGCGAACGGACCCACCGGCACCTCCCCACCGAACTCATCCGCCATCGCGGTGATGACACACGGAATCGCCTCACCGCGCGCGGCCCACGCCGTGGCATACGGCGAATGCGTGTGCACCACCCCACCCACCGCCGGCATGTTCCGGTACACGAACGCATGCGCCGCGGTATCCGATGACGGTGACCGGTCACTGCCCGGCGTGCCCGCCACCACGGTGCCGTCCAGGTCGCACAGGATCATGTTCTCCGGACCCAGCTCGTCATACGACACCCCCGACGGCTTGATCACGAACAGATCCGCCCCCGGCACCCGCCCCGACACATTCCCACCCGTCCACACCACCAGGCCATACCGCACCAACTCGGCGTGCAACGCCGCGACCTCGGCACGCACCCGCGCGATCGCGTCTTCGATGGCGGCGGACAGCGGGGTGGGGACGACGGTGCGTGTCATGCGGTGATGGTACCGGTAACAGGGGTCGGCCTGCCGGTCCGGGCGCCTGATCAGAAGGGTGCGGGTTCTTCGATGGCGGCGAGGGCCATGAACTCCAGCACCCGTCGGGGGATGTCGGTGTAGACCCGGCCAGTGGGGCTGGTCCATTCCAGGATGCCGTCGGCTTTCTGCACCACGCTCCACGCGGTGCCGTGCTTGACCGGGTGATGTCGACCCGGGCACAGGTTCGCGAGATTGGTGAGGCAGGTCGGCCCACCCAGCGCGGCGTCATGGGTGTGGTCGAGGTCGCACTGGCGGGCCGGTCTTCGACACCCCAGGAACCGGCAGTGCTCGTCGCGGGCGTCGAGGTGTCTGCGCATCTCCCGGGTCGGCCGATAAGTGAGCACCTGCTGCACCGCGCCCGTGGTGGGTGAGGTGAACAGTCGTTCCCACACGTCGGCGGTCGCGGCGAGCCGTCGCGCGGTGTCGGGGGTGATCGGTCCGTATCCGACGAGCTCGGCGGGTTCGTCGCCGATGCCGATGAGCGTGTGGGCGGGGATCACGACCTGGACCTGCGCGACGATCGCCGTGCCCTCCGGGATCGCCCCGGTGGCGGCGGGTGCGGTGGCGTGTCCGGTGAGGACCAGGTCGGTGAGCACGTCGGCGCGGATCTGGTCCATGGTGCGCGTATCGGTCGCGATCACATCCGCGGCGATCACTTCGGCTTCGGCCTCCGCTGCGGCTTTGACTGCGGCGCGGTGGGCGTCCGCGATCTGGCGGGCGTGCTGGTTCAGCCGGTCCCGCATCGCGTAGACCAGCTCCGCCGGCAGCAGCGCCGCGAGTTCGGCCATCCCGTCGTCCAGGTCCCGCACCCACACTCGCCGGCCGGCCGCGGCCTCCTTGTGCCGCTCTTCCAGCGGCACCGGGTTGAGTCGCTGCGCCAGCATCAGGATCGTCGGCTTCGCCCGTCCCGGGGTGTCCTGCTCCGCCACGACGAGCGCCGCCTGTTCGAACCGGGCCCGCACCTGCGGGTCGGTGATGCGGGCGCCGGCATCCTGGATGATCCGGACGTGGACCCGGTCGATGCGATCCTCCCGAAGCGCAGTGAACGTGGCAGCGAACTCGTCCACCAGCACGGTGGCGTCGTGCATCCGGTCGCGCATGCCGTGATCGGAGCGGCGCAGCACCGCGCCGACTTCCGCGGCCATCGATCGCAACGGCATCTCCCGCTCCCGACCCTCACTGGACGGGATGCGGGCGGTCTGCGCCTGGGCAACAGCCTCCGCCTGTGAGAGGAACCACACCTCGTCGGCATCCGCCTCCGCCCGACGCCGCCGCACCCCCTCCAGCCCGGAGATCACCTGCTCATGCGACAGCACGGCCGTCCGTGCGGCGGTGGTGGTCGGGGAGGTGTTCATACCCCAATCCTGCCGACCCCCTCCGACATTGAAGGGCGCTGAAACAACGCCTGACCAGGGGTTGTGGATAACTCACCACATCCCCGCCTGGGGAGGAAGCGCCCCGCGCCCGGTAGCCCGCGCCCGCGCCCGCGCGCTCAGCGCGGCGCGGCGGCGTCCCACCAGTCGAGCACCCGCGTGCCGATGAGCGTCAGCCACTTCGACGGCTCGCCGGGCTCCACATCCACGTGGAACCACACCCGGCCGGGCTCCCGCCCCTCTTGCAACCACGTGCCGTCCGCCCGCCGCGCCGCCCGCACCACCTCGACCGCATCGGCCAGCCTCGGGTCCGGCGGTACCTCGTCGAACCGCGCGGCCTCGCGGAAGTGGTCCAGCGCGTTGAGGGCGTTGAATCGCCACCGGAACGGATAGGTGAGCTTCGTCGCCCACGGCGCAACCGGCTCCCCGTCCGACAGCCGTCGCAGCAGCCGCCGCTCGAGCAGATACTCCTGCCCGACATGCCGCGCCGCGCGCAGTTCGTCGTCGCCGCCGACGACGCGTTCGTACCAGAGCAGCCCCTTGAGCGTGTTCAGTGTCGAGTGGAACGACGATCTGGTCGACCCCTCGATCCACTCGCAGTTCCAGCCGCCGTCGGCGAGCTGATGATCGAGGAACCACTGGCCGACGCCGCGGACGTCGGCTCCCAGCCACGCGCCGTTGGACAGTGTGTACGCGTTGATGCAGCAGTCCACCTCGCCACCCCAATACGGCAGGTCGTCGTAATCCCACCGGCAGTTCGCGTCGAGGCGCGCTGCCGTATCACCGAGAGCTGCGGCATCCACACCCCACTCCCGCAGCGCGTTGAGGGACCAGGTGGTCGCCGTCCACGGCTGCCCGTCTTCGTCCTCGGTGGCATCGTGCGGGAAGAAGGATCCACCCGCCCACTGCCCATCCGGATCCTGCAGCGCCAGCAGCCGCGCGCCGAACCCCTCGCGGGGGACCCGGGCGCGGGTGGCCTGCCACACCTCGGGCGGGTCGTGAATCACGTCGCGCTCCACCTGCCAGCGCAGCGCCGGATCGGAATCGAGCAACCACGTCGTGCGGACATCCTCGGTCATGGCCGGGACGCTACCACCGCACGTCGACACTCAGCATGCCCGGATCACCGCGCACTACCGTGGAAGGCTCACGCCCACCTCCGGAGGACCCATGTCGCGTGCGCGCGCCGCGCTGACCGACATCGTCGCCGGACTCTTCCGGCTGACCCCTGCTCCGGCGCCGCGCTGGCCGCTCGCCCTGCAGGCCGCCGTCGCCATGGTCGCCCCGATCGCGGTGTTCACCGTGCTGGGCGCACCGGAACTGGGCTACCGCGCAGCCGCCGGTGCCTTCGTGATCATCCACGCCAGCGCCCTGCCGCCGGCCGAACGCGCGCGAGTGCTCCCGTTCATCGGAGCGGGGCTGCTCGCCGCCGCCGCGCTGGGCGTCGCGTGCGCACACGTCCCCGCCCTTTCGCTCGCCGGTCTGGTCATCGTGGCCCTGCTGGCGGCGGCCACGATGTACGGCTTGGCCCTCGGCGCACCGGGGCCGCTGTTCTTCGTGCTGATCTACGGGCTCAGTGGCCAGATCGCCTCCGCGATGGATGCCGCCCAATCGCTGACCTACCTGGGCACCCTGGCGCTCGGCATCGGCTTCGCCTACCTGCTCGCGCTGACCCCGCTGCTGTGGCCGAGCGTGCGCCGCGTCTCGGCGCGGCCACTGCGGCACCTGCTTCCCCGCCCGGTGCTCACCGGCGTCGCCGGCACGATGTTCCTGCGCGCCGCGGTCGTGACGATCGTGGGCACCGCCATCGGGGCGGCCGTCGACCCGCAGCGGACGTACTGGGTCGTCGGTGCGGCGCTCGGCGTGGTGGGGGTGGCGGTCGGTCGCCGGGTCGCCGTGGCCCGCGGCCTGCACCGGATGCTGGGCACCGTCGCCGGCGCCGGAGTGTTCCTGCTCATCGCGCCGTGGGGTGTCGAAGGCCTGTGGCTCGCGGCGGTCCTGGCCCTGCTGCAGTTCGTGGTCGAGCTGCTCGTGGTGCGCAGTTACGGGCTGGCTCTGGTGTTCATCACGCCGCTCGTGCTGCTGCTGACGGGCGCGGCGACGGGGGAGCTGGGCACCGCCTTCGTCGGTGAGCGCATCGTCGACACCCTCGTCGGCGGTGCACTCGGTGCGGCATCCGGGTTCCTCCACCGCCCCGGCCACGGCGCGGTCGCGACACCACCGCGCTGACGCGGCAGCGCGTCACACTTCGCCATACAACGGGCCGCGGCGCCCCCCGCTCCACCCGGCGTCGCCTGCCCGCTCGACACAGGCCGACACATTCCCCGATCGCCCCTTCGGGGGCCGGCGCATCCTCCTTACGCTGACCGCACGCCGCCACCAGTCGGCTGCACCGCCGTCCGCGACCTCAGGAGACACAATGCCCCGCACCTCCCGCCGCCTCACCCTCGGGGCCATGGTGCGCACGCTGGGCGCCTACCCCTCCGGCTGGCGGCACCCGGGCGCACACGCCGAACCCGGCCGCGACGCCGCGCGGCTGATCGACCCCGCCGGGCTGCACGCCACCGACGCCCACGGCACGCACATCCGGGTGACCGGTCCCCTCAACACCGCCCGGCCGCCGCAGGGCCACCTGCCGATCGTGCATGCCGGCACGTCGTCCCGGTCCCGTGCGCTGGCCGCCGAGCTGGCCGATCTCGCGCTTGTCGCGCCAGCGGCTCGGGCTGCCGCCGGCCGCCACTGAAATCGCCGACCTCGCGCAGGCCACCGCCTGATCGGCCGCGCGCACCGAAGAGAAAGCACCGCCATGTCCCGTTCCTTCCCGCACCGTTCCGCCGCCGCGGCCACCGCGGCACTGGCTCTGCTCGCGCTCACCGCCTGCGCCGCCCCGGCCGGCGGCCCCAGTACGAACGCCGCCGCGGGCGACCCCGTCGAGGGCGGCACCCTGGTGTACCTCGAGCACCAGCCGCACACGACGCTCTACCCGCCGTCGGCGGGGTTCTATCCCAACGGCGGCATCGTCAACAACGTGTTCGACCGGCTCGTGTGGCAAGACCCCGAGACGCTCGAGCTCAAGCCCTGGATCGCCACCGACTGGGAGGTGAACGCCGATGCCACCGAGTACACCTTCAACCTGCGCGACGGGGTGACCTTCTCCGACGGCAGCGACCTGAACGCCGAGGTGGTCGCGAAGAACTTCGACCTGTACGGCCTGGGCGACGCCGAACGCGGCCTCACCGTCTCGGAGGCCATCAACAACTACGAGCGCAGCGAAGTGGTCGACGATGACACCGTCACCTTCCACTTCAGCGCCCCCGCCCCCGGCTTCCTGCAGGCGACGTCGACGAACAACTCCGGCCTGCTGTCGGAATCCACCCTCGACTTCACCCTCGAGCAGTTCGCCCCCGGCAACTCCGCCGAGGTGATCGGGTCGGGTCCGTTCACGATCACCGCGGAGGAGATCGGCGCGACCCTCACCCTCACCGCCCGCGACGACTACGACTGGGCGCCGCCGGACCGCGCACACCAGGGCCGCGCGTACCTCGACGCCGTGCAGATCAACGTCACCCCCGAAGACAGCGTGCGCATCGGCGCCCTGCTATCAGGCCAGGCCGACTACGTCCGCTACGTCGAGGCGCAGGACGAGGCCCAGGTGGAGGGGGCCGGGTTCACGATCTACGCGCCGCAGACCAACGGTGTAAACAACGCGCTGAGCCTGCGGTTCCGCGACGGCATCCTCGCCGACATCCGGGTGCGCCAGGCCCTGACCGCCGGCGTCGACCGCCAGGAGGTGGTCGACACGATCTACTCCGAGAAGTACCCGCTGGCCACGTCGGTGCTCAGTCAGGGCGCGCTCGGCTACGTCGACACCGCCGAGGCGTTCGCCTACGACCCCGACAAAGCCGAGCAACTGCTCGACGAAGCCGGCTGGACCGTCGGGTCCGACGGGATCCGCGAGAAGGACGGCGAACAGCTCACCCTCGTGGTCAACGAAGCAGGACCGCAGCCGCGCTCGTTCGAGGCGCTCACCCTCATCAGCCAGCAGCTGAAGAAGCTCGGCGTGGATCTGCAGATCCTCAAGGCGGATGCCGGGACCGCCGCCGAGGCGATCCGCGATGCGGACCAGGTGCAGATCAACCACTCGATGGTCGCCCGCGCGGATCTCGATGTCATCAAGAGCCAGTTCTTCTCGCAGAACCGCAACGCGCTGCTGAACCTGGACTACGACGACCAGAGCATCGGCGACCCGAAGCTCGAGGAGCTGCTGCAGGCGGTGGCATCCGAGCCGGATGCCGACGCGCGCATCGCCGACAGCCAGGCGGTGCAGCAGTACCTCGCCGAGCAGGCCTACGTCATCCCGCTGTTCGAGGAGCCGCAGGTGTACGGCACCGCCACGAATGTGCAGGGCGTCACCTTCGAATCCGTCGCCCGCCCGAGCTTCTACGAAGTCTGGCTCAGCGACTGATGAGGTACCTCGTCCGCAGGGCCGGGCAGGCGGTCGTCGTCTTGCTGGTCGCGTTCACCGGGGCGTTCCTGCTGCTGCAGGCGCTCCCCGGTGACGCGCTCATGATCAAGTACGAAAACCCCGAGTTGGGGCTCTCTCCGCAGCAGATCGCCGACGTGCGGGAGCGCTTCGGCGTGGATACCCCGCTGTACGCGCAGTACGTGCACACCCTGCTCGGCTTTGTCGCCGGCGACTTCGGCTACTCGCTGCAGACCGGCACCCCGGTGCGGCAACTGCTGGGCGAGGCGGTCCCGCACACGCTGATCCTCGGCGGCATCGCCCTGGTCGTGGCCGTGCTGATCGCGGCGGGCATCGCGTTCCTGTCCAGCGTGCCGCGGTTCGGCTGGATCCGCGACGCGCTGCGGTCGCTGCCGCCGCTCATGGTCTCCATCCCCACGTTCTGGTTCGGCATCATGCTCGTGCAGGTCGTGAGCTTCCAGCTGGGCTGGGTGTCGGTCATTGCGCCGGGCCCCATCGAAGGACTGATCCTCCCCGTCATCACCCTGGCGGTGCCGCTGTCCGCCCCGCTGGCGCAGATCCTGGTGCGCAGCATCGACGACGTCGCCGCGCAGCCGTTCGTGACCGTCGTGCGGGCGCGCGGCGCGTCGCCGTCGTGGATCCTCCGGCGCAACGTCGCCAAGAACGCGATCCTGCCCACGCTCACGATGGCGGGGCTGCTGCTGGGCGACCTGATCGGCGGCGCGGTGCTCACCGAGACCGTCTTCGCCCGGCCCGGCATCGGCCGCATCACCGAGCAGTCGGTCACAAACCAGGACACCCCGGTGCTGCTGGCGATCGTCGTGCTCGCGGCGGCCGCGTTCGTCGTCGTGAACCTCATCGTCGACCTGCTGTACCCGCTGCTGGATCCGCGGCTGGCCAGCCGCGTGAAGGAAGGAGCCACCGCATGAGCGCGCAGACCCTCGTGGGGATCGGCACCGAGATCGTCGATGAGCAGGCCGCCGCCCGCCTCGACCCGCCCACCGCCGCCGCACCCCGCCGCGCCGGGTGGCGCGCGCGGGTGCGGCGCGTGCGCCCGACCGAGATCGGGTCGTGGCTCGTGCTGATCGTCGTCGTCGCCTGGGCGATCGTGCCCTGGCTGTTCACGCCGCTGGACCCGTTCGCAGGGGATGCCGCCGCCGCGCTGCAGGCGCCCAGCGCGCTGCATCCGTTCGGCACGGATGCCACCGGGCGCGACATGTACGCCCGCGTCGTCCACGGCGCGGTGCAGTCGCTCTCCGGCGCCCTCGTCGCCGTCACGGTGGGACTGGTGGCAGGCACGTTCCTCGGGGTCGTCGCGGGCACCGTCGGCGGGATCGTCGACGACGTCATCATGCGGATCGTCGACGTGCTGCTGGCCATCCCGGGGCTGCTGCTGGCGCTGAGCCTCATCATCATCCTGGGCTTCGGCACGGTGCAGGCCGCGATCGCCGTGGGCATCGGGGCGATCGCGAGCTTCGCCCGCCTCACCCGCTCCGAGGTGCTGTGGGTGCGGGGCACGGACTACGTCGAGGCCGCCTATGCCAGCGGCGGCCGGTTCTGGGCGGTGCTGCGCCGCCACATCCTGCCCAATTCGCTCACCCCGGTGCTCGCGCTCGCCGCCCTCAACTTCGGCGCTGCGATCCTGGCGATCTCGGCGCTCGGGTTCCTCGGCTACGGCGCCCCGCCGCCCATCCCGGAGTGGGGGCTGATGATCGCGGAGGGCCGCAACTACATCGCCACCGCGTGGTGGCTCACGACCCTCCCGGGCGTTGTGGTGGTCATCGTCGTGCTCAGCGCCAACCGGCTGAGCGCCGTCGCCGCCGAGAAGGGACGTCGCTGATGTCGCAGGACGTACTGACCGTCGCCGGCCTCGAGGTCGCCTACGAAGTGGGCCGTGCCCGGGCCCACGCCGTCCGCGGCGTTGACTTCACGATCGCCCCCGGCGAAGTGCTGGCGCTGGTGGGCGAGTCGGGGTCGGGCAAGACCACCACGGCGCAGGCCGCGACCGGCCTGCTGGCTTCCAACGGCAGCATCACCGGCGGCCGGGTGCTGCTGGGCGACCTCGATGTCACCGGCTGGACCGACCGGCAGTTCCGCTCGGTGCGGGGCACCCGCATCGGGTGGATCCCGCAGGACCCGCATTCCTCCCTCAACCCGGTGGCCCGCATCGGCGACTCCGTCGCAGAGGTGCTGCGCGTGCACCGCTGGCAGGACAATGACGCACGCAAGCGCCGGGTGCTGGAACTGCTCGACCGCGTCGGCATCCCCGAGCCCGACGTACGCGCCCGCCAGTACCCGCATGAGCTGTCCGGCGGCATGAAGCAGCGCGTGCTCATCGCAGCGGCGATCGCGCTGCAGCCGGCCCTGCTCATCGCGGACGAGGCGACCAGCGCGCTGGACGTGACGGTGCAGAAGACGATCCTCGACCTCATCGACGACCTGCGCCGCGAACACGGCACCGCCGTGCTCATGGTCACCCACGACCTGGCCGTCGCCGCCGACCGCTCCCACCGCATCGTGGTGCTGCAGGACGGCCGGGTGCAGGAGGCGGGGGACACCACGCGGGTGCTGGAGGACCCGCAGAGCGCCTACACGCGCCAGCTGATCGCCGACGCGCCCTCGTTCGACATCGCGGTGCGCGCGCCGCAGTCGGTGCCGGCAGCGGGGACGGATGCAGCGGCATCCGCGGAGCCCGCCATCGTCGTGTCCGCCCTCACCCAGGAGTTCCCGCGCGGCCGCAAGCGCGCACCCCTCCGCGCCGTCGACGACGTGTCGTTCCAGGTCGCGCCGGGCACGACCCACGCGATCGTCGGCGAGTCCGGGTCCGGCAAGACCACCATCGCCCGCATCGTGATGGGGTTCCAGCGGCCCACCGCCGGCTCCGTCGTCGCCGGCGGGCACGACGTGGCGCGGCGGGACCGGGCCAGCGCCGCGGCGTTCCGGCGCGACGTGCAGATGGTCTACCAGAACCCGTTCGCCTCGCTCGACCCGCGGCAGCAGGTCGCGGCGATCATCGCCGAACCGCTCGTGAACTACCGGCTGGGTACGGCCGACGAGCGCCGCACGAGGGTCGCCGACATCGTCGACCGGGTGGCGCTGGCATCCACCGTGCTGCAGCGGCATCCCCGCGAACTCTCCGGCGGCCAGCGGCAGCGCGTGGCGATCGCCCGCGCACTCGTGCTGAACCCCCGCGTCGTCGTGCTCGACGAGGCCGTGTCGGCGCTGGATGTCACGGTGCAGGCGCAGATCCTGCGGCTGCTGGAAGACCTGCAGCGGGACCTGGGCGTGACCTACCTGTTCATCTCGCACGACCTGGCCGTCGTCCGCCGCATCAGCGACACCGTCTCGGTGCTGCGGCAGGGACGGGTCGTGGAATCGGGCACCACCGAGCGGATCTTCACCGACCCGCAACACGACGACACCGCACGACTGCTCGCCGCCATCCCCGGCGGCGCGCGGCGATCCGCGCCGCAAACGGCAGCCGTGCCCACCGAAGGAGTACCGGCATGACCAAGCGCCTGGCACTGTTCACCCGCCTGCTGGACGACGCCGCGCCGGCGGAGCGGTTCCGTCTCGCCACGCAGCAGATCCAGCACGCCGAGCGGTTCGGGATCGGCCGCGCCTGGGTCGCGCAGCACCACTTCCGCGCCGCCGAGGGCGGGCTGCCGTCACCCTTCGTGTTCCTCGCGCATGTCGCCGCGCACACCGAGTCCATCCGGCTCGGCACCGGCGTGGTGACCCTCACCCTCGAGGACCCGGTGCGCGTCGCCGAGGATGCCGTCGTGGTCGACCTGCTCTCCGGTGGGCGCATCGACCTGGGGCTGGGCAGCGGCGGATCTCCCGCGACCTTCGTGCCGTTCGGCATCGAGCCGCACGAGAAGACGCTGCAGTACGAGCGCAAGCTGGCGGTGCTGCAGGCGGCGCTGTCCGGTGGCGACATCGGTGGCGGCGCGACCCTGTATCCGGCCGCCGGGTCGCTGGCCCAGCGCGTCTGGCAGGCCACGTTCTCGGCCGGCGGCGGCACCCGGGCGGGCGTGAGCGGCGACGGGCTGCTGCTCTCGCGCACCCAGCCGCGCCCGGCCGATGCGCCCGACGCGACCCTCGCCGAGATCCAGGACCCGATCATCGACGCGTACCTTCAGGCGCTTCCCGCCGGCGCGACGCCGCGCGTCACCGCCTCGCGCACCGTGTTCGTCGCCGACGACCGCGACGAGGCCCGCCGGTACGCCGAGGCGGGCCTGCGCCGGGCCGCCGAGGGGCTGCGCCGCACGGGCCAGGTGATCCCCGATGGCGACCTGGACGAGCTCATCCGCGCCACCGACACCCACATCGGCACACCCGACGAGGTTGCCGCCTCGCTCGCCGCCGATCCCGTGCTCGCCCGCGCCGACGAGATCGCCTTCCAGGTGCACTCCGTCGACGCGCCGCACGAACTGGTGCTGCGCTCGATCGAACTGTTCGCCACCGTCGTCGCGCCGGCCCTGGGCTGGCAGGCCGCGGCATCCACCCCCGCCCTCGAATGGAGCCACGCATGAGCACCGCCCCCCCACCGGACGTCGTCGACGCGATCGTCGGCATCGAACCCGGGTCCACCCTCGACGCGCTGCGCCGGCGCCGGCCGGTCACGCGCACCGAGACCCAGACGAGCTTCGACGCCCTGTTCGCGCCGCGCAGCGCCGACGAGGTGACCCTCGCCGAGCGGGCCCTGGTGGCGGCGTTCGTCACGCGTGTCACCGGCGACGACGACACCGCCGCGTTCTACCGCGACCGGGCCGCGGCGATCGACCCCGACCGTGCCGGGATCGTGGCCGCCGAGGCATCCGCCGCCGCAGCATCCGGACCCTTCGGCCGCTACGCCGAGCCGGGCCTACAGCACGAGAACACCGAGGGGCTGCGCTATCGGGCGGACGACGCCGTCCGCGCCGAGCTCGGCGAGCGCCTTGCCACTGCGCTCGAACACGCGCACCTGCTGGTGCTGCGCCCCCGCGAGGCGGATGCCGCCGCACTCGCTGCCCTGACCGAGGCGGGGTGGTCCGTGGACGGCATCGTGACGCTGTCTCAGCTGGTGGCGTTCCTGTCGCTCCAGCAGCGGGTCGTCGCTGGCCTGCAGACCATCGCCGAGGAGGCCGCAGCATGAGCACCACGACACCGACCACGACCGTGCCGGAGCGTTTCACGCAGGACCAGGTCGGCTGGACGCCGCACCTGGAGCCGAAGGCGGTCGACGACCTCGACGAGCGGGACTACGACGGGCTCGTGGACCGCGGCCGGGCGTCGAGCGACTACTTCCGGCTGCTGGTGCGCGACCCGGAGATCCTGGGCGCGCGCACCCGCGTGGACAAGGACATCTTCTACAACACCGACGGCGGCCTGCCGCGGGCCGAGCGCGAGCTCGCCGCGACCGCCGCGTCGCGGCTGAACGGGTGCGTGTTCTGCGCGTCGGTGCACTCCCGGTTCGCCGCGCACCACTCCAAGCGTCATGACGACGTGCAGCGGCTGCTGGACACCGGCGTCACTGCGGACCTGGACGAGCGGTGGAACGCCATCGTCGCGGCGGCCGTCGCGCTCACCCGCACCCCGTCGCAGTTCTCACCCGATCACGTGCGGCGGCTGCGCGCGGCGGGGCTGGACGACCTCGCGATCGCCGACGTCGTCCACGGGGCGGCGTTCTTCAACTGGGCCAACCGGCTCATGCTGTCGCTCGGCGACCCGGTCGCGCCGGCCTGACCCGCGCGGCGCGGGGTCAGGCGACGCTGAAGTTGTCGCGGAACAGCACCTCGGGGTCATAGCGGCGCTTCACCTCGCGCAACCGCGCGAGGGTGGTGGGCGGGAACGCCTGCTCGATGAGGGCCGGGTCGGTGCGCGACTCGAAGCTGAGGTACAGCCCGTCGAAGTGGGCGGCCACGGCATCCCACAGGTGATCGAACGTCGTGCCGCGTCCGATCGCGGTGACCGAGAACGCGGCATCGCGGTGCGCGTACGCCGTGGCATCCGCCGGCACGTCGGCCACCGCCCCGCCCACCGAGCGGATCTGGAACCACGGGCTCGCACCGGAGGCCACCAGCGCAGCGATCGCGTCGGCGGCGGCGTCGAGGTCGCGCAGCAATCCGGAGCGGAAGCGGGGTTCGCCCTGCCCGTCGTGCACGGCATCTGCGGCGTTGGCCATCACCGTGGCGTACGTCGACAGCTGCACCGACTGCCCCACCAGGGGCCCCAGCTGCGCGAACGGCTGCAGCCGCTGGATGATCGTGTCGGGGTCGGGGTTGTCGACCACGCCGTACACCTGCGCGATCGGCGGTTGGCCGTCACGTCCCGGTGTGAGGATCGCGAACAGCGTCACGTCGCGAGGCGCCGCCTGCATCGTGGCGCCGAAGCCGCGGACGAAGCCCGCCAGGTCGCTCGCATCGAAGGCGAGCTGCACCCAGCCGAGGTCGCCGACGGGCGACGCCTCGAATTCGAACGCCACCACGATGCCGACGTTGGCCCCCGCGCCGCGCACCGCCCAGAACAGGTCGGGGTTCTCGGTAGCGCTGGTGCGGACCACCGTGCCGTCGGCCAGCAGCACGTCTGCGGCGACCATCCGGTCGATCGTCAGCCCGTGCTCGCGGGCGAGGAAGCCGATGCCGCCGGCCGTGGCGAGTCCGCCGACGCCGACGCCGCCGTAGTCGCCGCTGGAGATGGCCCACCCGTGCGGTTCGAGCGCGCGGGCGACCTGCATCCACCGCACACCCGGGCCGATCCGCACCCGGCGGGTCTCGGGGTCGAGCACCTCGATCTGCGACAGCGCCCCGAGGTCCACGACGATGCCGCCGTCGTTGGTGCTGCGGCCGCTGACGCCGTGCCCGCCGCTGCGGATGCCGAAGGGGAGGTGCCGATGCCGGCGGGCGAACGCGACGGCATCCGCCACTTCCGCGACATTCCGCGGTCGCAGCACGATGCCCGGGGACCCGCCGCGCAGGTACGTGGAGCGCACCGTACGGTAGCCGAAGTCGCCGGGCTCGACGGCGTTCTCGCGGAGCGACTCGGGCACGTCGTCGTAGGCGATGCCCTCGCGCCGGCGGGAGATGGCCGCGGCGCTGCGCCCGGGCGCGGCCACGCCGACGCGCGCGCGTTCGGCGGCGACGGCCTCGCGCACGGCGGGGATCGTCTCGGCGGCGAAACGCTGCAGCAGGGCGGGGTCGTCGCTGCTCACGATGAACGCCGACATGCCGTCCTGCAGGGCGAGCTCGACGAGCTGGTCGGCGCTCTCGCCGCCGGAGATGTTGAGCAGCCGGCGCACTTCGCCCGGGTGGCGGCCGACGCCGGATGCCGCGTCGTCGATGCGGGCGTTGCCGGCGGCGATGTCGCCCGGCTTCATATACCCCAGCGAAGGGAGCCAGCCGTCGGCCTTACGTCCCGTCAGGCGCAGCATCCGCGGCTTGTAGGCGCCGAGCCAGATGGGCACGTCGTGCGCGGGGGCGGGCCCCCGCTTCGCGCCGTGCACCGGATAGTGCTCGCCGCCGTGCACTGCTCCGCGCTCGCCGGCGGCCCACAGCTCCCGGATGAGGTCGATCGCCTCCTCCAGCGCTTCGACCGATTCACCGGCGGTGAGCCGGGGGACCCCCATCGCCTCGATCGCGTCCCAGAACGCCCCCGCACCGAGGCCGAGGTTCAGGCGCCCGCCCGAGAGCAGGTCGAGGGATGCCGCGGCGCGCGCGAGCACCGGCGCCGGTCGCATCGGCAGGCTCGTGACGTTGGGGGCGATCTGGATCGTCGTGGTGGACGCGGCGACGTACGACATCAGCGTCCAGGTGTCGAGGAACCGCGGCTGGTAGGGGTGGTCCTGGAAGGTCGCCAGGTCGTAACCCAGCTGCTCGCTCAGCTGAGCCAGCTGCACGACCTGCTGCGGGTTGGCCGCCGCCGGGGTCAGAAAGGTGCCGAAGAGCAGGTCATGTCCGTAGTCCACACCCGACGCAACGTGCCGGGGGCGCGTTTGCTTCCCGCGCGGCATCCGACGACACTCCGACACGGGGCGTCATACGACGAAAGGCGTTGTCACACACCGCGCACGGGGGTGACGCGGCGCCGCGAAGTTCCTAGCCTGAAGGCACCGCCCCTGCCTGCTCGTGACGCCGGCGACCGACCCCTCGGGAGAACCATGTCCCTCCTCATCACCCCCGACGCCCTCGCCGACCTGATCGCAGGTTCCGCCCCGGTGCGCATCCTCGACGTGCGCTGGCGGCTGGACCGCCCCGATGGGCGCCCGGAGTATCTCGCGGGTCACATCCCCGGCGCCGTGTACGTCGACCTCGGCCGCGAGCTGGCCGCCCACGGCGAACCGACCGACGGGCGCCACCCGCTGCCGTCGGCGACGCAGCTCGGCCAGGCTGCGCGGCGCTGGGGCATCAACGACGGTGACACCGTGGTCATCTACGACGACTTCACTTCCTTCGCCGCGTCGCGGGCGTGGTGGGTGCTCGCCGACGCGGGCCTCCCCGACGTGCGCATCCTCGATGGCGCTCTCGCCGGCTGGGTCGCCTCCGGCCGCCCGCTGGAAGAGGGCACCGTCGTGCCGGAGCCCGGCGCCGTGACCCTCGGCAGGGGGTTCCTGCCCCGTCTTTCCATCGATGACGCCGCTCGGCTGCCCGACAGCGGGGTACTGCTGGACGTGCGTGCCGCGGAGCGCTACCGCGGGGACTCGGAACCGCTCGACCCGCGGGCAGGTCACGTGCCGGGTGCGGTCAACGCGCCCACGACCGGCAACGTCGACGCCGACGGACGCTTCCTCGAGCCCGAGGCACTGCGGGAGCGCTTCGAACAGTTCGGCGTCAGCGACGACCGGCCGGTGGGGGTGTACTGCGGCTCCGGCATCACCGCCGCGCACACCGCGCTCGCGCTGACGCTCGCCGGATTCGCGCCGCAGCTGTACCCGGGCTCCTGGAGTCAGTGGTCCAACCATCCCGACCGCCCCGTGGCGCTCGGGTCCGAGCCGGGCGGGCGTCCGTGAGTCGCTACATCGTCGTGGGTGCGGGGGCAGTCGGGGGGCTGCTGGCCGCGCAGTGGACGCTCGCCCAGGTTCCCGTCGTGCTCGTCGCGCGGGAGCCGGCACACACCGCGATCGTCCGCGACGGGCTGCGCGTGCGCCGGCCGCACGGTGAAGAGGTCGTGCCGCTGGAGGTGACCGGCTCGATCACCGACGCGCGCCCGACCGGGGCCGACACGATCGTGCTGGCGGTGAAGGCGCAGGATGCCGAGCGCACCGTCGCCGCGATCGCCTGGGTGCCGCTGTCCGACGGCCGCGGGGTGGTCGCGGACCTGCCGATCCTCACGGTGCAGAACGGCCTCGCCGCCGAGCGCATCGCGCTGCGCCGGTTCGACACCGTCATCGGGGTGTCCGTCGGCGTCCCCGCCAGTCACCTGGAACCGGGCGTGATCGTGTCGGCCGCGCACCCCATCGTGGGCGCGGCGTGGCTGGGCGGGTATCCGCGGTCGCTGCCGGCCGAGGAGGAACGGCACCGCCTCGCCCTGGCGGCCGCAGGATTCGCGGCATCCGTCGAGCCCGACGTCGCTGCGGCCAAGCGCCGCAAGCTCATCGCGAACCTGCGCACCGTGATCGACGTGTTCGACGCGACGCGGGAAGAGGCCGAGGATGCCGAGGCGGCGCTGGCCGACGAGGCGCGCGCCGTATTCTCCGCGGCAGGGCTGGCGGTCGCGCCGCCGCCGCGGGACGGCGCACGGCTGCAGGTGGGCGACGTTCCCGGCCACGAGCCCGGCCGCGGGTCGACGTGGCAGAGTTTCGCGCGCGGTGCCTCGAGCGAGGTCGACTACCTCAGCGGCGAAGTGGCGCTCGCGGCCCGGTCGGCCGGAGTCGCGGCGCCGTTGAACGCCGCGGTCGCCCGGGCGCTGGGTGTGTTGGCGCAGCGCCGGGGCGGCCCGGGGGAGCTGCCGCTGCCGGTGGAATTCGGGTTCGAACTCGTCGGTGGGGCAGCCGAGCGGTCGCGCCGATGACGTCCGGCGCGGGGCCGCTGCGCGTCGTGGGCGTCTCCGGATCGCTGCACGCGCCGACCAAGACCACCGTGTACCGGGCGTTCGTTCACGGGACTGTTCAAGCACCTGTTCGACTTCGTCGAGCAGTACGCCCTGGTCGGCACTCCGGTGCTGGTGGCGGCCACCGGCGGCGGCGACCGGCACGCGCTCATGCTCGAGCATCAGCTACGCCCGCTGGTCGGGTTCTTCCAGGCGCTGACACTGCCGGTGGGCGTCTACGCCAGCGCGGCGGACTTCGACGGCTACGCGCTGCGCTCGCCGGCGGTGCACGCCCGCATCGATCAGGCCGTTGACGGCGAACTGCCGCTCATCCGCAAGGCCGCCGCGCAGGAAGTGTCGCCGTACGTCTCGACCTGGTGAGGTGCGGCGGGTGGCACCTGCCCGGTCAGCGCTTCTTCTTGGGAGCGTCGGTGACGTCAAGCTTGTCGTGCCCGCCGAGCGAGGACCAAGCGCTGGCCACGCCCTTCGCGGCGTGCTCGGCCGCGCGCACGGCTCGCTCGTCCGCCCACTCGTTGAGCACGTGGCCGCGGTGGCCCCGGACGTGTTCGAGCACCACGTCGGGCAGGCCCGCAGCCCGGCGCGCGTCGCGGGCGACGATGAGCTGCTCGAGCAGCTCGCGGTTCTTGGTGGCGGCGCCGGTGGAGGTCTTCCAGCCGCGGCGGCGGTGGCCGTCCATCCACGACTCGTAGGTGTCGATGGCGTACTTCGAGTCGGCCTGGATGTGCAGGTTCGGCTCGTCGGGGTGGTCGGTGATGGCCTTGAGCAGCCCCATCAGCTCGCCGATGTTGTTCGTACCCTGCGGGATGGCCCCTGCCGCCCAGTTTCCGTCGGCGGCGACCCATGCCCAGCCGGTCGGCCCGGGGTTGCCTTTGCAGGCGCCGTCGGTGGCCACGATGTAGGGGGATTCCGGGGAAGTCACGGCCGCAAGGCTACCTTCCCCAGTGATGACCCCCGACCGGCGGATCCCCGCCGCCGCGGTTCGGTCGTCACGAACGTTCCGTCCCGGGGCGCGCGAGGGCCCTTCGTGACGACCGAAGTGGATGCCGGTGCGCTCGGTCGTCGAAAAATGCCCCGTGTGGGGGCGAGGCAGGTACGTTCGTGACGACCCAGTGCGGAGGGTGCGTCAGCCGCGCCGCCACCAGCGGCGTCGGGAGCGCGCCGCAGCGTCGGCGTCGGCGACGGATGCCGCGGCGTGCCGCCGCACGCGGCGCTCGTGCCACGCGGCCACCTCTTCGTCCACGTCGCGCAGCGGCGTCACGACCGGTGGCCCGCCCTGCAACTGCCGGCGGGCTTCGATCACGCGGCGGTTGAAGTCCTCGACGTACTCGCGCACATCCTGTTCGCGGTGGAGTGCGTCGGCCCGCTCGGCGAACTCCGCGTGCTCGGTACGCAGCATCAGCGACGGCGGCCCGAGCCCGGTGAGCTTCTCGGTCTGGATCTTTCGGCGGATCCACCAATTCGGGTCGTGTTGCTCGCCGAGCCCCTCGAGCGGCTTGCCTGCGCCCGGCAGATCGTCGAACTCGCCACGACGAATGGCCTGCTGGATGGCGGTCTCGACGTATGCGGCACGGTCGGTCGCGGTCGAGCTGCCGGGACTGGAGCGCACGCGGTCCGCCTCGGGTGCGGCATCCGGCTCCGGCTCCGGTTCGCCGTCCAACTCACGCTGCAGCTTGTCCACGCGATAGCGCGCCGCCTGCACCCGGGGATCGTCCGTCATCTGCCACCTCCCGCTCCTCCACGGTAACGCGATCCCGGCTAGACATCCCAATACTGCGTATGTATATACTCAGAAATCACATACGCGGTATGTATTGATGGGAGACACGATGTCGGTACGACAGAGCCTGCTGGCGATCCTCGATCAGGGGCCGTGCTACGGCTACCAGCTGCGCGCGGAGTTCGACCGGCGCACCGGGTCGGTCTGGCCGCTGAACGTGGGTCAGATCTACAACACCCTCGACCGCCTCGAGCGCGATGGGCTGGTGGAAAAGGGCGACATCGACGAGCAGGGGCACGTGTACTGGCAGATCACGGATGCCGGCCGCGCCGAGGTGCGCACCTGGCTCGGGATGCCGGTGGAGCGCGGCCAGGGCACTCGTGACGAGCTCGCCATCAAGCTCGCCGTCGCCGCAACGCTCCCCGGCGTCGATGTCGCCGACGTGATCCAGACCCAGCGCCGGGCATCGCTCATGCAGCTGCAGGAGCTGCAGCGCGCGAAGTATGCCGGCGCCGACCCGAACGGGCCGGAGGAGCTGGCCTGGTCGCTCGTGGTGGACTCGATGATCTTCACCGCCGAGGCCGAGGTGCGCTGGCTCGATCACACCGAGCAGCGACTGGCGATGCATCCGCGTCACGCGATGGCGCTGGAGCTGTCCACCGACAAGCCCAAGCGGGGACGCCCCGCCAAAGCACAGGCCGAGACCGAGGCAGACACGAAGCACGAGGTCGTCCGATGACCGAACCCGTGCTGCGCCTGGTCGGCGTCACGCAGCAGTACGGCGTGGGGGAGACCGCGGTTAGCGCGCTGGCCGGCGTCGATCTCGACGTGGCCCGCGGCGAGCTGGTTGCCGTGATGGGCGCCTCCGGTTCGGGCAAGTCGACGCTGCTGTCGATCGCCGGCGGCCTGCAGCAGCCGACCACCGGCGAGGTCATCGTCGAGGGCACCTACCTCTCCACGGCATCCCCACGCGACCTCGCCCGATTGCGGCGCCAGTCGCTGGGCTTCGTCTTCCAGGACTTCAACCTCATCCCCACCCTCACGGCCATGGAGAACGTCACGCTGCCGCTGGAGCTCGACGGCTTCCGGGCCCGGGTGGCGCGCCGGGCCGGCAAGGACGCGCTCGCCGCAGTCGGTCTCGAGGACAAGCTCGACGCCTACCCCGACGACCTCTCCGGCGGACAGCAGCAGCGCGTCGCGATCGCCCGTGCCGTCGTCGGCGGCCGCCGGTTGATCCTCGCGGACGAACCCACCGGTGCCCTCGACTCGGTGACGGGAGAGGCCGTGATGAAGATGCTGCGCTCGCGAGTGGATGCCGGTGCCGCCGGCATCCTCGTGACTCACGAGCCGCGCCACGCGGCGTGGGCCGATCGCATCGTGTTCCTGCGCGATGGCCGGGTCGTCGACGAATCCCGCCGCGCCGGCGCCGACTCGCTGCTGAGCGACGCCCGATGACCGTCACCGCCCCGGCACCCGACCTCGCGGGGCCGCCCTCCGCCGAACCCGCCGAGCGATCGCCCACCGAGCGCCGCTCGCCATGGCCACGCCTGCGCGCCGACCTGCGCCTCGCCTCGCGGCAGGTGCGCCGCGGGTGGGCCTCGAGCCTGCTCGTGGTGGCCCTCATCGCCCTGCCCATGACGCTCGTTTCCGGCGGCATCGTGTTCGGCATGAGCCACGTGCCCACGACCGAGGAGACACTCACGGCGGAGCTAGGCCAGGCCGATAGCTGGGTCGCGATCGTGAACGGCCCCGATCCGTCACTGCGCCAGTACCTCGACGAGCCCACATGGTGGGAACTCGACCGTGAGGACATGACCGGCATCCCGGTGAAGCCGGAGCAGCCGATGCCCGAGAGCGCCGCGCCGCTGTTGCCGGCCGGGCTCGACCCGATCGAGATCGGCTTCGGCGCCGTCACCGCAGAGACCGCGGGCGGCACCGGCTCGCTCGCCGCCGTCATCGGCGACGCGTGGGACCCCGTCCTCGAGGGACGTTTCGAGATCCGCGAGGGCCAGGCCCCCCGCGCCGCCGACGAGGCGATGGTCTCGCCCGGCGCACTCGAGCGCCTCGGCGCTCGGGTCGGCGACGACCTGGTGCTCACCGAGCCTGCGGCATCCTTCACGATCAGCGGCGTCATGACGCAAGCCCAAGACGCGGATGCCGCGGAGGTCGTCTTCCTCCCCGCGACCGCGTCACTCCGGGCCCTGCAGGTGGACGTGACGTCCACGCGCTGGTTCCTCCCGGAGTGGAGTCCCACCGCCGACGACGTGGCAGAGCTCAACAGCGAAGGCCTCGTCGTGCTCGACCGGCAGCTGTACGCCAACCCGGGGGCCGGTGCGGCGCCGGGCTCGTCCGCAGCCTCGGTCTGGTCGATCGTGGCGATCGTGGCTGCTGCCGCAGCGTTCAGCGGCTACCTCGTGGTGCTGCTGGCGGGTGCCGCGTTCTCCGTCAGCGCCCGGCGACAGCAGCGCGCGCTCGCTGTCGCCGCGAGCGTCGGCGCCGGTCGCGGAGACGTGTTCCGTATCGTGCTGCTGCAGGGCACTGTGCTGGGTCTGGTCGGCGGCGTCATCGGCTCCGGACTCGGCATCGGGCTGGGCATCCTGTTCCTGCACCTGCTCGACGACGGTTCGGCTGCCGCGTTCTGGGGGCTGCACGTCCCGTGGCCGGCGCTCGTCGGTGTCGTCGTGTTCGCCGCGATCGTCGGCACGCTCGCCGCGCTGATGCCGGCGCGCGCCGCCACCCGCGGCGAGGTCATCGCTGCGCTGCGCGGCGCGCGGCGCCCGGTGCGCGTGCGCACGGATCGTCCGCTGTGGGGGTCGCTCCTGCTCGCGGCGGGCGTCGGTGTCACTGCGGTGTCGGGGACGGTGCTCGCCACGGTCGATCCCGTCGTCGCCGACGGCACGCCGCACCCGCTGTGGGTCGTCGGCATCATCGGCATCATCGCCGGCCCGCTGCTGCTGCAGGTGGGCGTCATCCTCGCCGGTCACTGGCTGCTGACATTGCTTGCCCTCGTGTTGTCGCGGCTGGGCCTGGCCCCGCGCATTGCGGCCCGCGACGCCGCGGCCAATCCGGGCCGCATCGTTCCGGCCTTCGCCGCCATCGCCGCCGTTGCGTTCCTGTCGTCGGCTGCGCTCGGTGGGGTCGCGGTGGGCTTCGGTGCCGCGGAGCGTGGCTGGTTCTACCAGGCACCAGTCGGCGGCGTCGCCCTCGTCGCGTCGCTCGGGAACGGGGACGGGGACGACCGGGATGCGCTGCTCACCGTCGGCGAGGAGCGAGCGCGATCGTTACTCGCCCGCACCGACCCGGCAGCGGTCGCGCTCGTGCGCACCCAGGGCTGGCCCGGCGTGTACGACGAGTCCGGCCGGTTGCAGAATCCCGAAGCCACGGTGGTCGCCCCGGCGCTGCAGGACTACGTCGACTGCGCGGATGCTGCGCCGGGAAACATGGACTGCCTCCCGGCCGGTGCTGCGGCCCTTCAACACCACCACGCCCTGGCCGTGGTCGACGACGCCGACCTCGAGGCAGCGCTCGGGCTTGCCGTGCCAAGCTCCGCCCGCGCGGCCTTCCGCGCCGGCGCGGCCATCGTCACCGACCCCCGGTTCCTCACCGACGACGGCCGTGTCGAGGTGGGCACGGTGACCGTGAAGCAGATCGACGGTGCCTGGGATGCCACCATAGGGGAGTCGCGCGAGGGCCGCTCGCTCGAGGTCGTCGATCTGCGTGCGCCCGTGGCGTTGCCGTGGGGCGTGGTCATCGCGCCGCAGACGGCCGAGCGCCTCGGCGTCGGGTACGGCGGTTTCACCCTCGTTGCCGCGTACGACGAGCCGCTGTCCGTGACCGCGATGGACCGGCTGCGCGCCGGCACCGAGGCCGCGTCGCGGACAGACGGCGACGTCTATCTGTGGCCCCACTTGGAGAGCGGCCCGCCCGCACCCGCCAGCTGGCTGTGGCTCATCCTCGGCGCCACGAGCACGCTCGTGGTCGCCGCGAGTGCGGTCGCTCTCGGCCTCGCGCGGGTCGAGCGCCGTCCTGACGACGCGACCCTCGCCGCCGTGGGTGGCAGCAGGCGTCTGCGCCGCGGCATCGCGCTGTGGCAGGCGCTGGTGATCACCGGGCTGGGCACCGTGACGGGTGCGATCGCCGGCATCCTGCCGGTGTGGGGCGTCGTGCTCGCCAGCCAGAACAACTACAACCCTCCGCAGCTCACCGACCTGCCGTGGGGCTGGCTCACGCTGCTGGCCGTCGGTCTGCCGCTGGCGATCGCGATCGTGTCGTGGCTCGTGCCGCCGCGGCATCCGGATCTCACCCGCCGCACCGCGATCGCATAGCCGCCGCGATCGGGTGGCCGGGGCAGATCCCGGCCGCCCAGAACTCCTCACCAAACCTCTTGTGAGCGCTAACAGTGAGCGCTAACATCATGGCCACGATCCCAGCCGGGTCGCCCATGCACCAAGGCGCACAGCCGCGCCGAGGGGGGAACAGGGAGGTTTGTTCAATGAAGAAGAAGCTCATCTCGATCGCGGCGGCAGCGGGGCTGCTGCTCGGTCTCGCGGGCTGTGCCAGCGGCGGCGGCGGAGCCGGAGGCGGCGAAACCGAAGGCCCCAAGGCCGTCGAGGATCTCGTCGTCGGCTTCGCCCAGGTCGGTGCCGAATCCGGGTGGCGCACGGCCAACACGAAAGACATCCAGTCCGCGTTCGAGGAGGCCGGCATCGAGCTGAAGTTCTCCGACGCGCAGCAGAAGCAGGAGAACCAGATCAAGGCGATCCGCTCCTACATCCAGCAGGGCGTCGACTACATCGCCTTCTCGCCCGTCGTCGAGACCGGCTGGGACGCGGTGCTCAACGAGGCCAAGGCCGCCGGCATCCCCGTCGTGCTCACCGACCGCGCCGTCGACTCGCAGGACGAGTCGCTGTACGTGTCGTTCCTCGGATCCGACTTCATCGTCGAGGGTGAGAAGGCGGGGCAGTGGGTGCTGGAGGAGTACGCCGACACCACCGAGCCGGTCAACATCGTGCAGCTGGAGGGCACGACCGGTGCCGCACCGGCGCTGGACCGTGCCGAAGGGTTCGCCGAGGTGATCTCGGAGAACCCGAACCTCACCGTCATCGCCAGCCAGACCGGCGACTTCACCCGCGCCGGCGGCAAGCAGGTGATGGAGGCGATGCTCAAGTCCAACCCCGACATCGACCTCGTCTATGCGCACAACGACGACATGGGTCTGGGCGCGATCGAGGCGATCGAGGCGGCGGGCATGGTGCCCGGCGAGGACATCAAGATCGTCACGGTGGATGCCGTCAAGGACGGCATGCAGGCGCTCGCCGACGGCAAGATCAACTTCATCGTGGAATGCTCGCCGCTGCTGGGCCAGCAGCTCGTCGACATCATCACCACCCTCAACGAGGGCGGCGAGGTCGAGAAGCGCATCATCACGGAGGAGACGACCTTCACCCAGGAGCAGGCGATCGAGGCGCTGCCCGACCGCCAGTACTGATCGGAAGGACGAGGGGCGGATGCCGCCGGGCACCCGCCCCTCGCCCCACGCCCTGACCGACGCCGGCACGTTCGACGGAGAACACGCACATGACCGAGCCCACCCGCCCCGCTCCACCGGCCGGCCACCCCGACCCGATCGTGGAGATGACCGACATCACGATCTCCTTCCCGGGAGTCCGCGCGCTGGACGGTGTCTCCTTCCGCATGTTCCCGGGCGAAGTCCATTCGCTCATGGGCGAGAACGGCGCCGGCAAATCGACCCTCATCAAGGCGCTGACCGGCGTCTACCAGATCGACTCCGGCTCGATCCGGCTCGCCGGCGACGAGGTGCTGTTCCGCACCACCGCGCAGGCGCAGGATGCCGGCATCTCCACGGTGTACCAGGAGGTCAATCTGCTGCCGAACCTGTCGGTCGCGGAGAACATCATGCTCGGCCGCGAACCGCGCCGATTCGGGTCGATCGACGTCCGGCGCATGAAAGCGCAGGCCGCCGAGGTGCTCGAGGGCCTGGGCCTGGCCATCGATGCCGGGTCGCTGCTCGGCTCGCATTCGCTGGCCATCCAGCAGCTCATCGCCATCGCCCGTGCCATCAACGTCGACGCCCGGGTGCTCGTGCTCGACGAACCCACCTCGAGCCTGGACGCCGACGAGGTCGCGGAGCTGTTCCGCATCATCCGCTCCCTGAAGGAAAGCGGTGTGGCGATCCTGTTCGTCTCGCACTTCCTCGACCAGGTCTACGAGATCGCCGACCGGCTCACGGTGCTGCGCAACGGACGTCTCGTCGGCGAGTACTTGACGCCCGACCTGCTGCGCATCGATCTCGTGCAGAAGATGATCGGCAAGGAGATCGCGACCCTGGAAGACCTGGAGCAGCGGGTGAGGGAGGATGCCGGACCGGGCGACGCGACGGTGTTCCTGCGCGCGCGGGGTCTCGGCCGCAAGGGCGCCGTCGCACCGCTGGACCTGGAGATCCACGAGGGCGAGGTCGTCGGCTTCGCCGGCCTGCTCGGCTCCGGGCGCACCGAGATCGCGCGGCTCCTCGGCGGCGTCGACCGTGCCGACACCGGGGAGCTCACGGTGCGCGGCGACGCGCGGCGGCTGCGCACGCCGCGTCAGGCGCTGTCCGCGCGCATCGCGTACTCCAGCGAGAACCGCCGCAGCGAAGGGATCGTGGACGAACTGACGGTGCGCGACAACATCATCCTCGCGCTGCAGGCCGACCGCGGCTGGTTCCGACCGATCCCGAAGAAACGCCAGCAGGAACTGGCCGACAGCTACATCCAGGCCTTGAACATCCGCACCCCGGACGCGGATGCCATCGTGCGCAACCTCTCCGGCGGCAACCAGCAGAAGGTGCTGCTGGCCAGGTGGCTGGCCGTCGCCCCGCGCCTGCTGATCCTGGACGAGCCCACCCGCGGCATCGACATCGGCGCGAAGGCCGAGATCCAAAAGCTCGTCGTGAGCCTCGCCGAGAACGGCATGAGCGTCGTCTACATCAGCGCCGAGCTGGAAGAGGTGCTGCGCCTGAGCCACCGCATCATCGTGATGCGCGACCGCGAGAAGGTCGCAGATCTCCCCAACGACGACCTCACCGTCGACAGCCTGCTCGCCCTCATCGCCGAGGGTGAGCCCTCCGAATCCGAGTTGCCGCTCACCGACCAGGGAGAACGCGCATGACCGCCGCCCTTGCCCGCTTCGTCTCGAACCGGCTGTTCTGGCCACTCGTGATGCTCGTGGTCCTCTTCCTCATCAACGTGGTCGCCTTCCCCGGGTTCTTCACGATCACGATGCGCGACGGCAACCTCTACGGGTCGCTCATCGACATCCTCCGCAACGGCGCACCGACGCTCATCATCGCCGTCGGCATGACGCTCGTGATCGCCACCCGGGGGATCGACCTGTCCGTCGGTGCGGTGTGCGCCATCTCCGGCGCCGTGGCCTGCAGCATCCTGCTCGGGGCGTCGAACCCCGCCGATCCGGGCGTCGTCGCCGTCGCGGTGCTGACCGCCATCGCGGTGGGCCTGGTGTGTGGCCTCTGGAACGGGTTCCTCGTCTCGGTGCTTGGCATCCAGCCGATCATCGCGACACTCATCCTCATGACCGCCGGCCGCGGCATCGCGATGCTCATCACGGAGGGGCAGATCCTCACCGTGAACAGCCCGCCGTTCAAGGTGCTCGGCGCCGGGTTCTGGTTCGGCATCCCGGTGGCCGTCTACATCGGCGCGGCCGTCTTCCTCATCGCCGCCGCACTCACCCGGCGCAGCGCGCTGGGGATGCTCATCGAGTCCGTCGGCATCAACCCCGAAGCCAGCCGTCAGGCCGGTGTCCGGGCGCGGGTGCTGCTGTTCGCCGTCTACACGTTCTGCGCCCTGTGCGCCGCCGTGGCCGGTCTCATCCTCACCGCCAACACGATGGCGGCGGATGCCAACAACGCCGGCCTGTTCATCGAACTGGACGCGATCCTCGCGGTCGTCATCGGGGGCACGTCGCTGGCCGGCGGCCGCTACTCGCTGACCGGCACGCTCATCGGGGCGCTGGTGATCCAGACGCTCGTGACCACGGTGTACACCGTCGGCATCCCGCCGATCGCCACGATGGTGTTCAAGGCCGCGGTCGTCACGATCGTGTGCCTGCTGCAGTCGCCGACGACCAACGAGGCGTTCCGGGGATTCCGGCGACGACTGGCCCTGCGATCGGGCAAGGGGGTGGCAGCGGCATGACCATCTCCCTGGCCCCGACGCCCGCCCCCGTGCGCAGCCCGCTGCAACGGGCGACCGGCGGCATCCGCGGCACCTTCACCAGTCCGAAGTACGGACCCGTGCTGGTCACCCTCATCCTGTTCGTGGCGGTCTTCATCGGCGGCGGCATCCGGTACCCGGGCTTCTTCTCCGGGCAGGTGCTGCTGAACCTGCTCGTGGACAACGCCTACCTCATCGTGCTGGCCGTCGGGATGACGTTCGTCATCCTCACCGGCGGCATCGACCTGTCGGTGGGCGCCGTCGTGGCGATGTCGACGATGATCGCGGCGAGCCTGCTGCAGTCGGGATGGCCGGCGTATGCCGTCATCCCGCTGATCCTGCTGGCCACGAGTCTGCTCGGCCTGCTGGTCGGGATCATGGTGCACTACTTCAAGGTGCAGCCGTTCATCGCGACGCTCGCGGCGATGTTCCTCGCGCGGGGCCTGTGTTACATCATCAGCCAGAACTCCATCTCGATCAGCGACCCGACGTTCATCGCCCTGGGGGTGGGCCGCATCCCGCTGGGTGGCGGGCTGTCGATCACCCCGAGCGTCATCATCGCGGTCGTCGTCGTGGTCGTCGCGGTGTGGGTGCTGCACCGCACCCGGTTCGGGCGCACCGTGTATGCCCTCGGTGGCAGCGAGCAGAGTGGTCTGCTCATGGGCCTGCCGGTGGCGCGTACCAAGGTGCTGGTCTACGTGATCAGCGGGCTGTGCTCGGGGATCGCAGGCGTGCTGTTCACCCTGTACACGCTCTCCGGGTACCCGCTGACGGCGATCGGCACCGAACTCGACGCGATCGCGGCCGTCGTGATCGGCGGCACGCTGCTGGCGGGAGGCTACGGCTTCGTGCTCGGGTCGGTGTTGGGCGTGCTCGTGCTCGGCATCATCCAGACGATCATCTCGTTCGAGGGCACCCTGTCGTCGTGGTGGACCAGGATCTTCATCGGGGCGCTGCTGCTGGTGTTCATCGTGCTGCAGCGCGTGTTGACAGCGCGACGCCGATGACCGCCGGCGCGGAAAGGCCCCGCGCCCCCGGGATAATGATGGGCGAGGCGCGGACGACGACGGCGCCCGAGGGGAGCCGGCGGAGCAGGTGAGTGGCAACGGCGGTGATCGCGGGCGCGTCGCGACGATCTTCGATGTCGCGCGTCTGGCCGGCGTCTCGCACCAGACCGTGTCGCGTGTGCTCAACGACCTGCCCAACGTGCGCACCGCCACCCGCGAGCGGGTGGAGCAGGCGATCACGGAGCTGCGGTACGTGCCCTCGCAGGCGGCGAGGGCCCTGGTCACCCGCCGCTCCCGCACGATCGGCCTCGTCGCGACGGGGCTGCCGGACTTCGGCCCGGCCAGCACCGTGCGCACCGTCAACGAGTCGGCGCGCGACGCCGGCTACGCCGTCATCACCATGAGCCTGGCCGATGCCGAGGTGCCGTCGCTGCGCTCGGCGGCCGAGATGCTCATCCGCCAGTCGGTGGAGGCGATGGTGCTGGTGGTCGACGAGCGCGCCGCGCTGGCCGCGTTCGACGGCTGGGAGCTCGGTGTGCCCCTCGTCGCGGTGGCATCCGACGCCCGGCGGCGCGCGCAGCGCGTGACGATCGACCAGTGCGAGGGCGCCCGTGCCGCCGTGTCGCACCTGCTCGAGCTCGGGCACCGCGACATCCGCCACATCGCCGGCCCCGAGGGGTCGATGGATGCCGAGGAGCGGCTGCGCGGGTGGCGCGAGCGCCTCGACGAGGCGGGTGCGACGGTTCGCCCGGCGATGCGGGGCGACTGGTCGCCGGATTCGGGATTCCGCGCCGGGCAGCGGCTGCTGGCCGATGGCGTGCCGGGGGCGGTGTTCGTCGCCAGCGACCAGATGGCTGTCGGGCTGCTGCACGCGCTCGAGGCGGCGGGGCTGCGGGTGCCCGACGACGTCAGCGTCGTGGGGTTCGACGACATCCCGGAAGCGGCGCACTTCTCGCCTCCGCTGACGACCATGAGCCAGGACTTCGTCGGGCTCGGTCAGGACGCGATGGCTGCCGTGCTGGCGATCCTGCAGGACGAGCAGTCGCCGCAGTACCCCGAGCCGCGGGTGCCGCAGCTGGTGCTGCGGGCGAGCACCCGGCGCCTCTAGCCTGCGCTCACCGGGGGGGCTCCCACCGCCGCGATGATCTCGGCGAGGTCGCGCGGACGGCTCCACATGGGCCAGTGGCCGGTCGGCAGGTCGACGAACTCGACATTCTCGAGCTTGGCCACCTCGGCGAACATGGGGTGGCCGGCATCGGCCAGCTCCCTCACCTGCGCGCTGGGGAACGAGCAGCACACCAGGGTGGTGGGGACCTGCAGCCGTGCCTCGTCGGTCAGCTCCACCGGCTGGCGCAGCACGGGGCCGGGCTGCGGGACGGCGCGGGACCGGAAACGCGCGAGAGCCTCGGCGCTCAGGCCCTCAAGGCTCGCCTGCGCACCGAGCGTCTCGAAGGGCGGCAGCGGAAGCTCGTCGAGGTCTTCGGGGGTATCCGGGGCGAAAGCCATGCCGGGCGTCGCCGGGCCGCTGTCGACCCAGACCACGCGCCGCACCAGTTCGGGATGCCGGTCGAGCACCAGGCTCACCGGGCCGTTGGCGCCGCTGTGCGCCACGACGACCACAGGTTCGCCGTCGGCAGCTGCGGCCCGGGTGATGACCCGCTCGATCGCCGCCACCTGGTCATCGAGGGTGCGGGAGGCTCGTTCGGAGTCCGCCTCGTCGAGGCCCGGCAGGGTCATGGGGAGCGCTCGACAGCCCATCGTCGTGAGGTGCTCGAGGACTTCATCCCAGGCCCAAGCGCCGAGCCAGTGGCCCGCGATCAGGACGGTGGTCCCCTCGTTCGTGTTCGTCGCCATGCCCCGATCTTCGCAAGCGCTCTGGACAACGGGTTGTCACTATTTCTGGCAGGATTTGTCCCGGGGTGGCCACATGAAGCGAGCGGAGCGGCTCCACGCGATGTCGGAGATGCTGCGGCGCAGCGGCTCTCGCGGATGCACTGCGCAACGGCTGGCATCCGAGTTCGAGGTGTCCGTGCGCACGATCAAGAGGGACCTCGACGCACTCGAGAACAGCGGTGCGCCGATCTGGTCCCGCCCCGGCCCCGGCGGCGGCTACGGACTGGCGGCTGCAACGAACCTGCCGCCGGTCAGCCTGACACCCGCCCAGGCCGTGGCGCTTCTCGCGGCGGTCTCATCTGCCCGCGATGCCCCCTATGCGGATCTCGCTGTGGTCGGCGTTCGCAAGATCTTGGACGTCCTCGACCCTCGAACCCGAATGAAGGCCGACGAGCTCGCCCGGCGCGTCTGGATCGACTCTCCAGCTCCTGCAACCCGGGCGATCAGGTCCGCGCTTGAAGAGGCGATGGCCGACCAACGCGTCGTGCGCATCCGTTACACGTCGGGCGACGGCACCGAAACGAGCCGCGACGTCGAACCCCTGATGTTCGCATCGACGAACGGCCGTTGGTACGTGGTCGGCTGGTGCCGACTGCGCAGCGATATCCGGTGGTTCCTCGTGAGCCGTATCCAGCACGCCAGCGCAACCAAGATCCCCTGCGGTGACCACAGCATTCAAGAAATCGGCGCCCCGCCGGCTACAGCCAGATCCGTGGAACGCGTTTAGCGGACTCGCCCCGCGGGGTCCGGCGCCGGTGCGGGCGCCGACGAACGACGGACGATGACCTCCGTCGCGCGCCGTGGAGCCGGCGGTGGCGCGGCGCCCTCGATGCGCGCGATGAGGCGCTGCACCGCCGCGCGCCCGGTGGCGTCGAAGTCGTTGCGCACTGTCGTCAGCGGCGGATCGAAATATGCGGCTTCCGGAATGTCGTCCACGCCCACGACGCTCACATCGTCGGGTACGCGCAGACCGCGCTCTTTGAGGGCGAGCATGACGCCGAGGGCCATCTGGTCGTTTGCGACCACGTAAGCCGTGGCATCCGGGAGCTCGGTCAGCTCCGCCACCGCCCGATACCCCGAGCCCGCGGACCAGTCGCCGTGAAGCGCCCCGGCAGACTCCAGCCCCAGGTGAGCCGTCGCCGTCTCATACGCGTGCTGGCGCCCGCGCGCGGCTGACCAGGTCATCGGTCCCGCCATGTGCAGCAGTCGCCGATGCCCGAGCGAGGCGAGGTGCTCGACGAGCGCGGTGGTCGCCGTCTCGGAGAAACTCGAGTGGGTTGCCGCTTCGGTCTCCAACTGCACGGGAACCCCGAACTCCACCTCGGCCAGCGCGCGGAGCATTGCGTCACTGGAGGCGAGGGCCAGCACGCCCGCAAAGGCGTGCCGTGTCAGCAGTTCGAGCGACTGCTCGATCGCGGCGGGGCTGTGCATGTCCACGAACACCAGATCCAGCACGTACCCGGCGTCCCGTGCCGCGGCGCTTGCCCCCTCTGCGATGCGGCTGGGGCCCACCTCCGACGCCTCGTGGGTGAACGCGGCGATGCGGTGCGACCGGCCGGACTTCAGGCTCCGCGCGGTGAGATTCGGGCGGTAGTCCAGCTCCTCGAGTGCCTGCACGACCTTCGCGCGGGTCTCGGGGCGGATTCCCTCATACCCCTTCAGCAAGCGGCTCACGGTCTGATGCGAGACACCGGCCGCCGTGGCCACGTCGTAGATCGTGGAGGGACGGCGCGACTCGGTCGGCGCCCCGCCCAGCGGCGCCATGTCGGGTGTCATTGGCCGATGTCCTCTCGGGTAGCCCCGCGATCCTACTCTTGACGCGGTGATGTTGTCGGCAACATAGTAGGACGCGAGCCGACGATGTTGTCGAAAACATGCGACGTCCATCGTCCCCGGATACGACGATGGAGCCGAGAAGATGACCTCCCACCCGCGGCCCGAGTCCAGTGGCATCCTCTTCGGAGCCGCTTACTACGCCGAGTACCACCAGAGCGAGCGCACGGCGACCGATCTCGATCTGATGAAGGATGCCGGGTTCTCGGTGATCCGCGTGGGTGAGTCGGTGTGGTCGACGTGGGAACCGCGGGATGGCGAGTTCGACCTCGAGTGGCTGCAGCCGGTTCTGGACGGAGCCCACGAGCGGGGAATTTCGGTGATCCTCGGCACGCCGACGTATGCGGTGCCGCCCTGGCTGCAATCGGCCTACCCCGAGATCGCCGCGGAGGTCCGCACCGGTGAGCCGATGCCGTGGGGGTCTCGTCAGGAGGTCGACTATTCGCACCCCGCCTTCCGGTTCCACGCGGAGCGGGTGATCCGCGCCGTGGTCGCGCGATACGCCGACCATCCGGCCGTCATCGGGTACCAGGTCGACAACGAGCCGGGCATGCTGCTGTTCCACAACCGCGGCGTCTTCCTGGGCTTCGTGCGCTGGCTCCAGGCCGTATACGGCGATGTCGACACCCTCAATCGCGAGTGGGGACTGACCTACTGGTCGCACCGGCTGGCTGATTGGTCGGAGCTGTGGACGCCCGACGGCAACTCGCTGCCGCAGTACGACCTGGCATGGCGGCGCTACCAGTCGGAGCTCACGACCGACTTCATCGCATGGCAGGCGGGGATCGTGCGCGAATATGCGCGCCCGGGGCAGTTCGTGACGACCTGCATCGCGTATGCGCGCCCCGCCGTCGACGACGAGAAGGTGGTCTCGGCGCTGGATGTCACGGCGGGCAACCCCTATTACGCGATGCAGGATCACCTCGACGCGACGCTCGACCTGCCGCCGGCCACTCCGTGGTCGTCGACGGGGGTGGCTGCCCTGTTCCGGCAGGCCGACCGCCTGTACTCCTCGAAGCAGGACCGGTTCCTGGTCACCGAGACCGACGCGCAGTCCATCGGCGGTGCGGATTTCAACCTCCCGCCCTACCCGGGCCAGCTGGTGCAAGTGGCGTTCTCGCTGATCTCCCGGGGCGCGGCGATGATCGAGTACTGGCACTGGCACACCCTGCCCTACGGCACCGAGACCTACTGGGGCGGCGTGCTGCCGCACAGCCTGCGGCCCGGTCGGGTGTACCGCGAAGTGTCGGAGATCGGCGCCGCGCTGCGGGCGATCGGCGACGCGCTGGACGGCTTCGTACCGGATGCCGACGTCGCGTTGCTGTGGTCGAACGACAGCCGGTACGCCTTCGAGTTCGCCCCACCGCTGGCCGCTGCCGATGGCGGGCCCGATCGTCAGTCGTACCAGCACATCTTCGATGCCTTCCACCGCGGGGTCATCGACGCCGGTTCCCAGGCGCGCGTGCTGCACGTCGCGCAGGCGCACGCGCTGGGTGCGGCGGAGCTTGCCGCGCGCTGGCCGGTGTTGGCGGCGCCCGCGCTGTATGCGGCATCGGATGAAGACCTCGACCTGCTGCGCGAATACGCCGCCGCCGGCGGGCACCTCATCGTCGGGATCCGCACCGGCTACGGCGATCAGGAGGCGCGGGCACGCACGGAGGTCGCGCCGGCCCGGCTGGCGGATGCCGCGGGGGTCAGCTACGAGGAGTTCTCGAACCTGGCATCCGACCTCCCGGTACGCGGCGCCGGCGGGTTCGAGACGACCGACGGGGCGGCCCAGCGCTGGGCGGACGGGCTGATCGCAGGCGACGCAGAGGTGCTCGCCCGGTACGACCACCCCCGTTTCGGTGATTTCGCCGCGATCACGACCAACGGGCACGGCGGTGGGCGCATCACTGTTGTCGGCACCGTGCCGTCGCCTCGGCTCGCCGCCGACCTCGTCCGCTGGGCGGTCGCTCGGCCGGTGGCCGAGGCCTTGGCGCCCGAGCGCGCACTGCCGGTCACGGTCTCGTCGGGCACGCTGCCTGACGGCGGCCGCGCCTGGTTCATCTTCAACTGGGGATGGGAGCCGCAGGCGGTCACGCTCGCGGCATCCGTGTCCGACGCCGTCAGCGGAGACACCCTCGCCGCCGGCACCGACGTCTCACTGCCGGCCTGGTCGACGAGGGCCTTCCTCGAGCGGTGAGCACCAAGGGATCACACGATCCGACAATCACAGGAGGAACACCATGAGGAAGTCGCGGAGTACAGCAGTGGTGCTGCTCGGCGGAACCGCCGTGCTGGGGCTGGTGCTAACCGGCTGCACGGGCGGAACCGGTGGCGGCGGGGAAGCGCAGGGTGAGATCACGCAGGAGGACATCGATGCGGCGATGGAGACGCCGACCGAACTGACCTTCTGGACCTGGGTGCCCGACATCGACCAGCAGGTGGCGATGTTCGAGGAGACCTACCCAGAGATCGACGTCACGGTGGAAAACGTCGGGCAGGGGCTGCCGCACTACCAGAAGCTGCGCAGCGCCATCGAAGCAGGCGAAGGTGCGCCCGACGTCGCGCAGGTCGAGTACCAGTACATCCCCTCTTTCGTGCTGAGCGAGTCGCTGCTGGATCTTGCCCCATACGGCGCGGACGACATCTCCGACGACTATGTGGAGTGGGCGTGGAACCAGGTCTCACCCGACGAGGCGGTGTGGGCGATCCCGCAGGACGTCGGGCCGATGGGCAATCTCTACCGTGAGGACATCCTCGCGACGGCGGGGATCACCGAGCCGCCCGCGACGTGGGAGGAGTACGCGCAGGCGGCGCAGGCGGTGAAGGAAGCCACCGGCTCGTACATCTCCAACCTCGGTGCCACACAGGCCGGCCAGATGATCGGCTTCTTCTGGCAGGCGGGCGTCAAACCCTTCGGCTACGACGGTGCCGAGACCGTCACGATCGATGTCAACAGCGACGAGGCGAAGGCGGTGGCCGACTACTGGACCCAACTGATCCAAGCCGACCTGATCTCCACCGACGTCGACTTCAACGACGAGTGGTACCAGGGCCTGGCCAACGGCAAGTACGCCGGCTGGCTCACCGCCGCGTGGGGTCCGGTGTTCCTGCAGGGCACCGCAGAGGGCACGTCGGGTTTGTGGCGCGCCGCGCCGTTGCCGCAATGGGAAGAAGGAGAGAACGTCTCGGGCAACTGGGGCGGGTCCTCCGACGCGGTGCTCGCCACGAGCGAGAACCCCATCGCCGCCTACGTGCTGGCCGAGTTCATCAACCACGACCAGGAATCGGCGATGAGCCTGGCCACGGAGCAGTTCCTGTTCCCGCCGCAGGTGTCCGTGCTGGAGGATCCGGCGTTCGTCGACCTGAAGTCGGAGTTCTACGGCGGACAGGAGGTCAACAAGCTGTTCGCCGAGATCTCGGAGACGGTCGACACCGACTTCCAGTGGCTGCCGTTCATGGACTACGTCTACTCCAGTTACGAGGAGACCATGGGCACCCAGATCGCCGCCAAGGGTGACATCGCCGCTGCGCTGGATGCCTGGCAGGACCAGCTCGTCTCCTACGCCGAGGACCAGGGCTTCACCGTCGAGTGAGCCACGGGCGGGGCCCGGTCGCACCATCGCGACCGGCCCCGGCCCCCTCACACAACTTCAAGGAGCAGCAATGTCGCACTCCCACAGCGCCACCGTCGCCGACGCGCCGCCGCGTCGCGCCGCACCCATGCCGCCGCGGCGCCGCAACGCCGCCACCCGCCGCCAGCATCGCGCGGCGTATCTGTTCATCCTTCCGTTCTTCGCCGTCTTCCTCACGATGCTCGTGGCTCCGCTGGTCTACGCCGGGTACCTCAGCTTCTTCGAGAGCAGGCTCATCGGCGGCGAGCAGTTCGCCGGCCTGGCCAACTACACCCGCGCGTTCGCCGACCCCAACTTCTGGGGCGGCCTCGGTCGCGTGGCGCTGTTCTTGGTCATCCAAGTGCCGATCATGCTGGGGCTCGCACTGTTCCTCGCGCTCGCGCTGGACACCGGCCGGGCTCGGGGATCGCGCACCATCCGGCTGCTGATCTTCATGCCGTACGCGGTGCCGGCGGTGATCGCGACGCTCATGTGGGGCTACCTTTACGGCCCCGACTTCGGTCCGCTCGCGCAGATCGCGCGGGGCATCGGCTGGGGGACTCCGGATTTCCTCTCGCCGGGCAGCATCCTCGGCTCGATGATGAACATCGTCACCTGGGAGTTCATCGGCTACAACATGATCATCATGTACGCCGCTCTCCGGGCGATTCCGATGGAGCTGTACGAAGCAGCCGAGATCGAGGGTGCCGGTCAGTTCCGCATCGCGTGGAGCATCAAGATCCCCTCGATCCGCCCGGCGATCCTGCTGACGGTGATCTTCTCGATCATCGGCTCGTTCCAGCTGTTCAACGAGCCGAGCCTGCTCAATGCGATCGCTCCGGATGCCATCACCAACTCGTTCACGCCGAACTACTACGCCTACAACCTCGCGTTCATCAACCGCGAGCTCAACTACGCCGCCGCGATCGCATTCCTGCTGGGGCTGCTGATCGCCGTGGTGTCCTACGTCGTGCAGTTGGGCGAGCAGCGCCGTGAGCGCCGCGATCGAAAGGGGCTGCGATGACCACGCTCGACACCAGGGCCGTCGTCACCGGCCGACCCGCTCGCGGCGGGCGACGCGCGCTGCGCCGGTATGTGCCGGAGAAGCGGCGCAGCTGGCTGCTGACCGTACTGCTGTGGCTGTGCGCGTTGTACTTCATCCTGCCGCTGTGGTGGCTGATGGTGGCATCCACCAAGGACACCTCCGCGCTGTTCGCGACGTTCGGCCTGTGGTTCGCCCCGGAGTTCTCGCTCTGGGACAATCTGGTCGAGCTGTTCACGGTGCGCGGCGGGCTGTTCGCCCGGTGGATGCTCAACACGGTGGTCTACGCGGTCGTCTCGGCCGTCGGGGCCACGCTGTTGTCGGCGATGGCCGGCTACGCGTTCGCGAAGTACGAGTTCCCGGGCCGCCGGGCGCTGTTCTCCGTGACGCTCGGCGCGGTCATGATCCCGGTGACCGCACTCGCCCTGCCGACCTACCTCCTGTTCGCCCGGGCGGGCCTGACGGATACCCCGTGGGCGATCATCATCCCGTCGCTGGTGAGCCCGTTCGGGGTGTACCTGATGCGTGTCTACGCCGCCGATTCGATCCCCGACAGTCTCATCGAGGCGGCTCGGGTGGACGGCGCGGGGGAGTTCCGCATCTTCTGGCAGGTCGGGTTGCGACTGCTGGGGCCAGGCCTGGTGACGGTGTTCCTGTTCTCGCTCGTGGGGACCTGGAACAACTACTTCCTGCCGCTGATCATGCTCAACACGTCGGAGCTGTACCCGATCACGGTGGGACTTGCGCAACTGCAGGCGGCGGCGTCGGCGGGCGGTGGATCGCAGGCGGTGTTCTCGACCGTCATCACCGGTTCGTTCGTGTCGATCCTGCCCCTGGTGATCGCGTTCCTTTTCCTGCAGCGCTACTGGCAGTCCGGACTCGGAACGGGAGGGGTCAAGGGATGAGGAGACAGCATCGCGCGCTAGCCTGAGCGGCATGCCCGACCCCGCCGTTCCCCGCACCAAGGTGGGCGTGCGCGACGTCGCCGCACTGGCGGGGGTGTCGCCCCAGACGGTGTCGCGCGTGCTCAACGACCACCCGCACATCCGCGTCGAGACGCGCCGCCGCGTGCTCGACGCGATGGCGGCGCTGGGCTACCGCGTGAACAACGCGGCCCGCTCGCTCGGCACCGCCACGACCCGCACACTCGGGGTCATCGCCTCGGATGCCACGCTCTACGGTCCCGCCGTCGGCATCGCAGCGCTGGAGACCTCGGCGCGCACGGCCGGCCGCTGGATCGCCACCGCCTACGCGGACGCCGCCGACGCGGCATCCGTCGCCGCCGCCGCGGAGCACCTGCTCGCGCAGGGGGTCGACGGCATCGTCGTGGTCGCTCCGCACAAGCGCACCCTGGAGACCCTTGCGGAGCTGGGGCTGCCCGTCGCGGAACTGCACGGCGGGCCGGGTGCCGACCGTCAGCGCGAGGGAGCGGCAGCGGCGGTGCGTCACCTCGTCGACCTCGGGCACATGCGCATCGCCCACCTCGCCGGCCCCGCCGACTGGCGCGAGGCCGCCGCCCGCGATGCCGGCGTGCGGGCCGCTCTCGCGGCGGCCGGGGTCGAGCCCGGACCGCGGTGGGAGGGCGACTGGTCGGCCGCGGCCGGTGCGGCCCGCGCCGCCGAGGTCGCCGCAGCCGTGCGCGCACCGGGCGGGCCGACGGCGGTCGTCGTCGCGAACGACCAGATGGCACTGGGTCTGATCGCGGGCCTCGCCGCGCTCGGTGTCGACGTTCCGACCGACGTCAGCGTCACGGGCTTCGACGACAACCCGGATGCCGCGTACTACCGGCCCGCCCTGACCACCGTGCGCCTGGATATCGTCGGCGAAGCGCGTCGCTGCATCGGGGACGTGCTGGGTCTGGAGGCTCCGGATGCCCCAGTGCCGCCGACCCTCGTCGTCCGCGACTCCACCGCCCCGCCCCGCTCGTGACACCGATCCCTGTTACCGGTAACATCGACGCAGACACCAATGGAGGATCCGTGAGCATCACGCCCACCGCCACCCGCGACGCCGCGATCGGCGAGGCGATCCGCGCCGGACGCACCTCGCTCGGCATCGAACTCGGCTCGACGCGCATCAAGGCGTGCCTCATCGGGGAGACCCCCACCGACGTGCTCGCCGTCGGCAGCCACGCGTGGGAGAACACGTTCGAGGATCGTCTGTGGACCTATTCCCTCGACGACGTGTGGTCGGGGCTGCAGGCCGCGTACGCCGACCTCGTCGCCGACGTGCAGACCCGGTACGGAGTAACCCCCGACACGTTCGGCGCGATCGGCGTTTCGGCGATGATGCACGGCTACCTCGCGTTCGACGCCGCGGGCGACCTGCTGGTGCCGTTCCGCACCTGGCGCAATACCAACACCGGGCCCGCCGTCGCCGTGCTCAGCGACCTGTTCGAGGTCAACATCCCGCACCGCTGGTCGATCGCGCACGTCTACCAGGCCGTGCTCGATGAAGAGCCGCACGTGCCGCGCATCGACTCCGTCACGACCCTCGCCGGCTACGTCCACTGGCGCCTCACCGGCCGCCGCGTACTGGGCGTCGGCGACGCGTCGGGCATGTTCCCGATCGACTCCGCCACGCACGATTACGACCGCGACCTGCTCGACCGCTTCGCCGGCCTCGGCACCGGCCTGGATCTGGCCGCCCTCCTCCCGGAGGTGCTCGTCGCGGGTACTCCCGCGGGCGAGCTGACCGCCGACGGCGCCGCGCTGCTCGACCCGACCGGCACCCTCCGCCCCGGCATCGCGCTGTGCCCGCCGGAGGGCGACGCCGGCACCGGCATGGTCGCCACGAACGCCGTCGCCCCCCGCACCGGCAACGTCAGCGCCGGGACGAGCATCTTCGCGATGGTCGTGCTCGAGCACCCGCTGCGCCACGCCCACCACGAACTCGACCTCGTCACGACGCCCGCCGGCGACCCCGTCGCGATGGTGCACTGCAACAACGGAGCCAGCGAACTGGCCGCCTGGGTGGGCATGTTCGCCCGCTTCGCCGAGGCGTCGGGTCAGCCCGTCGACATGGACGCCGTGTACGAGACGCTGTTCCGCGAGGCGCTCACCGGCGACCCCGACGCCGGGGGACTGCTCGCCTACAACCACCTCGCCGGCGAGCCGATCGCCGGTCTTGCCGAGGGCCGCCCGCTCTTCGTGCGCACCCCCGACAGCTCCTTCACCCTCGCCAACGCCATGCGCGCGCAGCTGTACGGCGTGTTCGGCACCCTCGCCCTGGGCATGCGCGTGCTCGAGGACGAAGGCGTGGCGCTGGATCGCATGTTCGCCCACGGCGGCATGTTCCGCACCGCAGGCGTGGCGCAGCGCTTCCTCGCCGGCGCGCTCGGCGCCCCGGTCGCCGTCGGCGAGACCGCCGCCGAAGGCGGCGCCTGGGGAATCGCGGTACTGGCGGCCTACCTGAGCCGCGCAGAAGACACCGACCTGGCCACCTACCTCGACTCTCATGTGTTCGCCGACGCCGATATCGACGTCGCCGAGCCCCGCCCCGAAGACGTCGCCGGATTCGCGACGTACCTCGATCGTTACCGCGCCGGCCTGGCTGTCGAAGCCGCCGCCGTGGCCGCACTCTGAACCGCTAGCGAAGGAACTGCCATGCCCCTTTCCACTTCCCTCGACGGCTACGAGGTCTGGTTCGTCACCGGCAGCCAGAACCTGTACGGCGAAGAGACCCTGCGCCAGGTGGCCGAGCAGTCGCAGGCCGTCGTCGACGGCATGTCCGCTCTTCCGGTGCGCGTGGTGTGGAAGCCCGTGCTGAAGGATGCCGACAGCATCCGCCGCCTTGCCCTCGAGGTCAACGGCCGCGACGACGTCATCGGCGTTATCGCGTGGATGCACACCTTCAGCCCCGCCAAGATGTGGATCGGGGGCCTGGACGCGCTGCAGAAACCGCTGCTGCATCTGCACACGCAGGCGAACGTCGAGCTGCCGTGGGATGACATCGACTTCGACTTCATGAACCTCAACCAGGCCGCCCACGGCGACCGCGAGTTCGGGTACATCCAGACGCGGCTGAACGTCGCCCGCAAGACCGTCGTCGGCCACGTGTCAAACCCGATCGTGCTCGAGCAGATCGAGCAGTGGCAGCGCGCCGCCGCCGGCTGGCAGGCCGTCCGCACCCTCAAGCTCGCCCGCTTCGGCGACAACATGCGCTTCGTCGCCGTCACCGAGGGCGACAAGACCGAGGCCGAACTGCGCTTCGGCGTGCAGGTGAACACGTGGGGCGTGAATGAACTGGCGGATGCCGTCGCGAACGCGACCGACGACCAGATCGACGCCCTCGTGGCGGAGTACCTCGACCTGTACGACGTCGCCGAGGAACTCCACCCCGGCGCCGATCGCCACCAGTCGTTGCGCGACGGCGCCGCCATCGAGATCGGCCTGCGGTCGTTCCTCGAGGAGGGTGGCTTCGGCGCCTTCACGACGAGCTTCGAGGACCTCGGTGCGCTCACGCAGCTGCCGGGGCTCGCGGTGCAGCGCCTCATGGCCGAGGGGTACGGCTTCGGCGCCGAGGGCGACTGGAAGACGGCGATCCTGGTGCGCGCCGCGAACGTCATGGGCTCGGGCCTGCCCGGTGGTGCCAGCCTCATGGAGGACTACACCTACGACCTCGTGGCGGGCGACGAGAAGATCCTCGGTGCCCACATGCTCGAGGTCTCGCCGTCGCTGACGACCGCCAAGCCGCGCCTCGAAGTGCATGCGCTGGGCATCGGCGGCAAACAGGACCCGGTGCGCCTGGTCTTCACCGCCGACCCCGGTCCCGCCGTCGTGGTCGCGCTGTCGGACATGCGCGACCGATTCCGCCTGGTCGCGAACGTCGTCGAGAACGTCGAAGCCCCCGACCTGCCGAACCTTCCGGTGGGACGGGCCGTGTGGAAGCCCGCCCCCGATTTCGCCACGAGCGCCGGATGCTGGCTGGCCGCCGGGGCCGCACACCACACCGTCATGACCACCGCGGTGGGCATCGAGGTGTTCCAGGACTTCGCCGAGATCGCGAAGACCGAACTGCTCGTGATCGACCAGGACACCACGGTGCGCGGGTTCCAGAAGGAACTGCGTTGGAACGCCGCGTACTACCGGTTGGCGCAGGGGATCTGACATGGCGCACCTTCCTGCCAGCGGCATCCAGCACACCCTCCGCCACGGCGACTGCGAAGCGGTTGTCGCGAGCGTCGGCGCCTCGCTGCGCTCGCTCACCCACGCCGGTCGCAACCTGGTCGTGCCGTTCGTCGCCGACGAGGTGCGCCCGGCGTATCGCGGCGCGACGCTGGTGCCGTGGCCCAACCGCATCGTCGACGGCCGCTACGTCTTCGCCGGCGTCGAGCACAAGCTCGCTCTCACCGAGCCCGACCGCGGACACGCGCTGCACGGTCTGGGTGCGTGGCTCGACTACGACGCCGTCGACAAGGGTTCCGACCACGTCACCCTGACCGCGACGATCGAGCCGCAGACCGGGTACCCGTGGCGGGTGCGGGTGACCACGACCTTCACGCTCGGCGACGACGGGCTCACCCAGTCGGTGCGCGCCGAGAACCTCTCCGCCCACCCGGTGCCGTTCGGCACCGGCCCTCACCCCTACCTCGTCGCCGGGGAGGGGACGGTGGATGACTGGACGCTGGAACTCCCGGCATCCGACGTGCTGTCTGTCACGCCCGACCGGCTCATCCCGACCACGCTGGGCCCGGTGGATGCCGCGTTCGACTTCCGCACGCCGCGGCAGATCGGCTCGACCGAGATCGACCACGCATTCACGGCGCTGCAGGCGGGTGACGCGGGCGTCGCGACCGTGCGCGTGACCGATGCCGCCGGTCGCGGAGTCGGCATCGCATGGGACGCTGCGTGCCCGTGGGTGCAGGTGCACACCGCCGACCTCCCAGGCGGCCCCGCGCAACCCGGGCACCGCGGCGGCCTCGCCGTGGAGCCGATGACCTGCGCGCCCGACGCGTTCAACGCGCCGCGCTACGACTTCGACCCGGGCCTGCTCGTGATCGAGCCGGGCGCCGTCGCCGAGGCGGGCTGGCGCATCTTCGCGATCTGAGCCGGCTCAGCCCGGTGCGCTGTCAGCGCATCGGCCAGGGCGGTGCGCACCACGTCGATCGCCGCGCTGTCGCGCGAGGACGCCCGCGGTGGCGCTGTACACGGGCCCGGTCGTCACGGCGCGCCGGCCGGCGGCTGCGGCTGAGGTATGCACTCACGACGAAGGGCCCCGGAGTCTCCTCCGGGGCCCTTCGCTTCGTGGGACTTAGTCGCGCAGCTTTTCCTTGACCTCGTTGCGCGTCTGGACGGACTCGCGCTCCGCCTCGGCCTTCTTCACGTCGGATTCGGCCTTGTGCTCGTCGGCCTTGTCCTTGATGCGGTCGGCGGTGTCGTCGAGTGCATCCTTGGCCTTGCGACCTGCGGTCTCGGCGGTACTCTTCGCGTCATCGATGAAACCCATGATTCGCTCCTTTCGTGAAGGCGGCCCGGGTGCTACCCGTCCGTCTAGCGTGACTCCGACGCTATTCGGCGTGCGGCCCGCGGTCACGGGGTTGAATCCGCCGCGCGCAGGTGATATCAGCGCGGGGCACCGCCCGGTCCGCCCATGCCTCCGGCGCTCTGCTGCCCGGCGACGGCGGTGGCGATCGTCGCACCGTCGGCGACGAGCGTGTACGTCTCGCCGTTGGTCAGCCCCGGCGCGGAGAACACCAGGTTCTGCGCCTGCTTGGTCGCCGTCACGGTGCCCAGCTGCTCGCCGGACGCGGACACGATCGTGAGCACGGTGCCGGGGGCGATGCCGCCGTTCGCGGTGAACTGCACGGTGGCCTGCGCCGAATCGGCGCTCGGGGCCTGCGCCATGCCGGCGGGGCCGAGGGCCAGCAGCGTGCCGCTCGAGACCGTCACGCCGCCGTCGGCGTCGATGGCGCCGTTCCCGTCGGCGGTGGGGCCGTGAACGATCACCGTGCCGCCGGTGATCTCGATCGGGCCGTTGGCGTCGAGGCCGTCGCCGCCGGCGTCGACCACGAGTTCGCCGCCGGCGATGACGAGGGTCAGCTCCGCGGTGCCGGCGTCGGGTTCGGAGACGTTGATGGCATCGTCGCTGGCGGTGAGCGCGATGGTGCCGTCCTCGACGGTGATCTGCCCGCCCTCGAGGGCCTCGACCGACGAGGTCACGGTGACGTCGCCGTCCGAGACGACCAGCTGCAGTTCGGCGTGCGCCGCGTCATCGCCGCTGGCAAGCGTCACGTCCGCGCCAGCCAGGTGCAGGTAGGCGTTGGTGTTGATGGCGTCGTCCGCGGCGTCGATGTTCACGACTCCCGACTCCAGTACGGCGATCGTGCCGGCCACGATCCCCTTCGCCCCCGACTCGGGGTCGGAGGTCGACCCGCGCCCGGCTTCGATGTCCACGGTGCCGCCGGTCTGCACGATGTCGGTGTACGCGTCGATGCCGTCACCGCCGGACACGAGGGTGACGGTGCCGTCCTCGATCGCGACGTAGCCGCGGTCGGCGTCCTCTTCGTTGTCGGCCTTCAGGCCGTCGCCCCCCGCGTCGACGGCGATGTCACCGCCGCGGACGACGAGGTGGTCCTTGCCGCGGATGCCGTCGCCCACCGCGTCGACGTCGATGGCGCCTGACTGGATCACGAGGCCGTCGCGCGACGCGATGCCGTCGTTGCCGTTGCCGGCGACCGAGAGTGAACCGGACCCGGTGATCGTGAGGTCGGCGGCGCTGGCGAGGGCCGCGTTCGCCTCGACATCCTTGGCGTAGCCGTTCGCGTCGCTCAGGGTGTTGGCCGAGCCTTCGGCCAGCACGATTACCGCTTCGGCGGCGGCGGCGATGTCGATGGCAGCGCCGTCGGAGTTGCTGATGTCCACGCCGTCCAGCACGAGGGTGACCGCACCCTCGTCATCGCTGTCCACGACGAGCTGGCCCTCCAGATCGCCGCTGACCAGATACGTGCCGGCGGCGGAGATCGTGACGGTGGCGCCGTCGATGGTGACGCCGGCCGACTCCGGCGCGCTGGCACCGGAGCCGTCGAGCTCGATCGTCACCGCATCCGCTTCGGACCATTCGGCGTCGGCGGCGGCGTCGTGCGTCTGCTGGTTGCCGGCGAGCACCTCCTCGGCGGTGGCGAACCCGGTCAGCGTCGTGTCGACGGTCGTTTCGGGCTCGGCCGCGCTGTCGGGGTTCGCCGCGGGGGTCGCGGCGCCGCTCGCGCAGCCGGAGAGCGTGAGCGCCAATGCGGCGGGAGCAGCCACCAGCCATAGCCGGCGGCGCGACGGGTGAAGCGGTGTCATCTGGTCCTTTCACACGGGGGAAGCAGCGCATTCGGGATGCTTCCATTACGCAAAAGGCAGCTATGTGATCGCTAAGACAACCCCTAGTCGCCGCTTCGAGTTCACCGCGCGATGGGCGTCGTGGTATCCACCGCGTCCCGCAGTGGTCGGCGCATCACCGCCCAGTAGCGCGTCGGTGTCACACGGGTGAGCACGTCCACGAGCCGCGCCTGGCGACCGACCATGGTGCGCGGGCGCCGGTGGATCGTCGCGGCGATGATGCGGTCGGCGGCCTCTCCCGGCTCGGTGCGGTACATCGCGGACTGTGCGGCGGCTGCCCGGGCGGCGATGGCCGGGTCGAGCGCCGCGGCGTATCGGCCCCGCAGGATGATCCCCGTCTTCACCCCGGCGGGGTAGATCGCGCCTACCGAGACGGTCGAACCCTCGAGCTCGTGCCGCAGCGCCTCGGTGAACCCCCGCACGGCGTACTTGCTCATCGCGTACGGGATGCGCCCGGCGGGGGCGGCCAGCGCGTAGATCGAGACGAGGTGGGTGATGTGGGCTGCCGGGGAGAGGCGCAGGGTCGGCAGCAGCGCCTGGGTGATGTTGACGGTGCCCCACAGGTTCACGTCCATCAGCCACCGCATCTCGGCCATGGTGAGCTGGTCGATCGACCCGAGCATGGACGAGCCGGCGCAGGTGATGAGGGTCTGCACGTGCCGGTGGGATGCCGCGATCTGCCGGGCCACGTCCGCGACGGCGTCGTCGTCGGTCAGGTCCACGACGTGCGTGGTGTGCCCGGAGCCGGCCAGAGTGGCCGTCACGGCATCCAATCCGCCGGCGTCGTGGTCGATCAGCGCGACGCGCGCGCCCCGGGCGGCGAGGCGTCGGGCCACCTCTGCTCCCATGCCGGCGGCGGCCCCGGTGATGACGCTCGTCGCGTCGCGGACGTCGAGTACTGGCATCCCGGCCCCTTTGCTGGTTTCCTGCGTCGATTCTGGCGCATCCGCCGCCCTAGGATCGTTGCAAGGGGGTGCCGTGGCGCAGCGCAGGAAGGCGAAGCACGACGACATCGTCGCCGAGGGTCTTTACATCGCGTCGGCGGCGACGCGGCTGGCGCTGAAGAACCGCATCCTGGTGGATATCCTCACCGGTGGTCAGGACTTCAAGGTCGAGCAGTTCGTGCCGCACGCGAAGGAGACCTTGCTGGATCTGGCCGAGGAGGCCGAGGCCGACGCGGAGCGGGCCGAGCGCGAGCGCAAGGCGGCGAAGGGCCGTCACTCCGACTCCGGCGGCACGCACGACTACCGCAGCAAGGACGTGCGCAACCTCCGCAAGCGGGTGCGCCAGTCCCGGCACATCGCCAAAGAGCTGCGCGAGCGCTCCGAGAACGCCGAAGAGCTCGAGAAGCTGGTGGAGGATGCCAGGGATGCGGCGTGGTCCGAGGTCGCCAAGAACATCGACCGCACGCTGAGCATCGAGGCGGCACGGCCGGACCTCGAGCCCGACTACGGGCAGATGCGCCTCGCGCGCATGCAGGCGCTGCGCATGGTCGACCTGCCGAAGCTGCGCGCACATCGCCGCGCTGTGGAGCGCGCCGTCGCCGACCGCGGCGCGGCCGACGGCTGACGCGCCGACACGGGGCCGATTCGCGCACCGTGCTCACGTCGGGTAGGCTTATCGACGGCCCGAGCGAGAGCAAAGGCCATGCGCCCGTAGCTCAATGGATAGAGCATCTGACTACGGATCAGAAGGTTGGGAGTTCGAGTCTCTTCGGGCGCACACTGTGTTGAGACAGTATTGACGAAGGCCCCGCGGTCACCGCGGGGCCTTCGTTGTTCCCGGGCTGACACGCGCACCGCGACTGGGTTGAATGGATGCCATGTCGCGCCAACAGGGTTCGGAGCGGTCGTTCGTCGTCACCGGGGGAGCGCGGGGGATCGGCGCCGCCATCGCCGCGCGGCTCACGGAGGACGGGCACGTCGTCGTGATCGACACCGCGGACACACTTGGCGACTCGGCACGCCCCTCGACCGAACTCGTCACCGGGGACGCCGGCGATCCGGCCATCGCCCAGCGTGCGGCCGAGCAGGCCGAGTCCGTCGCGCCGCTGGCGGGGTGGGTCAACAACGCCGCGATCTTCCGGGACGCGTCCCTGACCACGGCGACCGCCGCCGACATCCTCGCCCTCATCGACGCGAACCTGCGCCTTGCCGTCACCGGCTGCCACACCGCGGTGGGCCACTTCACCCACCGCGATCGCCCCGGCGCGATCGTGAACGTCTCCTCCCATCAGGCGCAGCGCCCGGTGCGCGGGGCACTGCCCTACGCGACGGCGAAGGCCGCGATCGAGGGACTCACGCGGGCGGTCGCGGTCGATCACGGGCCGAACGGCATCCGGACTAACGCCGTCGCGCTGGGCGCGATCGCCACGGCCCGGCTCGATGAGTACCGCGGCACGCACCCCGAGGTCGACGCACAGCTCGCGGAACTGCAACCCCTCGGCCGGGCCGGCACCGCCGACGAGGTGGCCACAGTCGTGGCGTTCCTGCTGTCGGGCGCGGCGGCTTTCATCAACGGCGCGATCCTGCCCGTCGACGGTGGCCGGTCGGTCAATGGACCCGATCCCGAGGCGGCTGCCCGGCCCCGCTAACCCCTTGGCACTCTCGCCGCCGAGTGCTAATCTGGACTTACTTGAGTCGAGGAGACTCAAGTTTAGAGACCTATGGATGCCGGATGTCCGGCACCGCTCGAGAGGAGACGAAATGGCGACCTACGACCCGCTCCGCGACCTGGAGCGTTTTGCGACCAACCTGATGGACCCCACGCGTCGCGGCCCGCGGCAGATGCCGATGGACCTCTACCGTGAAGGCGACCACTACGTGCTTGCCGCCGATCTGCCGGGCGTCGACCCGGGTTCGGTCGACATCGACGTCGACGGCCAGCTGCTGACGATCCGCGCCGAGCGCACCCTCAACGTCGGAGAAGGCGTGAAGTGGATCACCCGGGAGCGCGAGGCCGGCAGCTTCCTGCGCCAGCTGAGCCTCGGGCAGGGACTCGACACCGAGCACATCGCCGCGACGTATCGCAACGGCGTGCTGAGCGTGAGGATCCCGGTCAGCGAGAAGGCCAAGCCCCGCAAGGTGGAAGTGACCACCGACGACTCGAGCCCCACGCTCGAAGTCAGCGAGTCGCACCAGGCGTAACGCGTCGCAACGACGCCACGGAGCCCCGGACCGCCCGTCCGGGGCTCCTTCTCTTCCGACAGCGCATGGGAGACTGCCCGACATGAAACTGCAGCAGGTCGCACAGCACGCCGACGACCTCGACCGTGCCGAGGCGTTTTATTCGACGCTGCTCGAGACTGAGCCCAGGGCGCGCTTCGACGACCCCGGGTTGCTCTTCTTCGACCTGGACGGCGTGCGTCTGCTGCTGGACCGCAGTGCGCCGTCCGCGCTGATCTACCTGCACGTCGACAACGTGCACGAGACCCTGGAGCGCCTCGCAGGGGTGGAGGTCGTCACCGCGCCGCACGTGATCTTCCGTCACGACGATGACACCCTGGGACCCAGTGGCCATGAGGAATGGCAGACCTTCCTGCGGGACTCCGAGGGCAACCTCGTCGGGCTCATCGCGTTCCAGCGTCCCTGAACACCCGCCCGAGAGGCCTCGAGGTCGTAGGCTCGAGGCGTGAGCGCCTATGTATCGGCGTTCGAGCTGTTCTCCATCGGAGTAGGACCCTCGAGCTCCCACACTGTCGGTCCCATGCGGGCCGGCCGTGACTTCGCCGCCCGCCTGCGCGACTCCGACGGGCTGCCCCGCGTCGCGCGCGTTGCCTGTTCCCTCTACGGCTCCCTCGGCGCCACCGGCATCGGCCACGGCACGCCCGATGCCGTCGTGGCCGGGTTGCAGGGCCACGCCCCCGAGACCGTCGACCCCGACGCCGTGCGCCACGCCTGGACGAACTGGCCCGAGGGGCAGCACCTCCACCTCGACGGCACACATCCGGTGCCGTTCACGAAGGATCACATCACCTTCGCCCCCCGCACCCGGCTGCCGGGGCACCCGAACGCGATGACGTTGACGGCGACGGATGCCACCGGCGAAGCCGTGGCCGAGGAGACGTACTACTCCGTGGGTGGCGGCTTCATCCGCCGCGATGGGGCGCCGCCACCGGTCGCGAGCCGTCCCTTCCCGTTGCTCTACGACAGCGCCGAAGAACTGCTCGCGCTGTGCGACGAACGCGGCATCACCATCGCCGAAGCAGCGCGCCTGAACGAGCAGGCCCTGCGCCCCGAGGAGCAGGTCGCCGCGGGCCTCGACGCCGTCTGGGATGCCATGACCGCGTGCGTCGAGACGGGCCTGCTGGCCGACGGCGTGCTGCCGGGCATGCTCAAGGTCAAGCGCCGCGCCGGCGCGATCCGCGCCCAGCTCGATGAAGCCGAAGCCGGGGGCCGACGCGAACTTCCGGGGGAGTGGCTGGGTGCGTTCGCGCTCGCCGTCAACGAGGAGAACGCCGCCGGCGGCCGCGTCGTCACCGCGCCCACCAACGGGGCGGCAGGCATCGTGCCGGCCGTCGCGATGTACTGGTGGCGGTTCCTCGCCGACTCGGGCCTGGGCTCCGGCAACGCCGTCACCCCTTACGGCGAGCTGGTCGGCAGCGCGTTGCTGGGCTTCCACCCGTCGACGGAGGGTGCCGCAGCGGCGGCCGATGCCCCGGCGCTCGCCGACGCGAATCGCCGCCGCGGCATCCGCCGGTTCCTGCTGACGGCCACCGCCCTGGGTTCGCTGTTCAAGGCGAACGCGTCGATCTCGGGCGCCGAAGGCGGATGCCAGGCCGAGGTCGGCTCCGCGTGCGCGATGGCCGCCGCCGGTCTCACCGCCGTCATGGGCGGCACGAACCGGCAGATCGAGAACGCCGCCGAGATCGCGATGGAGCACCACCTGGGGCTCACTTGCGACCCGGTGGGCGGGCTGGTGCAGATCCCGTGCATCGAACGCAACGCCATCGCGGCGTCCACCGCCGTCACGGCGTCACGCCTGGCGTTGCGCGGCGACGGCACCCACTATGTCTCGCTGGACGCGGTCGTCGAGACGATGCGCCAGACCGGCATCGACATGTCGACGAAGTACAAGGAGACCAGCGAAGGCGGGCTCGCCGTCAACGTCATCGAGTGCTGACGGATGCCGCGGCCGCGCCGCATAGGATCGATGCACCCGAATTCCGGTCCGTCAGCGAGGAAGCCGATGTCCGTCCCCACCCCCACGCCCGCACGCGTACGGCTGCCGCGCGTGGCAGGCCGCACCTGGTGGGTCGTCGTGCTCGTCGGCTTCGTCGGGCAGCTCGCCTGGACCGTCGAGAACATGTACCTCAACGTGTTCGTGTACGACACGATCACGACCGATCCCACCGTGATCGCGGTGCTGGTCGCGGCATCCGCCGTCGCCGCCACGCTGTCGACGATGGTCGTGGGCGCCTGGTCGGATCGGGTGCGCCGGCGGCGCCCGTTCATCGCGATCGGCTACATCCTGTGGGGCCTGACGACGGCGACCTTCGGGCTCGTGCAGCCCTCGGCCGGCGCGCAGGCCGCGCAGGTGGTCGGCACCGCGGTGGTGGCCATCATCCTGCTCGACTGCGTGATGTCGATGTTCGGCTCGGGCGCGAACGACGCCGCGTTCAATGCGTGGGTAACGGATGCTACGACCCCCGCCGACCGCGGCCGGGTCGACTCGGTGCTGTCGGTGCTGCCGCTCATGGCGATGCTGCTGGTGTTCGGCCTGCTCGACGGGCTCACCCAGGCCGGCGAATGGACGCTGTTCTTCGGGATCATCGGCCTCGCCACCGCGGCCGTCGGCGTGCTCGCCTGGTTCCTGGTGCGCGACGCCCCCGACATCCGGACGCCCTCCGACGGTTACCTGCGCGCGCTCGTGCATGGCCTCCGGCCGTCGACGCTGCGGGCGCATCCGCGGCTGTACATCCTGCTCGTGGCGTGGGCCGTCGTCGGCACGAGCTCCCAAGTGTTCTTCCCGTACCTGATCATCTACATCCAGCGGTACCTGCGCATCGACGGCTACGCGATCATCCTCGGCAGCGTACTGACCCTCGCCGCCGTGATCAGCATCGTCGGCGGGCGGGTGGTCGACCGGGTCGGTAAGACGCGCGCGATCCTGCCGGCGGTGTTCTTCATGATCGTGGGGCTGGCCGGCATGTTCGTCGTACGGGACATGCTGAGCGTGATCCTGTTCGGCACGATCATGATGGGCGGGTTCATGCTGTCGACGGCGTCGCTGTCGGCGAGCGTGCGTGATGCCACCCCGTCGGACCGCATCGGCATGGTGCAGGGCCTGCGCATGATCTTCGTCGTGCTGATCCCGATGGTGATCGGTCCCTTCATCGGCTCGGCGGTCATCATCGGTGCGAATGAGACGTACGTCGACCTGGGTGTGGTCAAGCAGGTACCCACGCCCTGGATCTTCCCGGCCGCCGCCCTGGTGGCCCTGTTCGTTGTGGTGCCGATGCTCGCGCTGCGGCGGTTGCAGCAGGAGGTGGATGCCGCATGAGCGCACCGATGTTGACCCCCTGGGGTGAGCGGCTCGACCGGGACGCGCCGCTGCCGGAGTATCCCAGGCCGCAGCTGGTGCGCGAAGGCTGGACGAACCTCAACGGTGTCTGGTCGTACGCGATCACGCGGTTCCAGGCATCCGACCCGCTCGACGTCGCCGACCCGGTCGCCGCACCGACAGTGTGGGACGGCGAGATCGTGGTGCCGTTCTCGCCGGAGATGCCGCTGTCGGGCGTGGGCCGTGCGCTCGGCGCCGCCGAGACGCTCTGGTACCGGCGCGCCTTCACGCTGCCGCAACGCGCCGCCGACGAACGCGTCCTGCTGCACTTCGGCGCGGTGGACCAGTCGTGCCGGGTCGCCGTCGACGGCGTCGAGGTCGGCGGGCACACCGGCGGCTACCTGCCCTTCACGATCGATGTCACCGCGGCGCTCGCCGGCGGCGACCAGCACGAACTCACCCTCGCGGTGCGCGATGTGACGGATGCCGCATGGCTCGCCCGCGGCAAACAGTCCAGTCGCCGCGGCGGCATTTGGTACACGCCGCAGTCGGGCATCTGGCAGACGGTGTGGCTCGAGGTGGTGCCGCGCGTCGCGGTGGACGCCCTCGTGCTGACCCCGGATCTTGCCGACGGCGCGGTGGAGATCACGGTCGGGAGTGTTCACGGTGCGGACGCCGCAGCGCACGTGGAGATCTCTGCGGAGGGCGCCGTCGTGGCCACCGCGACCGTGCCGGTGGGTCGCGCCGCCCGCGTCGCCCTGCCGGTGCCGGTGCGGCCGTGGTCGCCGGCGGATCCGTTCCTCTACGACGTGGCGGTGACGCTCGGCGACGATGCGGTGCGCAGCTACGTCGGCCTGCGTTCGTTCAGCGTCGGAGTCGACGATCGCGGATACCCGCGGCTGCTGCTGAACGGTGCACCTTATCTGCCGGTCGGGCTGCTCGATCAGGGCTACTGGCCCGACGGCGGGTACACCGCCCCGAGCGACGCCGCGCTGGAGTACGACATCCGCCTCGCCCAGCGCCTGGGCTACACGATGCTGCGCAAGCACATCAAGGTCGAACCGCTCCGCTGGTATCACCACTGCGATCGCCTCGGCATGCTCGTCTGGCAGGACGCGGTCAACGGCGGCACCCGCTACCGGCCGAGCATCATCACCGCGCCGGTGTTCGGCGCACCCTCGCTCGACGACACCCGGCACGCCCGGTTCGGGAGGGCGGATGCCGTCGGCCGCGAGCGGTTCGAAGTCGAGCTGGTCGAGATGGTCGAGCATCTGCGCAGCGTGCCGTCGCTGTCGCTGTGGGTGCCGTTCAACGAGGGGTGGGGGCAGTTCGACGCTGCTCGCATCGCGGTGCTCCTGCGCCACCTCGACCCCACGCGGCCGACCGACCACGCCAGTGGCTGGCACGACCAGGATGCCGGGGACCTCCGGAGCCTGCACGTCTACTTCCGCCCGGTGCGCGTGCCCCGCGGGAGCGACCGGCGCGTGCTGGCGGTCACCGAATACGGCGGCTACAGCCTGGCGGTGCCGCAGCACACCTGGACGCGCAAGGTCTTCGGGTACCGCCGCTACCGCTCCCGCACCGCGCTGCTGCGCGCGATCGAGCGGTTGCACGACCGGGAGATCGCGCCGGCGATCGCACGCGGGCTCGGGGCGACCGTTTACACGCAGCTGACCGACGTCGAGGATGAGGTCAACGGCATGGTCACCTACGACCGCCGATTCGTGAAGGTCGACGAACTCGCCGTCCGGGCGATGAACGACAGACTGCGCCAGGCGGCATCCACCCGCGCCGCGGTGCGAGAGGAGCACGCGTGACCCTGCGTGAACTGACCGAGCCCGTCTCCCTCACCGCCGGCGACGGCCGCGTGCTCAATCGTGCGGCGGTGGGGTGGGCGCGACAGCCGCTGGTCGACGCGTCCCGCGTGCACACCCGCTCGTGGGGGCGCAACAAGCGCTGGGAGTACTGGAACGTCACGACCCCGACGCACATCCTGGCGCTGACGGTGTCGTCGATCGACTACGCCGCCGTGCACGAGGTGTGGGTGCTCGATCGTGCCACCGAGCGCACCTGGCACGCCGAGGCCACCGTCATCCCCGCGCGCGGTGTGACGCTGGCGCCACGGCTGGAGCAGGGATCGTCGCGCGCACGGGCCAAGGGCCTCGAGATCGACATCGACGAGGTGCCGGGCGGCACCCGGCTGCGCGCGCGCATCGCGGGCGCCTCGTTCGACGTCGTCGCGGAGCTCCCCGACGGGCACGAGCGCCTCGCCGTCGTCGTCCCGTGGAGTTCCCGGCGCTTCCAGTACACCGTGAAGGACCTCGCGCGCCCCGCAGTCGGCACCGTGACCGTCGAGGGGGTCACCTCCGACGTGCCGGCGGGACAGTCCTGGGCGGTACTCGACCACGGTCGTGGCCGCTGGCCGTACGACGTGGAATGGAACTGGGGCGCCGGGTCGGGAGTCTCGGGCGGTCGCGTCATCGGCGTGCAGGTGGGTGGCAAGTGGACCGACGGCTCCGGCAGCACCGAGAACGCGATGCTCGTCGACGGTCGGCTGCACAAGATCCATGACGATCTGGTGTGGGAGTACGACCTCGCCCAGTGGCGCCGGCCGTGGCGCATCACCGGCGGGGGATTGGATGCCACGTTCGCGCCGTTCTACCGCAAGGTCGGCAGCACCGACCTGGTCGTGCTGTCCTCCCGCACCGAGCAGTGCTTCGGCCACTGGTCGGGCACGTTCACGACCGACGACGGCGAGACCGTCGCGTTCGCGGACATCCTCGGCTGGGCCGAAGAGGTGCACAACCGCTGGTGAAGCGCACCTCTCGCACGTGAGCGACGGCAGGGCCACGATGGGCGTATGACGACGCATGCGGATGCCGCAGTCGACGTGCGGGACCTGGTGGTGCGGCGCGGCCGCACCACGGTGTTCGATGGTCTCGACGTGCAGATCCCACGCGGGCGCATCACGGGGCTGCTGGGTCCCAGCGGCGGTGGCAAGACGACGCTGATGCGCGCGATCGTGGGGGTGCAGATCGTCGCAGGCGGCACGGTGACCGTGCTCGGCGAACCCGCCGGGGTCCCTGCGCTGCGCCATCGCGTCGCGTACTCGACACAGGGCGCGTCGGTGTACGACGACCTCACGGTGGAGCAGAACCTGCGCTACGCCGCGCGGGTCTTGGGCGTCGCGGCATCCGAGGTTCCTCGCGTCATCGCCGACGTCGGCCTCACCCGGCGGCGCACCCAGCTGGCAGGGGCGCTGTCGGGCGGGCAGCGCAGCCGGGTCTCGCTCGCCGTCGCGATGCTCGGCTCGCCCGAGGTGCTGGTGCTGGACGAGCCCACGGTGGGCCTGGACCCGGTGCTGCGCCAGAGCCTGTGGGCGATCTTCCGCCGATTGGCCGATGCCGGTGCGACGCTGATCGTGTCGAGCCACGTCATGGACGAGGCGATGCGGTGCGACGATGTCGTGCTCATCCACGATGGGCGGGTGCTGACGCACACCACGCCGCGCGGGCTGCTCGAGATGACAGGCGCCGCCGATCCCGACGCGGCCTTCCTGGCGCTGATCGAGCTGGACGCCGGCGGTGCGGACGAGCATCCGCGGCGTGAGCGCCGTCGCGGGAGCGCGGCATGAATCCCGCTCGGACGTTCGCGACGGCGGGGCGGGTGCTGCGCCAGCTGAGCCACGACCCTCGCTCGATCGCGCTGATGCTGGTCGCACCGAGTCTGCTGGTGGGGCTGTTCGCCTGGCTGTTCAACGACCGGGAGGGGGTGTTCGACACCTTTGGCGGGCCGATCCTGGCGCTGTTCCCGTTCGTGGTGATGTTCCTCATCACCTCGGTCACGACGCTGCGGGAGCGGCGGTCGGGGACGCTCGAACGGCTCATGACGACGCCGCTGGGCAAGGCCGACTTCATCCTGGGCTACGCGCTGGCGTTCGGGCTGATGGCGACGCTGCAGGCGGTGGTGACGGTGTGGTTCGCTGTCGGGGTGTGCGGCCTGCAGGTCGACGGAGCGCTCTGGCAACTGGGGCTGGTCGCGGTGATCGACGCGATCCTCGGCACCGCGCTGGGGTTGCTGGCAAGCGCCTTCGCGCGCACCGAGTTCCAGGCGGTGCAGTTCATGCCGCTGCTGGTGTTCCCGCAGATCATCCTGGGCGGGCTGCTCATGCCGCGCGATGAGATGCCGGACGCGCTCTACACGATCAGCCAGTTCCTGCCCCTCAGTCACGCCGTCGACGCGATCAACGCCGTGACCGCCGGGGAGGACGGCAGCGACCTGTGGGGGCCGCTGCTGATCGTCGTGGCGTTCGCCGTCGGATTCCTCGTGCTCGCACCGCTCACGCTGCGACGGCGAACTCCGTAGTGCGCGGTTTCTCAGCGGTGGCGGAGCTTGGTGGCCAGGTCGCGCAGTTGGCGCAGTTCGTCGTCGTCGAGCACCGACATGCGGGCGGCGATGCGCTGCCCGTGGGCGGACGCGAGTCGGCGGAAGATCGCCGTTCCTTCCGGCGTCGCGCGCACCACCGCGCCGCGGCCGTCGTTCGGGTCGGCGCACTTCGTGATGAGGCCCCGCACGACCATCCGGTCCACCAGGCGCGACACGCTCGGCTGACTGATCAGCATGTTGGCGGTGACTTCACGCAATCTGGCGCTGAGGTCGGCGCAGCGGGTGACGGTGAGCAGCACGTCGTACTCGGCCTGCGACAGCTCGGCATCCTGGAAATCGACGTTGATCTCCTCGAACACCTCATGCTGCGCCCGAAAGAGCGCCTCCCACGCGTCCACGGCGAGGTGACGGTCGGTCATGGGGACCACTGTAAGCCCCAATAGGCTGTGCACCATGATGCGGATCGTCAGACGAATCAGTGTCGCGCTCGGAGCGATCGCGGTGATGGCGGTGGCATCCGCCGGGGCACTTCTTCCCGCTCAAGCCGACGCGGTGGCCGCCGGGCCGATGCCGGGGGCGGTTTCCGCTGACGTCGACGACTTCACGTTCGACACGCTCGACGTGGACTACACGCTCACCCGCGCCGAGGACGGCACCAGCCGGCTGCGAGTGGTCGAGACGTTCACCGCCATCTTCCCCGAGATCGATCAGAACCGGGGCATGCGCCGCGCGATCCCGTCGTCGTACAACGGGCAGCCGCTGCACCCGTCGCTCGTGTCGATCACCGACGAGAACGGGGCCGAGCGGCCGTCCGAGACCGATTCTGATGACGGCGTGTACGAGATGACCTCGCGCGCCGACGATTTCGTGCACGGCGTGCAGACCTACGTGTTCACGTACGACCTCGAGAATGTCACGTGGACCTTCGACGACGGCGGGCAGGAGTTCTACTGGGACGTCAACGGCGTCGACTGGCCGCAGTCGTTCGGACGTGTGACGGCGACAGTCAAGGTGGATGCCGCGCTGGCCGATGCCCTGACCGGCCAGCAGGCCTGTTATGTGGGTGCGCAGGGGTCGACCCAGCAGTGCACTGTCTCTGTGGTGCGGGGGGAGGGCGGCGACACGGCGGTGACGGCGGATGCCACCGGCGTCGGCCCCCACGAGACGATGACCGTCGCGGTGGGGTTCGAGCCCGACACCTTCGCGGAATTCGATTCGTCGTTCTTCGCGTCGGAGTGGGGCTGGGCGCAGGGCAGTGCCACGGTCGCTCTGCTCGCCGCGCTGGGCGGGGCCTTCTGGACGCGACGGCGCTGGATGCGCGATGAGCAGGGTCGGCCCACGATCATCGCCGAGTACACCCCACCTCCGGGGATCGATGCGCTGGAGAGCGCGGTGCTGCTGGGCAAGACGACGAAGGCGATCCCCGCCGAGGTGCTCGAGCAGGCGATCGTCGGGTCGATCCGCATTCTTGAGGGGTCGCACAAGATGTTCGGCGGCTCGAAGATGCAGGTGGAGCTGGTCGATCGGTCCTTGGCGGACGGGGACGGGCAGATGCTGCTGGACGGCCTGTTCGGCGCGACCACGCCCGCGGGCGCCACCTTCGAGTTCGGCACGCAGGACACCCGCCTGTCGAAGGTGGCATCCAAGATCCTGAAGGCGGCGAGCGAGCAACTGGATCGCCAGGGCCTGCGGCGGCCGGTGCCCGTCGCAGCGCGCGTGTGGCCCGCGGTGGCGGTCGTGACCGCTGCGGCGCTCGTGGTCGTCTTCGGCGTGCTGGCACTGGATGCCGGGGTCATGGCCGTCGGGCCGCTCCTGCTGATCCTCTTCGCCGCTGCGGCCTTCGTGCTGGTGCTGTTTCTGGTATCGCACCGGCCGCTGACTGCGGCTGGCGCTGAGGTGCGGGATCACCTTGCCGGGCTGAAGGTCTTCATCGACTGGGCGGAGGCGGATCGCATCCGCATGCTGCAGTCGCCGATGGGTGCCGAGCGGCGGCCGGTGAATGTCGATGATCCGCGCGAGATGATCTACCTCTACGAGTCGTTGCTGCCCTATGCCGTCGTGTTCGGCCAGGAGAAGAAGTGGGCCGATGAGCTCATGGTGTTCTACGGTGCCGCCGGAGTGACCCCCGCCTGGTACTACGGCACCGGGGCGTTCAACGCCGCGACGTTCTCGTCGAGCATCGCCTCGCTGTCGTCCGCGGCGATGGCGTCGTCGTCGACCTCGGGCGGTTCGTCCGGTGGCGGCTCCGCCGGGGGCGGTGGTGGTGGTGGCGGCGGTGGTGGCGTCTGACCCCGCGCCTCCGCACCAGCGGCCCGCCGTCCGGCAGCGCCGGATAGGCAGGCGGGTGCCCCGCACCTAGAAGGGTGGGGGTGCGCCACTGCTGGCGGCGGCGATGAACTCGAGCGTGCGCTGCGGGATGTCGGGGTAGACCCTCCCGGTGGGGCTGGTCCACACCAGGATCCCGCCGGGGTGTTGTTCCACGGTCCAGGCGGTGTTGTGTTTGAGCATGTGGTGCCGTTTGCACAGGTGGGCGAGGTTGCACACCCGGGTGGGGCCGCCGTGGGCGTAGTCGACGGTGTGGTCGATGTCGCAGTGCCACACCGCGGCCCGGCAGCCGGGGAATCGGCAGTGCTCGTCCCGGCCCCGCAGGAACCGGCGTTGCGCCCTGGAGGGCCGGTAGGTGTCGGTGTTGTCGATCGCGCCGGTGCGGGGGTCGGTGAACATCCGTTCCCAGGCGGTGGCGTGGGAGGCGAAGTGGCGGGCGGTGTCCGGGTCCATCGGCCCGTGCCCCATGAACGTGGCGGGCACATCCGCCCCGGTGAGGGTCGCAGCGGGCACGGTCACTTGGATGTGCGCGATGATCGCGCCCGTCTCACACACCGTGGCGTCGGAGGCTTCCGCGGTGGCGTGCCCGGTGAGCAGCAGATCGGCGAGCACGTCGGCGCGGCGTTGGTCCATCGTGCGGGTGTCGACCGGCTGGGCCTCACCCGCGGCATCCGGGGCGCTGTCGTTGCTCGCCGTGCCGCCGTCTTGTTCGAGCAGCATGCGGGCGCACTGGGTGATCCGGTCCATGATCCCGTGGACGAGGTGCGCGGGGAGGATCGCGCCGAGTTCGGCCATGCCGTCTTGCAGGTCGTGCACCCACACCCGGCGGGCTTCCGCCGCGGTCGCATACCGTTCCGTGAACGGAACAGGGTCGATGCGTTGCGCGAGCGCGAGGATCGCCGGTCGCGCTCGGCCCGCGGTTTCTTTCTCCGCGACCGCGAGGGCGGCCTGTTCGAACATCGCCCGCGCGTCGGGGTCGGTGAGCCGGGCGCCGGCTTCTTCAATCACCCGCAGATGCCCGATGTCGATGCGGCCCTCCGCCAGTGCGGTGACGGTGGCGGGGAACCGGTCGCGCATCACCCCGGCCTGGTGGATGCGGTTCTGCATCCCCCGATCCGACCGGCGCGTGGCTGCCGCGAGCTCCGCCGCGATCGACCGCAGCGGCAGTTCCCGCTCCCGCTGCGAAGACAGCGGGATCGCCGCGGTCTGCGCCGCCGCGATGTCGCCGGCGCGGCCCAGCAGCACCAGTTGCCTGGCCTGGATCGCCGCGAGCTGCCGGTCGGTCTCCACCATCGCCGCGACCACGTCCGACGCCGACATCACGTCGGTCGGGGTGGTGGTCGGGGAGGTGTTCATACCCCCAATCCTGCCGACCCCCTCCGACATTGACAGGCCTAAAACCCAGGTCCCACGGGCATTGTGGAAAAGTCACACAAAATGATCCTGGGGAGGAAGCGGCGCGAAGAGACGGCAAGAGTAAGGGCCGGTCGGAGAGGCTTCCGACCGGCCCTTGTCCCTTGCACCAAGAGTGTCCTGCAATCACATGTCGGTAGCTGCCACAGCAAAACAACTACCGTGCGAGCACTCTATAACGGAGAGATAACGGGCCACAAGGGTTCGTCGTTACCAATTTGTGATCGATGCAGCGATGGGCGATGACGGGCGTCAGGACCCTGTCCGCCGCTCACCGAGCGCGAGGAGCAGGCGTACGTGGAGGTCGCGCGAGCCCTGACAGAACGGTCCTGTGATGGTGGACGGCCTCGGCGAGCGTGCGGATGCCACGGCTGATCTGGTGCTCGTCGACGTTGCCGAATCCGAGCACGAGGGATGGCGGGAAGTCGGTAGGGAGCAGGTCCGATTCAGCTTCCGAGTTCACAGGCACGAATCGGTAGCTTGCGAGGCCGCTGACACGAACGCCCATGGTCGCCGCGGTCGACACGACGGCGCGTTCAGATGTGCCGTCGGGGAGGCGCAGCAGGGCGTGGCAGCCCGCCGCCAGCCCATGCAACTGACCTGGCCCGAACGCGAGTTCTGCCTCGGTTGCCAGCACGTCCCGGCGGGCGCGGTAGGTCTCCCGCATGCGACGCAGGTGCCGGTCGAATCGGCCTGTCTCCATGAGCAGCGCCAGCGCCTCCTGGTCCAGTCCGGGCGCTCCGCGGCTGCTGAGCCGCTTCTCCTCGACGATCCCCGACACGAACCGCCGCGGTGTGAGCACCCACCCCAGGCGGATGGCGGGCGCGAAGGTCTTGCTGACCGATCCGAGAGCGATCACACGGTGCGGGTTGAGGCCCTGGAGGGAGCCGACCGGTTGACGGTCGTAGCGGAACTCGGCGTCATAGTCGTCCTCGAGGATCACCCCGTCGACCTCGTCTGCCCAGGCACTCAGCTCACGCCGCCGTGACGGTCCGAGTGCGACACCGGTCGGGCACTGGTGGGCCGGGGTAACCAAGACAGCCCGCGCTCCCGTTCGCCGCAGGCGGTCCACGTCGATGCCGTGGTCGTCGACCGGAACCGGGACAGCGTCCAGGCCCGCGCGGCGCGCGATGACGTCATGCTCGCGTGGGCCTGGATCTTCGAGCGCGATGCGCTGGATCCCGTGCCGCGCCAGCGTCGCAAGGGCGAACACCAGCCCCTGACGGAACCCGGAGACGATAACCGCGTCCTCGGTGACCGCGCAGCCCGACCGGACGCGACGATGGTAGGCGGTGACGACCTCTCTCAAGTGCCTCGAACCGGCCGGAACCTCGTCACCCAGCCCCGCTGTCGGAAGCGTCCGCGTCGCCTCCGACACCGCCCAGCTCCAGTCGGTCAACGGTACCGACCTGAGATCAGGGATGCCGTACTCGAAGTCGACCTCGGCGGACCGGGGTGCGTGCGAGGCTGACGCCGGGCGGCTGTGCCGCGAGTGGCGGGTGGGTCCGCCGTCGGGTATCGCGGCTACCCGCGTCCCCGAGCCGACCGCCGCCTCGAGGTACCCCTCGGCCACCAACTGCTCGTAGGCGTCGACGATCGTGCCACGGGAGATGCCGAGCAGTTCCGCCAGACGACGCGTCGATGGTAGGCGTTCACCGGCGGCGAGCCGTCGATCCCGGATCGCCGCACGCAGCTGGTCCTGAATCTGCACGCCGAGCGGAGCGGCGCCGCTCTCCAGCACCACCAGAAGGTCGGGGCCTCCGCGCGCCCAATCCACGGTCACGCGCGGATTGTATCGAATGGTCCACTCAACCGGTCGACGAGTGGCCCTTAACACTGGACCGGGTGGCTTCTAACTTGTATCCCGTGAACGGAGGAATCCTGCTGGCACTCTCGTCGGCCGTCGCGTACGGAGCGTCGGACTTCCTCGGTGGCATAGGTGCGCGCCGGTTCTCCCCGTGGCAGATCGTTTTCGGCGGGCAGGTAGCCGGCGGGGTCGTCATGCTCGCTGCCGGCCTGATGCTGCCGGGCAGCCCCACCCCGGCGGACTTCGTCTGGGCGCTTCTCGCGGGCGTCGGTTCGGCGACCGGCAGCATCTTTCTGTTCCGCGGGCTCGCCCGAGGCCGGATGGGCCTGGTCGCACCGATCTCGGCGGTAGGGGCAGCGGTCCTGCCCGTCGTGGCTGGTGTGGCCTTCGGTGATCGCCCCGGCTGGCTGGCCTGGGTAGGCATGCTCGCCGCTCTTCCCGGGATCTGGCTGGTCTCTCGCGGGACCGCCGCAGATGGAGCGGTGCATGCGCGCGGATCGCTCATCGACGGCGCCGTCGCTGGTGTGGGTTTCGGAATCCTCTTCATCGCACTCAGCCAGATCTCCGGTGGTGCCGGCCTGCTGCCGCTCGCCGCCAACCAAGCCACCGGCGCCATCCTCGCAATGGTCGCCGCCGCCAGCCTCGGTCAGCCGTGGCGTCCCTCGCGCGGAGCGCTTGGATGGGCCACAGCGTCCGGTGTGCTCGGTGCCTCGGCCACGCTCGCATTCATGGTCGCGACCGGTGCGACCAGCCTCGGCATTGCCGGAGTCCTCGCTTCCCTCTATCCCGCCGTCACGGTGATTCTGGCCGCCACCTTCATCAGGGAGCGGGTCGGCGTGGCACAACGCGTGGGTATCGCGATCTGCACACTCGCGGTTGCCGCGATGGCGCTGGGCTGAACACCCGCATCTCGCAGAGGAGAAGCATCATGAAAGCGTCCATCAAGATCACGCCCATCCACGTCGGTGACCTGACGGCCGAAGGCGATGTGATGCCCGTCTACGTGCACCTCATCGAACATCCCGACGCGAGAGTGCTCGTGGACACCGGCTTCACCGACCTCCACCCCGCAGCAGCTGATCTCGACCCCCGGCCCTATCCTCTGCACGAGCAGGCGTTCGACCTCGGCAGCGTCGACATCGTCGTCAACACCCACCTGCACTTCGACCACTGCGGCGGGAACCACCTCTTCCCGGGCACGCCGATCTACGTTCAGCGCCAGGAACTGGACGATGCCCGCGCCGAAGACAACTACACCATCCGAGAATGGGTGGACCCGCCCGGCGTGCACTACGTGCCGGTCGAGGGGGAGATCGAACTGCTTCCTGGGATTCGCCTCCTCCCGGCGCCGGGCCACACCCGCGGCTCGCAGATCGTCGTCGTCGAGACTGGGGAGCGGCCGACGATCATCGCCGGCGATACCGCGGTGTGGTTCGGCGAACTGGACAACCCCGAGACCGAAGGCCAGCTACTGATCCGCTCGCTGCACCCTGAACGCGTCTGGATCACTCACGAGCACACGGCCTGGACCGGATGGGGGAAAGGCGGCTGCTGAGGCTGCGGCAGGCGCGCGGTATTATAGGTGTCGTCATCCCGAACAACAAGAGATCTCGTGGATTGGGAACGAAAGCCCAGGTTCGGGTTAGATGTAGTGGTCACTGCAGGCGCCGCGCACACCGGCCGGCGTCCTCCGACGAAAGAGAGAAAATCATGCTCTGGACCATTCTTGGACTCCTGCTCGTCGGCCTCATTGCCGGCTTCATCGCTCGCGCCGTCATCCCCGGCAAGCAGAGCATGAGCATCCTGATGACCATCGTCCTGGGAGTCGTCGGCTCCTTCGTGGGTGGGTTCCTCGGCTTCCTGATCTTCGGAGCCGACCCCGCAGGCGGCTTCCTGCAGGCTGCCGGCATCATCGGCTCCATCATCGGTGCGATCGTCGTGCTCGCGATCTACGTGTTCGCCACCCGCCGCGGAGCTCGCACCCGCTGATCAACTGAGGTGCCGCGGAGAGTCGAACTCACTCCGCCGAGACCACCCGACGGGGGCTGCGCGAGAGCGCAGCCCCCGTCGTCGTTTTTCACAGGCTGAGTTCGCGATGAGGGCTCCCGGCAACGCCCGTTTTTCCGCTAGCAAAGGCGCGATGACGCCTCAGCCGATCTCACCGCCGGCGACGGTCTCGGCCAGCGCGTGCACGCGGGGGAGGTGGTGGGCACCGTAGAAGTCCGCCGACGTCAGTCGTGCGGCATCCACGTCCGGTGCAGTCCCACGGCCGAGCACGGCGAGCACGGCGAGGGCGTGCATCCACCCGCCTGCCAGGGTCCCCAAGAGCATCAGGTAGGGCACGCTGACGGCATACGCATCGCGCGGCGAGGCCGCGAAGCCGAGCAGGTCGGCGGTCGCGCGCCTCGATGCCTCGACGGCGCGCCCCAGCCTCTCGGCCGTGCGCACGGCGACGGGGTGATCGAACCCGCGCAACTGCGCAACGGTCGCGTCCACCTGGCCGAACAGTTCCGCCACGGTGGCGCCGCTGTTGCGCAGCACCTTGCGCCCGACGAGGTCGTTCGACTGGATGGCCGTCGTGCCCTCGTAGATCGTGGTGATGCGCACATCGCGATAGTGCTGCGCGGCGCCGGTCTCCTCGATGAAGCCCATGCCGCCGTACACCTGGATGGCGTCGCTCGTGACCGCGATGGCATCCTCCGTCGTCCAGCCCTTCAGGATGGGCACGAAGAACTCGGCGAGCTTCGTCACGGAACTGTCGGACTCGGCCCGGTCGAGCAGGTCGCCGACGTAGACACCGAGCGCCCGCATCGCGAAGATCTTGCTCGACATCGACAGCAGCAGGCGGCGCACATCCGGGTGCTCGGCGATCGGGGTGCCGGTGGGGCGTTCGAGCACACCGCCCTGCAGGCGGCCGGCGGCATAGGTGGATGCCTGCTGGTACGCCCGATCGGCGATGCCGGTGGCCTGGAAACCCATGCCCGCCCGGGCGGAGTTCATCATCACGAACATCCCGGCCAGGCCCCCGCCGACCTCGCCCACGAGGTACCCGGTGGCATCCTCGTAGGCGAGCACGCAGGTGGGGCTGCCGTGGATTCCCAGTTTGTGCTCGATGGCCACGGTGGTGACGGCATTGCGCTCACCGAGCGACCCGTCGTCGTTCACGAGGATCTTCGGCACGACGAACAGCGAGAGCCCCTTCGCGCCGTCGGGCGCCCCGGGTGTGCGGGCGAGCACCAGGTGCACGATGTTCTCGGCGATGTCGTGGTCGCCCCACGTGATGAAGATCTTCTGACCGCGCAGCGCCCAGCTGCCGTCGTCGCGGGGCGTGGCCATCGAGCGGATCGCACCGAGATCGGTGCCGGCGTCGGGCTCGGTGAGGTTCATCGTGCCGGTCCACTCGCCCGAGACGAGCTTGGCGAGGTACGTCTCGCGGATCCGGTCCGATGCCGCGGCATCCAGCGCGTGAATCTGCCCCGACGTCAGCAGCCAGCACAGCGCGAACGCCGCGTTCGAGGCGTTCCAGATCTCCCCGAGCCCCGCACGCACCGCACCCGGCAGACCGTCGCCGCCCGCGGAGACCGGCGCCTCGGCGGTGACCCAGCCGGCGTCCACGAACGCGCGATACGCCGCGGCGAAGCCGTCGGGCAGGTGCACCTGGCCGTCCACGAGTCGTGCTCCGACGGTGTCGCCGATCACTTCGAGAGGGGCGATGACGGATGCCGCGAAGTCGCCTGCTCCCGCGATGATGTCCGTCGCGTCCTCCGCCGTGAGCTCGCCGGCGGTGGCCCGCGCGACCAGATCGAGCCCGAACGCGTCGGTGAACAGGAACGCGTAGTCCTCGACGGGCGGGGTGTAGGGGGATGCGTCGGCCATGACGGACTCCTCGGGTTTCGACCAGTGGTACCGCGGTTCATCCTACGCGGCACTCAGTCCCATCCGGCGGCGCCCTCAGACTCCCGACACGACCGCGTTGTCGAGCTGGTCGGCATCCACTCCCGGCCGGTCCACGCGGTTCGTCAGCAGCACGTAGGCCACGCCCGCCGTCGGATGCACCCAGAACTCCGTGCCAGCCCAGCCGCCGTGGCCGTACACGTCCTGGTCGATGAGTCCCGGGGCGCGGGTGCGCAGGTTCCAGGTGAAGCCCCAGTCCTGCCCGCGTGAGGCAGGGTACGGGTCGAGCCGCGGAATGTCGCCGGTGAGGGGGCGGCGCATCATCGCGAGCGTTGCGGGCCGCACGATCTCGCCGGCGTCGCGAAGCAGCGCGGAACCGATCTGCAGCAGGTCCTCTGCGCGCCCGAGAAGACCGGCCCCCGGATGCCGCAGCGCGGCGAACCGCGGCAGATCCAGTCCGTTCTCGACCCCGTCGACGACCTCGTGCGGATTGGAGGCCTCGTCGAGCGTGAGCCCGGTGGCGCCCACCGGATCGAGGGCATCGGCGACCGCGGCATCCCACGTGCGCGACGTGCGTGCCTGGATCATCCGCGCGATGCCCTCGAACGCGATCGTGGAGTACCGTGACGCGCTGCCCGCGGCGAAATCCCGCGGGCCGAGCAGGCCCGCCTCAAGCCCCGCGGCATCGTCCATCGGCGGCTCGGCGATGCCGGACGTGTGGCTGGCGAGGTGGCGCAGCCGCACGACATCGTCCCGGTTCCTCGCGAACGCCGGGACGTCCTCCTGCAGCGGCGTCTCGGGCGTCGCGAGCCCGGCCTCGATCATGCGCGCAGCGGCCAGGCCGACCAGCGGCTTGGTGATCGAGAACAGTCGGTAGTGATCGTCCACCTGTGCCGGGCGGGCGCCGGTCGCACCGAACGCGTCGAGCGCCTGGATACCGGACGCCGTGGCCACCCCGAGCACCGCGGTCGGCAGCGCCCCCGAGTCGACCTGGCGCCGTGCCCACTCGAAGGCGTGCGAATAGGGTGCGGACAAGACGGCTCCTGACGATCGGGGTGGCGGGCGTGTGGGAACCCCGACAGCGCCCGCAGCGCCGTGAGTTCCCCGGACCCGGCCCGGCTCGAACGGGCGGCCACCCTCACCGAACTGCGGGTAGGGCGCACCCTTACCGGGTAGATGCGCCTTGGGCGGGCTCATTCGCAGGCTAGCACCGCGGTCGCTTCGCCCAGCGCGCGCTCAGTCGAGCCCCGCGGGCACCACCGTTCCCTGGTGAAAGCGCAACGTCGGCGTGCCGGTGGCGGTGTCCCAGATGGACGAGTGACGGCTGCTCTGCCCGGACTCCGTGCGAAGCAGGTAGGTGATCACCACGACGTTCGGAGCGATCTCGTTGAAGAGCCACTCGTCCGGGTGGGGCGTGACGTGATCGCGCTCCGCCGCGAGCGCGGCGACGATCTGCTCGCGCGTCCAGCGGCGCCCCGACCGCCCGATCTCTGCGAAATCCGGGTGCAGCAACCGCTCGACCTTCGCGTCGTCGCGCCGCGTGTCACCTGCCAGCAGCGCGAGCTCCGCATCCTTGATCGCCTGAAAACGCTCGGCTGACTCCCACATGAGTCGTCACGATAGCCCGGATCGCCGGCCTGCTCGGTTACGCGTACGATTCCGCGACGCCCAGCGGCACCCCGGCCCGCCAGTAGTGCGACGCGCACCACGCGCCGACACCGATCAGCAGGATGCCGCCGACCAGCATCAGCACGAAGGGCAGTGCTTCGCCCATGGTCAGCGGGAGGGGCGATATCCCCACCAGCAGACCACCGACTCCGGCCAGCCACAGGTCGAAGCGCCAGCGGAACGTGAACCAGCGCCAGAACCCGCTGGGCTGCTCAAGCAGGCGCGGGTCCTCTGCCGCCACCATCGCGAGGTACCGACGCTTCTTGAGGAAGGACGCGAGCAGCACACCGGCGATCGCGGCCGACAGTCCGCCGTACATGCCGAGGGTGGCCCACACGTACCCCTGCGGCATGTCGTCCACGGTGATCGGCCATCCGCCGCCCATCGCACTGACGATCGGAACGATCACCAGCGCGACCCAGAACGCCACGGTGACACCGAGCCAGAGCAGGTGCAGTCGCGGCGCGAGAATCGGCGTGATGGACACGACCGTGCCGCCCTGTAATCCCTCCCGTTCGCGGGTGCCCACCTTGCCGCGCATGATCCATCCGGTGCCGATGAAGCAGAAGGCCAGCAGCGCCAGTCCGCCTGGGACGGCGACGAAGAAGGTCGCCTCTTCGATCGCGGAGGGGGAGAGGCCGAAGAAGCCGCCCGGAACGATCACGTCCGTCTGCCACTCCGAGATCTCTTTGACGCGGGAGAAGAAGAACAGGTTCACGCCCACCGCGAGAGCGGCGAGCACAGCGATCACCAGGCCGATGACCAGCACCACGCGTGTCCACAGCGGCGCCCTGGGCGTGCGTCGTTTCGATCGGTTGTGGGGTTTCGGTCGGGTATCCGTCTGAGTATTCGACAAGCTCTCCACCTTCCTGGCAACGCGTGCCGGTTTACCGCTGACTACACGTACGACTCGCCGGCGCCGAGGGGCACCCCGCCCCGCCAGTACTGCGTCGAGCACCACAGACCCAGGCCGAGCAGCACGGCGCCGATGGCCATTCCGATGGCGAACGCCGTGACATCACCGCTGGTCAGGATGAAGAACGAGATTCCCACCGCCATGCCACCGATTCCGGCCAGCCACAGGTCGAACCGCCAACGGAACGTCATCCAGCGCCAGAACCCGCTGCTCGCCTGGAGCATGCGCGGGTCTTCCGCCTGGACCATCGCCAGGTAGCTGCTCTTCTTGAGGAACGAGGCAAGCAGCACGGCAGTGATTGCGGCTGCCAACCCGCCGTACATGGCGAGCAGGAGCGTGACGGACTCCCACGCGTCGTGCTGTAGCCCGTTCGGCCACCCACCGAGGATGGAGCTGATGGATGGAACGACGGCCAGGGCAACGAAGAATGCGGTGGCGACTGCGACCCACATGAGATGCAGTCGCGGGGCGAGAATCGGGTTGATCGAGACGAATGTGCCGCCCTGGAACCACTTCATATCGCGCACATACAGGGGGCCGCACAGTGCTCGCCCGGTGAAGATGAAGCACATCGAAACGAGAAAGAGGATGGCGGGGGCGACCGCGAAGCTTTCCAGCGCCTCGAGTTGAATTCCCGTGAGTCCGATGAAACCGGCGGGAACGGGCTCATCGGGGTGGAGGGACGAGATCCGGTGCACCAGGGAGAAGATGAGGAGAAGCGCGCCGACCACGAGCGCTCCGATTACGGCGAGGCCGATGCCGATGGGGACCAGAGCCCTCATCCAGACGGGCACGGTGGCCGGTTCGGGCTGCTTCGACCGGGGATCGGTTTGCGTCTTCGACAAGCTCTCCACACATTCCTGGCACTGATGCCGATTGGAGGGGCGTCGCGTCGGTCATGAACCGCTGCGGTGTCCGCTCTTCGCTCAGGATATGGGCGCTGTGGGGTGCTGGTTTACCACGAGGCGGGTAGCGGAGCGAGGTCTGGCGCAACCCAGCCCGTCCTCGCAGCCACGCTCGCGAGCGCCGACGATCGGTAGTACCTCGACAAGAGCCGTTTGTCGAGCAGGGCGGGATTGCGTTGGATGAAATCCGAGAAGTCGCTCTCGTGGCCCGCCCTGATGTGATGGGCGACAAGTCGCACCCATGCCTGGGAGATTGTGGCGTTGTACTTCTGCGGCGCTTTCGCATAGACGGCCGCGCGGCGGATGCCGTGACAGATGATCGTCACCGCGTGCGATTCGCCGTGCTGGCGAACCGCGAGCCACGTGAGGTGCAGGTGTTCACGATGCCCGAACCCTGAAGACGTGTCGACCTGTTCGTACAGCTCGTCGAACTGGACATCCAGATCGACGGACCCGGCGCTCACGGCGACTCCGCCGATAGGACCCGCAGCATCCGACGCAACTGCGCGACGTCCTCCGCCGTAAGGCGAGCGCCCAGGTCGGCATCGATCTCGCTGATGGCCTTGCGAGATTCGCCGGCCAACTCCCGGCCCGCCTCGGTGAGGCCGACGACGACCGTTCGCCGATTCGTCTCGGGTGTACGCCGCGTGATCAGCCCGCGTTTGGCGAGGCGGTCGAGCAGGCTGGTCATCGTCGACGGAGGCGTCCCGATGCATCGACTGAGTTCGGACACGGTCTGCTCATCCCGTGCGGCGAGGTTGGCCAGCGCGTTGATCTCGCCGGCCGTCGATGCGACGGACCGCCCACGGACGCCGCGGCATCCGTCTCCCCAGAACAGGAAGACTCCCGGGTACAGGACGTTTCCGCCGGAATTCTCCTGTGGCGGTGAGTTTTCCTGTGTCGGGGAGACGGCGGATGCCGCACCGCGCTTTTCTAGGATGGAGAGCACGAGTCGGTGAGGGAGTGATCGAGATGAGCGCACGGGTCCGCGTTGGGATCTCCGGGTGGCGCTATCCCAGCTGGCGAGGCGACTTCTACCCGAAGGGGCTCGCGCAGGCCCGCGAACTGGCCTACGTCGGTGAGAAGATGTCGACGCTCGAGCTCAACGGATCGTTCTACTCGCTGCAGCGTCCGACCAGCTACCAGCGGTGGCGTCAGGCCGTGCCGGACGACTTCGTCTTCGCGGTGAAGGGCTCCCGCTACATCACGCATATGCTGCGGCTGCGCGGCATCGAGGTGGCGCTGGCGAACTTCTTCGCCTCCGGGGTGCTCGCGCTGGGGGAGCAGCTGGGGCCTGTCCTCTGGCAGCTGCCCGAGCGGGAGGAGTTCGACCCCGCGGGCCTGGAGGAATTCCTCGCCGCCCTGCCGCGCACGACGGGGGCGGCGCTCGAGCTCGCGCGGCGCCACGACGAGCGGCTCGACGGCCGCGACTGGCTCGAGATCGAGCGCGACGTCCCGATCCGGTACGCCTTCGAGCCGCGGTCGACGACGTACGAGGATGCTGCGTTGGCGCCGATCCTGCAGGGCCACGACGTCGCGCTGGTCGTGGCCGACACGGCGGGCCGGTTCCCGGCGTTCGGTGAGGCGACGGCATCCTTCGTCTACATCCGCCTGCACGGCGCGGAGGACCTCTACACCAGCGGCTACACCGACGCGCAGCTGGACGACTGGGCCGCCCGCATCGTGGCGTGGCGGGACGGCAGCGGCGACGGGACGCCGCGGGATGTCTACGTCTACTTCGACAACGACGCCCACGGTCACGCCCCGCACGACGCGCTGGCCCTCGCGCAGCGGGTCGGCGACGTGCCGACGGCCTGACGCCGCGGCATCCGTCTCCCCAGAACAGGAAGACTCCCGGGTACAGGACGTTTCGGCCGGAATCCTCCTGTACCGGTGAGTTCGCCTGTCTCCGGGAGACGGATGCCGGGACCGCGCGGCCGCCCGACCGTCACCGCGGCAGGGCCGACAGTCCCATCGGCCGCACCAGCACCCGGCGGCGGTCGCGCACCCAACGCACCCGGTCGCGGCGGTACTCCGCGTGCGTGGCGAACCGGTAGCGGTACGACACCACCCGCACCCACCGCGGCCGCTGCTTTTCGAACGGCGCGGACCGCAGCAGCGCGAGCGTCGCGGCATCTGCCTCCAGCAGCCGCACCAGCAGCACCGTGAACCAGTCATCCAGCGACCGCCCCAGCGGCAGGAACCACATCAGCCAGTCCAGCCGCAGGTGATATGGCGCGTACTGCCGCGGCACCCGCCGCACGTCGCCGGGTTTGCCCTTGAAGGCGTACTCCTGCCAGCTCGCTCCGGTCGGATCGGCATCCATCGTCGCCTCGATCACATACTCGATGCGTTCCTTGGTGACGGTGCCGAATGCGCCGTACGCGTTGGCCAGCTGCCAGCGGTTGAAGCTCGCGTTCATCAGCTGTCGGTGCGCCACGAGGTTGCGCAGCGCCGGCCAGCTGATCACGAGGTACAGCACGCCGACCCCGCACGTGACGATGAGCCACGGCAGCGGCAGTCCGTCGATGATCCAGGGCGGGTCGGATGCCGCGGGGGCGCCGGACCCGGGGATCGACACCGCCGCGAACGCCAGCACGATGCTCGCCCAGTTGAGCCACGCGAAGTTGCCGGTGAGGACGAGCCACAGCTGCGTGGCCACCACGATGCCGGCGGCGATGTTGCCGACGATCGCCGGGACGGGCCCGGGGATCCACAGCCCCAGCAGCGGTGCGAAGAGGAACCACGGCACCACCAGCTGCGAGAAGTGGTTGCCGATCACCTCCAGCTCGTGGAACGCCCGCGGCAGCAGGTGCGCCTGGCGACTGAGCGGCCCGGGCATCGGCTGCGTCTCGTGGTGGTAGGTGAGGGCGGACAGGTCCCGCCACTCGCGGCCGCCGCGGATCTTGATCATGCCGGCACCGAACTCCAGCCGGAACAGCAGCCACCACAGCAGCACGATCACCACCGTCGGCGGCGGCTGATCGTTCGACCCCAGGAACGCCGCGAGGAACCCGGCTTCCAGCAGCAGCATCTCCCACCCGAACCCGTAGAACGTCTGCCCGATGCTGACCACCGACATGTACCCCAGCCACAGCAGCAGGAAGCACGCCATCGGCAACCACGGCGGCGCGAGCTGCGGCAGGCCCGCCACCAGCGCCGCGCTCACCACGAGTCCGGCCACGCACAGCGCGACCAGCCGCCGGTCGGTGTACCTCACCCGGCGGAACAGGGTGGGCCCCACCATGCGCGCACGGCGCGCGGATGCCGCCACCCACGAGAGCAGCTCCGGGGCCGGCAGCAGCCCCCGCTCGCCCAGCAGCGCGCGGAACTGGTTGAGCGTGGACAGGAACGCGACGAAGTACAGCGCCGCGATGCCTCGTTGGAGCACCTGCCGCGCGAACTCGAAGTCGACCGCCGCGAAGCCGTCCATGGACGCACACGCTAAGGGAGCCCACGCCGGGATAAGAGGGGGTTGCGCGCGGTGGCCATCGTTCTCCCGCGCGAGGGTAGCGTGCCGGGGCGCAGGAAAACCGGATGAAATCCGCACCGTGAATGCGTCAGGATCGTGGTGCGGGGAGGCGCCCAGCACCCCGAATCACGCCACGACGAGAGGAACCGACATGAGCGACTCAGGACCCTCCGAACCCGACGACCGTTTCGACGGCGGCGTGGGCGACGGCGAAGGCACCGCCGCTGAGGCCGATGCCCGCTTCGGCGACCCGGGCCCGCAGGACGCGGCATCCGCCGGCGCGGAGGTCGGTGCGCCCGGCGTGCTGCAGCCGGAGACGCAGGGGCAGGATCCCGTCATCGCCGAACTCGGTGAAGACGGCGAAGGCGATCTCGCCCCCGAGGACATCTGACCCGACGGCGCCGGCGCGCGTGTGGGGGTCAGATCTCGCCGAGGATGCTCTGCATCACTTCCAGCGAGATCTCAGTGCGCTCGCCGTCGGCGCTCTCGTGGATGCGGAACGGCACGCCCTGGTCGAGCAGGAACGCCGCGGTCTTCTCCAGTCGCGGCGCGACGTGGATGTGGTCGGCGCCGAACAGCTCGCAGGTGTAGAGCGGTTCACCGGATGCCGCAGCCAACCGCATCTCGACCGTCGAGCGGCCGTTGATGCGGTACAGCGCCTGCAGCGCGGCCGGCGACAGCACGGTGACGCCGTCGAGCGTGAGCGACATCGACACGGTGGAATCGTCCATGCTCCCATCGAACCATGCCGTGGCGGCGTCGCTCACACGCCGCTGCGGCGTACGGCTCGGGTGAGCGGGTCGGTCGCCGACAGGGCGAGCCCCACGACCGCGAATCCGCCGGCGAAGGTCGCCGCGACCACCAGGGTGGGAACCGGGGATGTCACGAGTGCCGATCCGACCATCGGTAGGCTCAGCGCGCCTCCGACCGCGGCACCGCCCACGGCCGCCCAGCGCAGCGGCAGCATCACCCCGGTGCGGCGAGCACGCCGCAGCTCGTCCTCGGGAACGCCGAGGCGGTCAAGCCCCACGATCAGCTCGCGGTCTTCCAGCACGGATGCCGCCTGGGTGACGCCCACCGAACACGCCAGCAGCACGAACGCCGCGGCCAGCGTCACGATCACCCCGGTGCGGATGTCGGCGAGCACGGTGCCCTGCTCGTTCTCGCCGATCGTCTCCAGCAGGCCCATGCCCGCCCCCGCGACGACGGCGATGAACGCGATCATCGCGATCCCCGACACCCGGCGCCACGCCTGCCCGGCGTGGGCTGCCAGCTCGCGGCCGGCGATCAGCTGCGCCGCCGACGACGCTCGTCGCGCCAGGGAACGGCCGCGGGCGGCGACGATCGGCGTGCCGATGACGTTCACCAGTCCCATGGCGCCGGCGAACAGCCCCATCAGCACCGCAACGCCAATGACGTCGAAGACGAGACCGATGTTCGCCACCACGGCGATCACGACGACCAGCAGCAGCAGGCAGATGACGATCAACGCGAGCCGCTTGGGCGCGGCGTTCGTCCGGCGGCGCACACCGAGCGGCGTCAGCCGCACTTTGCGCAGGCTCAGTGCCGCGCTCGTGGTGGCAAGTGCGGTGACCCCGAACACTGCAGCGGCCACCGCGGGCACGCCCGCCCACACCGCGCCGATGCCGATCGGTCCGCCGAAGAACGGCAGCAGCCCCACCAGGGGGAGCAACAGCAGGTAGAGCACGACACCCCCGATGGCTCCGACGAACGCGGTGGTCGCCGCTTCCAGCACGGTCATCATCGACACCTCGGACGTCGTCGCGCCCAGGAGGCGCAACGTCGCGAGCCGGTCATTGCGGCGGCGGCTGGACAGTCGCGCCGCGGCGGCCCCGAGCGTGAAGACCGGCACCGCCAGCAGCACGAGGGCCAGCGTCGCGAGCATGCCGTACAGCACGTCCCCGTTCGTGCGCGGGTCGGTGTGGAACATGATCGTGCCGCCGACGACCACCAGCAGCAGCGCGGTGGTCACGGCGAACGCGACGACCGGAAGCACCAGGGCGGCCCGGCCCTGGCGGGAGGGCCGCGCGAGCAGCGCGGTGAGGGTCGCCACGCGGCGAAGTGACCCGGAGGACCGCGCCGTCGGCGGGGTCAGGACGGATGCCGCGATGACGCTCATCGACCGGCTCCGGCGACCGTCGTGGCATCCGCCCCGGCGGCCGGCGTCGCCTGGCCGACGATGCTGCCGTCACGCATGTGCAGCACGCGGTCGCAGCGCGCCGCGACCTCGGCATCGTGGGTGACGACCACGAGGCTCCGGCCCTGACCGGTCGTGGCGTGCAGCAGTGCCGTCATCACGTCGGTGGAGGTCGCGGAGTCCAGCGCGCCGGTGGGCTCGTCGGCGAACACGATGGCGGCACCGGTCACCTGGGCGCGCGCGATGGCGACCCGCTGAGACTGCCCGCCCGAGAGTTGCCCGATGCGGCGATCTTCCATGCCGGCCAGTCCCAGCGCCGCCAGCCATCCGGCCGCGTGCTGCTCGGCCTGCCGGCGCGCGACGCCGGTGACCAGCAGTGGCAGCGCGGCGTTTTCGACCGCGGTCAGTTCGGGCAGCAGCAGATGCTCCTGGAACACGAACCCTACCCGCGAGCGGCGCACCGCCGATCGCTCGTCCTCGCTCATGCCGGCCAGCTCCAGCGGCGCCGCACCGGGCACGCCGAGTCGCACCGACCCGGCATCCGGAGCGATCACGGCGGCGAGGCAGTGCAGCAGGGTGGTCTTGCCGGATCCCGAGGCGCCCATCACCGCGACGGACTCGCCGCGGGCGATGGTCACGTCCACGCCGGCGAGCGCTGTCAGGGGGCCGTACCGCTTGATGAGCCCGGTGGCGACCAGGGCGAAGGTGTCAGAAGTGTTGTTCACCCTGCCAGTCTTCGCACTCGCGCGCGCCGCGTCGTCGGCCCCGGGAGGTATGCGGCATCCACCGCGCGGATGATTCACGACCCCCCTCGACCCGTCTGCGATCCCGGGTTAGAGTCGCGGGCGATGGCCCTGGATGCCGCGCCGACCGGTCCCGATCGACCCGCGCACCCGTCGCGAAGGGAGTGGTTCCCATGTCCGACAGCCCCGCAGCCGAGATCGTCGAGAAGGTCGGCGGACCCGGAAACATCGAGAGTCTCACCCACTGTGCGACCCGCCTGCGATTCCAATTGCGCGACGGCGACCTGGCGGACCAATCCGCCGTCGAGGCGATCCCCGGCGTCATGGGCGCCGTCCCTCAAGCCGGTGACCGCTTCCAGGTCGTGATCGGCGGCGGGGTGCAGACCGTCTACAACGACATCATGGCGCTGCCGACGATGACCGGTGATGCCGAAGGCGACGTCGACGACGCCGCAGCCATCAAGGCGCGGGAGCGCGCCAAGGGCCCTCGCGGCAAGTTCGCGTGGCTCGACACGCTGTTCGAGTTCCTCTCCGACTCGTTCCGCCCGATCCTGGGAGCCCTGCTGGGTGCGTCGCTGTTCATCACCTTCATGGCGCTCATGGCCACGCTCGGGGTCATCCCGTCGTGGAACGCGCCGGGTGTCGTGCTGGAGCCGTCGTGGGCGTTCATCAACCTGATGTGGCAGTGCGTGTTCATCTTCCTGCCGCTCATGGTCGCCTACAACGCGTCGCAGAAGATCGGCGCCGACCCGTGGGTGGGTTTCGCGATCATGGCGGTCGTGATGCTCCCCGGCTTCGCCGCACTCGGGCAGGATGCCACGGCGCAGCAGATCACCTTCCTCGGCTCGGACATCACGACGGTGCCGGTGTTCGGCATCCCGCTCACGGTCTTCGATTACAGCTCGCAGGTGTTCCCGCCGCTGCTCATGGCAGCCGTGCTCGGGCCGCTGTGGAAGGGGCTGAAGAAGATCATCCCCGACAACCTGCACCTGATCTTCGTGCCGTTCCTGGCCATGCTGGTGATGATCCCGCTGACGGCATTCCTCATCGGCCCGATCGGCGTGTACGCCGGTGCCGGGCTTGCCAACTTCCTGCGCTCGATCAACGACTTCTCGCCGTTCATCTTCGCCATCATCATTCCGCTGGCCTACCCGTTCATGGTGCCGTTGGGGCTGCACTGGCCGATCAACGCGATCATGCTGCTGAATATCCAGACCCTCGGGTACGACTTCATCCAGGGCCCGATGGGCGCATGGAACTTCGCGTGCTTCGGAGCGACGGCCGCCGTGCTGGTGCAGGCCTGGCGGGAGAAGGACGCCCAGATGAAACAGACCGCCACCGGCGCGCTCGCGGCGGGCCTGCTCGGCGGGATCTCGGAACCGTCGCTGTACGGCATCCATCTGCGCTTCAAGCGGATCTATCCACGCATGCTCGTCGGCTGCTTCGTCGGCGGACTCATCATCGGCATCGGCGGTGGGGTGCGAACCGAGGCGTTCGTCTTCACGTCGCTGCTGACGATCCCGGCCTTCCAGCCGATCATCCTGTACGGAATCGCGGTGGCCGCGGCCTTCATCACCTCGATGGTGCTCGTCATGATCTTCGGCTACAAGCCGAAGGAGCCGGTCGAAGCTCCGGCCGAGGCCACCACCGCGAGCGCTCCCGCCGGTGCGAGCGCGCCCACGACCACGGCGTCGACGACGGCGGGCGGGGCCGGCACGGCCGGAGCGGCCACCGCCACCGCAACGCTCGCGGGGCCCGGGACGACGTCAGAGGTGGCAGCGGCGCTGCAGGTCATGTCGCCGCTGGACGGCACGGCCGTCGCCCTGTCGGAGGTACCCGATCCGGTGTTCGCGGGCGGCACGATGGGGCCGGGGGTGGCGATCGAGCCCACCGGCGACACCGTCTACGCCCCTGGTGCCGGTACGGTCGCCGCGGCCCAGCCCACCGGTCACGCCTTCGGGCTCGTGCTCGACGGCGGTATCGAGCTGCTCATCCACGTCGGCATCGACACCGTGAACCTCAAGGGGGAGGGGTTCGACGTCAAGGTGAAAAACGGGGATCGCATCGAGGTGGGAACCCCGCTGGTGACCTTCGACCGTGCGGTGATCGAGAAGGCCGGCTATCCGCTCATCACCCCGGTGATCGTGCTCAACGCCGACCAGTTCGACGCCGTCGACCCGATCGCGCTGGGTCCCACCACGGCCGGTGCGCCGCTGCTGTCGGTGGAGACGAAGGCCGGATCGTAGCGGTCGGGTGGGTTGCCCCGGGTTGCGGGGGCTCAGTTGCCCGCTGCCGCCACGACCTCGCGCAGGCGCTCGCCGTCGGTGCCGTCCTCGCGGATCTCGAACGTGGTGCCGTCGACGACCAGGAGCGGGACATGGTCGACGGCGGTGTCGCTGGCGACCACCTCGCCCAGCCAGTGATCGTTGCTCGCCTGCACCCACATGCCCATCGTCTGGCCCTTGACGCCGTCGGCGAGGTCGGCTTCGACGCCGGCCTCGGCGGCGAAGTCGAGCAGGGCGTCATCGGTGGGAGCGCCGTCGGCGTCGACCTGGTTGGCCTGTAGCAGCGAGTACAGGGGGAGTACGGCGTCGAGTTCACCGGCATCCGCCGTCAGCGCCAGCAGGTTCGCGGCGCGGGTGGAGTAGTCGGTGGTGTCGCCGCGCTTCTCGCTGACGTAGTTCATCGGGTGGATGGTGAGCGTGACGGTGCCCTCATCGACCCATCCGGCGATGTTCTCACCGGTGGCCTCATCCAACACCGCGCAGTGCGGGCACGACAGGTCCGTCCACAGCTCCATCGCGATCGGCCCGTCGCCGAGCACGATCCCGTCGGCGGCGACCAGCGAGCTCTCCGCAGGGGGCGGCGCGGCCGACTCGGGGGCCTTGGCGGTGCAGGCGGTGAAGGCGAAGACGGTGGCCGCGACCAGCGCGACGAGGGCGAGGGGGCGGTGTGGTCTCACCTTTCGTTCTTACCGCGCCGCGGGCGATCCGCCACGTCTGTCGTGGGGGATCTACGAACGGCATCCCCCTTGTGGTCTGACCACATGGAGAACCTCTACGGATGCCCCTCGGGGGCCGGGGTTCACCCGTCGCGCACTGTCCCTTTGCGGGTGAGGCACCCGCATCACGTGACAGGCGAGCGCGGATGCTGCCACCGCCGTCGCCGCGAAATGAGCGGTGGAGAGGCTTTCGCGAAGCGGCACCATCGCGCTACTATCGTTTTTCGATAGCCGACGACCGATAGACGATAGGTCAACTCATGAGATCTCCTCTTGTCGCAGTGACGAAGGCGTTGATCGTCGTGCTGTGCGCGACCGTGGTCGCCTGCCAGGTCTGGATGGTGCCGATGATCGCGGCCGGGTTCGCGACGACGGCGCCCGAGTTCGCCCATCTCGAGACGCCAGGCATCGTGCTTGTCGGCGCGCTGCTGGCATGCGGCGAAGTGGTGCTCGTGTCGGTGTGGCGGCTGCTCACCTTCGTCTCCCGCGACAGTGTGTTCGACGCGCACTCGTTCCGATGGGTCGACGCGATCATCGCCGCGGTAGCCGCAGCCGGAGTGATCGTCGTCGTCGGGATGACGGTCATCGGCGACGCGCAGGCGGGGAGTCCGTTCCTCGCGTTGACCGGCACTATCGCGCTGGTCACCATCGTCGGGCTCGCCCTCGTCGTCCTGGTGATGCGCAGGCTGCTGCGGCAGGCGACGGCGCTGCGGCAGGAGATGGCCGAGGTGGTCTGATGCCGATCATCGTCGACCTCGATGTCGAGCTCGCCAAGAAGAAGATGAGCGTGTCCGAACTCGCCGCCGCGATCGAGATCACCCCGGTCAATGTCTCCGTGCTCAAGAACGGCCGCGCGAAAGCGGTACGGTTCTCGACCCTCGACGCGATCTGCCGAGTGCTCGACTGCCAGCCCGGCGACATCCTGCGTTGGGTGCCCGAGACCGTGCCGGTACCCGAAGGGACGCGATAATGACCCGCCGCATCGTGATCGCGGCCGCAATCGCGGCGGCGGTCCTGCTTCAGATCACGGGGTGCGGCACGAATCCCGAAGAGGATTACCTCAGGGCTCTCGATCAGAGCGCACCTGCCATGTACGCAGCGCATTCCAGCCGGGACTTGGCAGCGAGGGGCCGCGAGGCGTGCAACGCACTGGCGACCGATGCGCTCCCGACACTCTTCGATGGACGGGTCGCAGACGGCTCGAGTGGCGCCACGGAATGGACTCGCATCCTCGACGCCGCGGTTGACACCCTCTGCACCGAGCACCGGAATCAGCTTGATGAGTGGATGAACGAGCACAAGTAGCCCCTGAGTAGAAATCCGGCCTCCGGGGGCGGGTCGGCTGACGGTCCGGGCGCCGGTGCGGGTGTTGCTAGCGTGGAGCGCGTGCCGACGACGCCCTTCGAATCCCTTGCCGACTACATCGCCCTCCCTCGCATCGAAGGGCTCGCGCTTTCCCCGGACGGCACCCGGGCGGTGCTGACCGTCGCCACGCTGACGAAGGATGCCACGGGCTACGAGCGCTCGCTCTGGCAGGTCCCCGCGAGCGGCGACGGCACCCCGCGACGCCTCACCCGGTCGGCCAAGGGCGAGTCCGGTGCCGCGTTCCTCTCCAGCGGCGATCTGCTCTTCGTCTCGGCGCGACCCGACACCGAGTCCGAAGACAGCGAGGACGCCGGGCAGCTGTGGCTCCTCCCCGCAGCCGGCGGGGAAGCGCGCGCCGTCACCCGGCTCGCGGGCGGAGTGTCCGACATCGCCGCCGTCGCCGAGGCGGCCGACCGCCTTGTGATCGCGGCCGATCTGCTGCCGTCGGCGCAGACCCTCGAAGACGACGCCCGCCTGCGCGCCGAGCGCACCAAGCGCAAGGTGTCGGCGATCCTGCACGACACCTACCCCGTGCGGCACTGGGACCACGACCTCGGTCCCGCCGAGCCGCACCTGCTCGCGCTCGATCTCGCCGACCTCTCCGACACCCTGGCCGACCTCTCCGACACCCTGGCCGTCCTGGCCGACGAACCCGCAGGTGAAGAATCCGACCCGGCCGGCGCAACGGATGCCGAGAAGGCGAGGCCCTACCCGGTCACCCTGCCTCGCCCGGTCGACCTCACGCCGCGCCCCGGGCGCACCGCCGGCACCGCAGGTACCGCCGTCACTCCCGACGGCGCGACCGCTATCGCGGCCATGTACGTCCCCTCGGGTCTGACCGGTCGCTACCGGCTGGTGTCGATCGACGTCGTCACCGGCGCGCACACGGTGTTGCGCGACGAAGAGGGCGTCGACTTCGAAGCACCCGCGATCAGCCACGACGGCGTGACGCTGGCGTACGTGCGGACGGTGAAGACCACCCCGGCCGGACCCACGGAACAGGAGTTGTGGGTGAGTGGGGTCGACGGCTCGTCGCCCCGCCGCATCGCTGCGGACTGGGACCGGTGGCCCAGCGGCATCCAGTTCGATCACGACGACCGGGCGCTCGTGGTGACCGCCGATTCCGACGGGCGGGGTCCGGTGTTCCGGGTGCCGCTGGAGGGCGGCCAGGTGCAGCAGGTGACCCACGACGACTTCACCTATACGCACGTCCGAGTCGATCGGCACACCGGTGACCTCGTTGCCCTGCGGTCGTCGTGGGTGACGCCGTCGCACCCGGTGCGCATCGCGCGCGACGGTGCGGTCACGCCGCTTGCCTCCCCGGCGCCGGTGCCGTCGGTGCCTGCGACGATGACCGAGGTCGACACCATGGCCGCCGACGGCGCGCGCGTGCGTGGCTGGCTGCTGCTTCCGGAGGGCGCCTCGGCACAGTCGCCGGCGCCGCTGCTGCTGTGGATTCATGGCGGCCCGCTCAACAGCTGGAACGCGTGGAGCTGGCGCTGGAACCCCAACCTCGCTGTCGCGCGGGGATACGCCGTGCTGCTGCCGGACCCTGCCCTGTCCACCGGGTACGGCCTCGACTTCATCGCGCGCGGCTGGAACAGCTGGGGCGCGGCGCCCTTCACCGATCTCATGGCGATCACGGATGCCGTGGAAGCGCGGGCCGACATCGACCAGACCCGCACCGCGGCGATGGGCGGCTCGTTCGGTGGCTACATGGCCAACTGGGTGGCCGGACACACCGACCGTTTCCGGGCGATCGTCACGCACGCGAGCCTGTGGGCACTGGACCAGTTCGCCGGCACCACCGACCACGCCGGGTACTGGAAGAGCATCTTCACGACCGAGGCCATGGTCGAGAACTCACCGCACCGGTCGGTGGCGGAGATCCGCACGCCGCTGCTGGTCATCCACGGCGACCGCGACTACCGGGTGCCGATCGGCGAGAGCCTGCGCCTGTGGGCGGAGCTGATGGAGCATCACGGCAACGACGACGGCACCACCGTGCACCGGTTCCTGTACTTCCCCGACGAGAACCACTGGGTGCTCAAGCCCCAGCACGCCGTGCTCTGGTACGAGACGGTGTTCGGGTTCCTCGCCGAGCACGTGCGCGGCGAGGCCGCGGACCGGCCCGCCGGCCTCGGCTGACGCGGCCCCGCGAGGCCTCAGTACTCGCGGTGGGTGCGGTAGTACTCCAGGAGCGCGCGGGTCGAGGCATCCTGCGCCTGGAGTGCCGCCTCGTCGCCCTCGATGGCCGGGGCGATCTGCATCGCGAGCTGCTTGCCCAGCTCCACGCCCCACTGGTCGAACGAGTTGATGCCCCAGATCACGCCCTGGGTGAAGGTGATGTGCTCGTAAAGCGCGATCAGCTCGCCCAGCACGCGGGGCGTGAGGGATGCGGCGAAGATCGACGTGGTCGGCCGGTTTCCGGGGAAGGTGCGCGCGGCCACGAGCGGACCGGTGGTCCCCTCGGCCTCGACCTCGGCGGCGGTCTTGCCGAACGCGAGCGCCTTGGTCTGGGCGAGGAAGTTCGCCAGGAACAGCCCGTGCACGTCACGGCCGTCGTCGGTGAGCGGGTAGGCGGGGTTGGCGAACGCGATGAAATCAGCCGGGATCAGCCGCGTTCCCTGGTGGATCAGCTGGTAGAAGGCGTGCTGCCCGTTGGTGCCGGGCTCGCCCCAGAACACCTCACCGGTCTCGGTGGTGACCGGAGTTCCGTCCCACCGCACCGACTTGCCGTTGGATTCCATCGTCAGCTGCTGCAGATACGCCGCGAAGCGGTGCAGCTGCTGCGCGTACGGCAGCACCGCGTGCGACTGAGACCCGAGGAAGTTGGAGTACCAGACGTTGAGCAGGCCCATCAGCACCGGCACGTTGCGCTCCAGCGGCGTCGTGCGCACGTGCTCGTCGACGGCGTGGAACCCGGCGAGCAGCTCGCGGAAGATGTCGGGGCCGAGCTCGATCGCCAGCGACAGCCCAATGGCCGAGTCGACGGAGTAGCGCCCGCCCACCCAGTCCCAGAACCCGAAGGCGTTGGCCGGGTCGATACCGAACGCGGCGACCCTGTCCAGCGCAGTGGAGACGGCGACGAAGTGGTGCGCGACGGCATCCGTGCGTGCCCCCTCGCTGCCGTCGATCGCGCCGGCCTTCTCAAGGTGGGTCCACAGCCAGTCGCGCGCGAGCCGCGCATTGGTGAGTGTTTCCAGCGTCGTGAAGGTCTTGGATGCCACGATGAACAGCGTCGTCTCGGGGTCGAGCCCGGCGGTCTTCTGCGCGATGTCGGTGGGGTCGATGTTCGACACGAATCGCGCCGAGATGCCGGCATCCGCATAGGGCTCGAGCGCCGCGGACACCATGACCGGCCCGAGGTCCGAGCCGCCGATGCCGATGTTGACGATCGTCTGCACCTTCTTGCCGGTGACGCCGAGCCACTGCCCTGAGCGCACCCGCTCGGCGAACGCGGTCACCGCCGCGAGCACATCCTGCACGTCCTGGTCGACGTTCTGCCCGTCGACGACGAGGGCAGGGGAGGCTCCCGCGGGGCGGCGCAGCGCGGTGTGCAGCACGGCGCGGTCTTCGGTGGTGTTGATGTGCTCACCGGCGAGCATCGCGGCGTAACGCTCGGCGACACCGGTCTGCTCTGCCAGGCGAACCAGCGATGCGAGCACCTCGTCGGTCACGAGATTCTTCGACAGGTCCACGTGCAGGTCGGCCAGCGGCAGGCTCAACCGTTCGACGCGACCCGGGTCGGCGGCGAACCAGCCACGCAGATCGGGGGCGAACCCATCGCGCAGTGCGGTCAGTTCGGTCCAGGCGGACGTGGTGGTGGCATCGATCGGGGCGGTCACGTGATCAACGCTAGCCCCGTAGGACGGGAGCGTCCACGCGGGTGGCCGTGACAACGCGCATGACGGAGGGCCGGGCGGAAAGATCCGACCGGCCCTGATCCCTTGCACCAGAGATGTCACACCGAAGCAGTTCAGAGAAGGAACTGCGACGCTCCGAATGTATAACGGCACGGTAACGGCGCCAACTCCTCCCGCGCACGTGGCGTGTCGCGCGGGGGAGGAGCGCGTCGGGTCAGCGAGCGGCGCGCAGGCTGACGTTACCGGCCGACACCGTGACCGTCACGACGTTCGTCGCGTCCGAGGCGGTGTCGAGACGGTTGTCCAGGTCGCCAGCCGACACCTCGGAGTCGACGTGGTAGACGTCGTCGGGGAGGGTCAGGTCGAACGAGCCTGCGCTGACGTCGATGCGGACGTCTTCGGGTGCGGTGCCGCTGAAGAGGGCGTTCAGATCCCCGGCGCTGACCCTGAGGTCCGCCGCCTGCACACCTGCCAGTTCGACCACGGCGGTACCGGCGCTGACCTGCGCCGACACATCCTGGGCCGACCCGGCCAGGTCGAGGTCTCCGGCGCTCATCTCCAGGTCTAGCTCGCCGAACTCCCCGTCGACGGCGAGTGAACCCGCCGACAACGTGAATCCGGCATCCAAGCTCTCGCCCTGCAGCGACTCGGGCAGTTCCACGGTCACCCGCTCGGTGTTGCCGAACCACCAGCCGAAGAGTCGGTCGGGCGAGCGCAGCACCAGCGTTTCGTTGCTTCGCTCGAAGGTCCAGTCGTCGGCACCCCAGCCGCCGACCACCTCGAGGGTGGCCTCGGTGGTGTCGGTGAAGCGCACCGTGACCGCCGCCGCAGACACGTCGACGTCGAGGTTGTCCACTCCGCTGACGTCGGCGGCGTACCGCTCGGTCGACCCGGTCGCCGTGCTGGCGATGGCGCGCACGGCGCCCCAGCCGAGGGCGCCGAGCAGCAGCACGGCCCCGACGGCGATCGCGAGGATCGCGACGACCTTGGATGCTCCGCCGCCGGAGCCCCCGGAGGCGGGGGGCTGCGCCGGCTGCTGGGGGGCAGTCGGCGGAATCAGTGTGGTGCTCATCGTGATGCTCCTGTCTGCGGCAGTTCGCCGCCGTACTCGAGATGAACGAGCGCGGCGAGCACCCGCCGGTTTCCTGCTTCGTCTTGCTCGAGGTCGAGTTTCTGGAAGAGGGAGGTGATGTACTTCTCGACGCTCGCCTCGCTGACGTGCAGCGTGCGGGCGATGGCCTGGTTGGACTTGCCTTCCGCGATGAGCGCCAGCACGGTGCGTTCGCGATCGGTCAGGCGGGCCATTCGTTCGTCGCGGGTGCGACGCATCAGCAGCTGGGACACGACCTCGGGGTCGAATACCGTGCCGCCGGCGCCGATCTGGGCGACCGTCTCGACGAACTCGGTGACGTCGGCCACGCGGTCCTTCAGCAGGTAGCCGAGCGCACCGCCGCCGCCGGCGATGAGTTCGGACGCGTACCGCTCCTCGACGTACTGGCTCAGCACCAGCACCGGCAGGTGCGGGTTGGCTGCGCGCAGCGTGAGCGCGGCGCGGATGCCCTCGTCGGTGAATGTCGGCGGCAGTCGCACATCGAGGATGCACAGGTCCGGTGCCGTGTCGGCCACGACGGCGTCGAGGTCGTGGGCGTCCGGGATCGCAGCGACCACGGTGTGGCCCGCGTCCTCCAGCAGTCGCACCAGTCCCGCGCGCAGCAGCGCGGAGTCCTCGCAGATCAGGATGCGCATGGCACGCTCACCTCCAGGGAGGTCGGGCCGCCGACGGGGCTGTCCAGCCGGACGGTGCCGCGGGCGGCGACGATGCGGTTGAAGATGCCGTCGAGTCCGCCGCCGGGCAGCACCCGGGCGCCGCCGGTGCCGTTGTCTTCGACGCGGGCCCAGAGGGTGCCGTCTTCGCGGTTGCGCACGGTCACGCGGCAGTCGCTGGCACGAGAGTGTTTGGCGGCGTTGGTCAGGGATTCGGCGATGGCGAAGTAGACCGCCGCCTCCGCCTCTCGGGTGCACCGTCCGTCGACCCGGATGTCCAGGTGCACGGGTACGTGCGACCGGGCGGCGAGAGCCGACAGTGCGGCATCGAGCCCGCGATCGTCCAGCACAGAGGCGTGGATGCCGCGCGCCAGTTGGCGCAGTTCGGTGATCGCTGCCTTGGTGGACGTGTGCGCCTCGGTGATGAGTTCGCGAGCGGCATCCGGATCGGAATCGATCTTCTGCTGCGCCAATCCCAGCGTCATCCCCACCGAGACCAGCCGAGGCTGGACGCCGTCGTGCAGGTCGCGTTCGATGCGGGTGCGCTCCACCTCGCTGGCACGCACGGCCCCGGCACGCTGCACGTCGGAGGTGCGTGCGCGTTCGGCCAGCATCGCCTCCTCTGAGGGGACGAGGATCGCCCGGGTCAGCACGCCGTCGAGGACGGCGATGCCCACCAGCAGCGCAGCGCTGACGATGATCGCGACGACGCCGGCGACGACGGCCCAGCCGGTCGCGGTGGTCACGCTCAACCAGGGCAGGCGCACGGATTCCCCGCTGTACAGCGGGGAGAACAGCAGCGCGATGCCGGCTGCCAGTGTTCCGACCAGCCACAGCACGACCGAGCCGAGTACCGTCGCGATCGCCGCGCTGGCGACGCCCCGCCACATCGGGCCGTCGATGAACTGCTGCCAGAGCATGCGCAGCCAGCCGCCGAAGCCCGGGCTGGGCATCCGCCGGGTGCGCAGCGACGGCAGGCCGTAGTCGTAGAGGCCGTCCGCGCGCCCGTACTCCAGCCACCCGGTGAAATAGAGCACGTAGATGAAGGCGATGAGGAAGAGGGCGCCGATGCCGAGGACGAGCAGCAGGCTCAGTCCGAGGCTCAGCAGCACGGCGAGGATCGAGAACAGCACGGTCCCGGCGACGGCCATCGCGGCCAGTTGCGCCAGGGCACCGAGAACGCGCAGCGCCTTGTTGCGCGGCGCTGTCGCGGCCGGTACGGCGGGGGCGGGGGAAGTGGTCATGGCTCAAACGTAGGACTCGGCTGGGTGCGCCACCGCCCCGGCATCCGGAGTCTTTCCTTCGGGTTATCCCGAGCGCAGCCGTCGGCGCGTAGCGTTGCCCCCATGGTCACCATTCCCACGGTCACTCTCAATGACGGCACGGACTTTCCCGAGCTCGGGCTCGGCACCTACAACCTGCGTGGTGCGGAGGGCGTCGACGCGATCACCGCGGCGATCACCGGCGGGTACCGGCTGCTGGATTCGGCGGTCAACTACACGAACGAAGCCGAGGTCGGCGAGGCGGTGCGCCGCAGCGGCATCCGCGATGAACTGATCGTCACCACGAAGCTCCCGGCCGCCACCACGGCTACGACGAGACGATCGCCAGCGCGGCCGGCTCGCTGGAGCGGATGGGGCTGGAGCGCATCGACCTGTACCTCATCCACTGGCCGAACCCCTCGGTCGACAAGTACGTCGACACCTGGCGCGCCATGATCGAGCTGCGCGAGCGCGGCACGGTGCGCTCGATCGGGGTATCCAACTTCACCGAGGCGATGCTCACCCGCCTCATCGACGAGACCGGCATCACGCCCGCCGTGAACCAGGTCGAGCTGCACCCGTACTTCCCGCAGGCGGCGCTGCGCGAATTCCATTCCGCCCGCGGCATCCGCACCGAGAGCTGGAGCCCGCTGGCGCGGCGCAGCGAGTTGCTCACCGAGCCGGTGCTGGCCGAGGCGGCAGCCGCGCACGGCGTGACCCCGACGCAGGTCGTGCTGCGGTGGCACACCCAGCTGGGGTCGACTCCCATCCCGAAGTCTGCCGATCCCGACCGGCAGCGGGAGAACGCCGACGTGTTCGGCTTCACCCTGACCGATGCCGAGGTCGCCGCGATCAGCGCGCTCGAGCGCGGCCGGCTGTGGGGCGCGGATCCCGAGACGCACGAAGAGATGTGAGCGGATGCCGCTACGCGCGGCATCCGCTCAGCGTCGCGAGCCACTGGCCGAACGTGCCGGTGCCGCGATCGGCGTCCGGTCCGGGGAGCATCGTGCCGTCACGCTGCGCTCGGCCGTAGCGCCCCGGCAGCGGCACGGCCGGGATCCATCCGCCCCGGCCGGTTGCCCGCGCGTAGGCGCGGACCATCGCCGCCAGCGACTCCTCGCGGGGGCCGGCGAGATCGGTGGCCCGGCCGGCCGGCGCTGCCTCGGCGAGGTCTACCAGGCGCGCGGCGACTTCGCCGATCGCCACCGGCTGCGTGCGCATCCGCGGGGCGAAGCGCAGCGGGCCGACCCGGGCCTGGGTGAACATCTGCGCCGCGAAATCGTGGAACTGCGTCACGCGCAGGATCGTCCACGGCACCTCGCCCTGCGTCACGAGCGATTCCTGCGCGACCTTGCCGGTGTAGTAGCCGTACGGAGCGCGGTCGCAGTTGACGATCGACAGGGCCACGTGATGTGCCACGCCGACGTCGCCCTCGGCCGCCAGCAGGTTGGCGGTCGTCGCGCGGAAGAACTCTTCGGACTCGCGCGCGTTCAGCGTCGCGACGTTGAGGGTGTCGACGACGACATCGGCGTTCGTGAGCGCATCGCGCAGTCCCGCCCCGCTGGCGGCATCCGTCCCGCTGCTGCGGGAGAGGGCGACCACGTCATGCCCGCGCTCGCGGGCGGTCGCCACGACCCTGCGGCCAGCCAGACCGGTGCCCCCGGCGACGACGATTCTCACTGGCCGCGGTCCCCGGCGTCGACGGAGACCATCCAGGCGATGCCGAACCGGTCGGTGAGCATGCCGAAAAGCCCGCCCCACGGTGCCGGCTCCAGCGCCATGGTGACGGCGCCTTCTTCGCCGAGGGCGTCCCACATTCTGCGCTCCGCCGGCTCGTCGTCGCCGCTGATCGACACCGAGAAGCCCGAGGTGGGGGCATACGGCATGCCGCTGGGGGTGTCGGATGCCATGAGCGTGAAGCCCTGCGGGGTCTCCAGTTGCGCGTGCATCACCAGGTCGGCGTCGTCGGGATTCTCGCTGCCTCCCGCCGAGCCGAACGTGTCGATGCTCAGTTCACCGCCGAACACGGTGCGATAGAACTCCATCGCCGGGCGGGCCTGGTCCTTGAAGGACAGGTACGGGTTCAGCGTCAGCATGTTGTTCCCTCTCCGTTGAGGTCATGGATGCCGGTTCCCCGGCGGTGTCCTGTATTCAACCACGGCGCTCGGAGGTGATGCATACCGTCGTCGCGGCGCTTTCCCTGGTGCCGCGGATGAGTAAGTGAGCAAGACCGCAGTCTCTGCCCAGCCTGGCCTTGCACAGTGGGCTACCGCGTCTTGCCCGAAGACGCCGCGCCGCCGTGCCGGCGCTCGTCCTGTGAAGGAAGCACGTTCACCATGCATCCAATTCTTCAGTCCGTCATGTCCCGGCGCGTCCTGCGCGCCGAACGCCGTCGCCGCTCACGCCGGCGTCTGGCCGTCTCGGCCAGCATCGCCACGGGTGTCGCGACGAGCGTGCTGGTCGCCACGGGAGCGGCGGCGGCCGCCGTCGTGCTGCCGTCGGCGGTGGATAGGCCCGGGGCGACGACGTTGCGGGAGGTCACCGCCGAGGCCGAGGCGACGGCGGATGCCGCCCACGCCGCGCTGGCCGGCGCCGAGTCCCTCACCACCGAAATCGCCGAATCGGGGCTGGACCTCGGTGTCGAAAGCACCGAAGTCGACACGACGAATCTGCGCGAGGCGGTGGAGCGGCTGGAAGACGTCCACATCATGCCGATCCTGCCGATCCCCGATGTCGTGGAAGACACCGCGGAGCAGACCGAGTCGGTCAACGCCCGGGTGGCCGAACTACGCACCCGGCTCGACGAGGCGAAGGCGCAGAAGGCCGCCGAGGAGGCCGCCGCCGCAGCCGCCGCGCAGGCGCAGGCCGAGGCGGAAGCCGCCGCCGCGGCGCTTGCCGCCGGCAACACCGTCGAAGGCGCGAAGGCGACGGCATCGCACCTGGCTGCGACCCAGTACGGCTGGGGGAGCGACCAGTTCCAGTGCCTGGATTCGCTGTGGCAGAAGGAGTCCGACTGGAACTACCAGGCGGTCAACCCCTCCAGTGGCGCCACCGGCATCCCGCAGTCGCTCCCCGGCCACAAGATGGCCGCCGCCGGTCCTGATTGGCAGACCAACGCCACGACCCAGATCCGGTGGGGGCTGGATTACATCGCCCGGGCGTACGGCACCCCGTGCGCCGCGTGGGCCCACTCGCAGGCGACCGACTGGTATTGAGTCGCTCAGTGCGGCGCGTGGTACTCGCTTTCGCCGCGCTTCCAGTAGCCCTTCGTCACGAACGCGTCGGTCGGCAGCGCCCATCGCTCCTGCAGCAGGGCGCGGGCCGGCTTGACGATCGCCTGCTCCGCCGCGACGAACGCGAACACGTCCCCGTCGGGGCGGTTCGCGGGGGTGAGGGCATTCAGTCGGCGCGCGAGCGCGACGCCGGCGGCATCCGTCCCGCGGTGCAACTGCTCCACGATCACCCCGGCCGGCGCATCGATCGGCAGCTCGTGGTCGGCGTCGGCGACCTCGACGATGATGCGGCCGACCGAAGCGGCATCCATCGAGCGCGCGTATCGGCGCATCGCGGGCACGGCGGTCTCGTCGCCTGCCAGCAGCCAGCCGTCCGGGCGGCCCGTGATGATCATCGATCCACGGGGACCGCCGACGCCTGCGACTGCGCCGAGTTCGGCGGTCGCCGCCCAGGACGCTGCGACACCGCGGCCGTGGATGGCGAACTCCAGATCGAGCCAGCCCGCTTCGGCATCCCAGCCGAGCGGGGTGTACTCGCGGCTCGGCGCCGCGCGCAGCTGCTCCACGGTCTCCGGCGCGGAGTCGGGGAAGAACACCCGGATGTGGTCGTCCGCACCCAGCGAGTCGAAGCCGCGCAGGTCCTCACCTACGAGCCGCACCCGCACGTAGCCCGGCGTGAGCCACTGCCGCGCGGCGAGGCGGGTCATGCGGAAACGCAGGTCGAGCGGACGACGCTCGAGGCGGAAGGATGCCGGAATGGTCGTCGAGCTCATGAAGGTTAGGCTAGCCTATCCTCAGGCCGGTCGATCGGGATCGCCGGTCGATCCACCATATCGACGTTGACGTCGGACGCGCCATCGGTCGATGCGCCGTTCCGATGCCTGCCCCCAGGAGATGACTTGCCATGCGCACGACTCGCCCACTGATCGCGGCGTCCATCGCCCTCGTGACCGCCGCCGCCCTGACCGGCTGCGCGACCGACTCCGCAGAGGCCGAAGCCGACGCCCCGGAGGCGAGCGAGTCCAGCACGGTCGAGTTCACTTGGGACCGCAACCTCGCCGGTGAGGACGAGGAGCCCAACTACGAAGAGACCACCGTCGAGGTGCCGAAGAACCCCGAGTCCATCGTCGTGTTCGACATGGCGAGCCTCGACACGATCGGTGCTCTCGGCGGCGAGATCGCCGGTGCGCCGCTGGAGTCGGTCCCCGACTACCTGCAGGGCTACCTCGCCGAGGACGCTTTCAACGCCGGCACGCTCTTCGAAGCCGACCTCGTCGCGATCGAGGCGCAGCAGCCCGACCTCATCATCATCGGCGGCCGCTCGACGGCGCTGTTCGAGGACCTGAGCGAAATCGCCCCGACGGTCGACCTGAGCATCAGCGGCACGTTCCTGGACACCCTCGAGCGCAACACCACGTTCCTCGGTGAGGTTCTCGGCGCCGAGGATGCCGCAGCGGAGGCACTCGCCGAACTCGAGGCGGGCATCGAAGACGCGAAGACCGTCACCGCTGACGCCGGCACGGGCCTGGGCCTCATGATCTCGGGCGGCCGGCTCAGCGCCATGGCCCCCGCGGGCGACGCCGCAACCGGACGCAACGCGCGTGGCGGACTGATCTACGACGTGTTCGGCGTCGAGCCGGTCGTCGAGGACGTCGAAGCGGCCACCCACGGCGAGCCGGTCTCGTTCGAGTTCCTGCTCGAGCACAACCCCGACTTCCTGTGGGTCGTCGACCGCGATGCGGCCACCGGCGAGGAGAACGCGCAGGCGGCTGCGGCCGTCCTGGACAACGACATCGTGAAGCAGACCACGGCGTTCCAGGAAGACCAGATCGTCTACCTCGACCCCACCGCCTGGTACATCGTCTTCGGCGGGATCGACACCACCCGCATCATGATCGAGGACGTCCTGCAGATCGCCGAATAAGCGTCTGACGCCTGAGATCCCGCACTGAGGTGACTGCCACAGTCGTCGCGACGAGCACCCCCACCCCCACCCGCCCCCGGCGGACGTGGGTGGGGGTGCTCATCGGTGTGTCCCTGGTCGTTCTCGGCGCCGCGAGCCTGTTCATCGGCGTCTCCGACGTCTCGCCTGCGGCACTGCTCGAGGGCGGCGCCGACAGCACCGCCGCGTTCCTGCTGGCCGCCAGCCGTCTGCCGCGCACCATCGCGGTGCTGCTCGTCGGCGCGTCGCTGGGCATCGCCGGACTCATCCTGCAGATGCTCGTGCGCAACAAGTTCGTCGAGCCGGGGACGACCGGTGTCACCGAGTTCGCCACCCTCGGCATGCTCGTGGCGATCGTGCTGTGGCCGGGCATGGCGGTGATGGGCAAGATGGGCGTCGCCGCGGCGTTCGGCCTGGTCGGCACGTGGGTGTTCCTTCGGGTCGTGCGCGCCGTCCCGGTGCGCCAGCTGGTGCTGGTGCCGCTGGTCGGCATCATGCTGGGCGGCATCGTCGGCGCCGTGACGGCGTTCTTCGCGTACCGGCTCGACCTGCTGCAGTCGCTGTCGCAGTGGTCACAGGGGAGCTTCGCCACGATCATGGCCGGTCGCTACGAATACGTCTGGATCGCCGGGATCATGGTGCTGGTCGCCTGGGTGGCCGCTGACCGGTTCAGCGTCATCGGCATGGGCGAGGAGTTCGCCACGAACCTGGGGCTGAACTACCGCCGGGTCGTCGCCATCGGCATGGTCGTCGTCGCCGTGATCACGGCCGCAGTGCTGGTCACCGCGGGCATGATCCCGTTCCTGGGCCTGGTCGTCCCCAACATCGTGAGCCTCATCATCGGCGACAACGTGCGCCGGGCGATCCCTTGGGTCGCGGGGCTCGGCGCGGTCTTCGTGCTGGCGTGCGACATCGTCGCCCGCACCGTGCGGTTCCCCTATGAGATCCCGCTGTCGGTCATCGTCGGCATCGTGGGTGCGGGACTGTTCCTGTGGCTCCTGCTGCGGAAGGGGAGCCGTGCGCACTGACATCACCGCCGCGCCGCCGCCGCCCGTCGCCGCCGCCGCCACTGGCCGCTCCCGCCTGGCCGCGCTCTGGGCTCGTCCCGGGGTGCGTCTGGGGCTGCTCGTAGCCGTCGTGGCCGTCCTCGTCGCGGTATACCTGTTCACCGCCGTACCCGGGTCGCTCAGCTATGCGCTGAAGATCCGCGGTCTGAGCGTGATCGCCATGGTCGTGGTCGCCGTCGCCGTCGGCGTGTCGACGGTGGTGTTCCACACGATCACGCAGAACCGCATCCTGACGCCGTCGATCATGGGCTTCGACGCGTTCTACATGCTCATCTCCACCGTCATCGTGTTCTTCCTCGGCTCGACAGCGTTCCTCCGCGCCGATCCGGTGACCCTGTGGCTGCTGCAGGTGTCGGTCATGGTGGCCTTCAGCGTGTTCCTGTTCACGTGGCTCTTCGGCGGCAAGCGGCGCTCCATCCACCTGATGCTGCTGGTCGGCATCGTGCTGGGTACCTTCTTCCGCAGTCTCACCGAGTGGATGCAGCGGATGCTGGATCCCCTCGACTTCCAGGTGCTCACCGACACCGCTTTCGCCTCGCTGACCCGCCCGGACGAGACGTTGCTGCTGCTCACCGGCATCCTCGTGGTGCTGGCATGCCTGGCCATCCAGCCGCTGCTGCGCACCCTCGACGTGCTCACCCTCGGGGAGCCGACCGCGGTGGGGCTCGGGGTGAATCACCGCCGCGTCATCATGGCGCTGTTCGCGATCGTGTCGGTGATGGTCGCGGCATCCACCGCCCTGGTCGGGCCGATCCTGTTCTTCGGACTCATCGTCGCCAACCTCGCCTACTCGTACGCCGGCACCTTCCGGCATCGCTGGACGCTGCCGACCGCCGCGCTCCTGGGCGTGGTGTTCCTCCTCGGCGGCCAGCTGCTGCTGGAGCGGCTGTTCGGGTTCGGTGGGAGCCTGTCGATGGTCATCGAGTTCGCCGGCGGACTGTTCTTCCTCTATCTCGTGCTGCGAAAGGGGGCGCGATGATCGCGCTCGAAGGCGTCACCAAGCGCTACAACGGGCACACCGTGCTCGACGACGTCTCCATCACGCTCGGGGAGTCGGGGGTGACCGCGCTGATCGGACCCAACGGCGCCGGCAAGTCGACGCTGTTCAGCCTGGTCGGGCGCCTCATCCGTGCCGACGAGGGCACGGTCACCATCGACGGCACGGACGTGCGCAAGGCGGCATCCGCAGACCTCGCCAAGACCCTCGCGGTGCTGCGACAGGACAACCACATCGCCGCGCGGCTGACGGTTCAAGACCTCGTGGAGTTCGGGCGCTTCCCGCATTCGCGGGGACGGCTGACCGCCGTGGACCGCGAACAGATCGACCGCGCGATCGCGTATCTGGATCTCGACGCGTTCCGCGACCGTTTTCTCGACGAACTCTCCGGTGGGCAGCGCCAGCGCGCGTTCATCGCGATGGTGCTGGCGCAGGACACCAAGTACGTGCTGCTGGACGAACCGCTGAACAACCTCGACGTGCGGCACATGGGCGAGATCATGAAGCTCGTGCGGCGCATGGCCGACGAATTGGGCAAGGTGGTCATCGTCGTGCTGCACGACATCAATTTCGCCGCGACCTACTCCGACCGCATCGTCGCGATGCGCGAGGGCCGGGTCATCGCCGACGCCCCGGTGGCCGAGATCATGCGCCCCGAGGTGCTCGCCGAGGTCTACGAGACCCCCGTGGACGTGCGTGAGATCGACGGCCGGCCGGTCGCGCTGTACTACGCCTGACTAGAGTTGCGCGCCGTCGTCGTCGCGGTCGTAGATGCCGGTGTTGTGGCCGCGCCAGGATTCATAGGCGATGAGCCAGCCCACCGAGACCGCGCCGGCCAGTACCAGGCCGAGCCAGACGTTGCCCATGATCATGCCGAACAGCACGCCGAGCGCCAGCAGCAGTGCCGTGCCGCCGATCCAGCCGACGCGGCCGCGGGGCCAGCCCGAGCGGGAATCCGTCATGGTGCCAGCCTACGAGGTCACCGGTCGCGGTGGTCCTCGGGATGCAGTCGCGGCCCGCGGCGCGGCTCGCGCACCCCGCTGACGCCGATGAGCCGGATGACCCGCTGCCGGTGACCGGCCCAGGGCTCGAGCAATTCCAGCATCCCGTCGTCGTCCACCCGGTGCCCGGTGAGCGCGAAACCCACCTCGTGGGCGACGTGGTAATCGCCCACGCTGACGGCGTCGCGGTCGCCGAAGGCGCGGATGCGCGTTTCGGCGGAGGTCCAGATCCCCACCCCGCGCAGGCTCATCAGCACGCGGTCGACGTCTTCGCCGGTGGATGCCGCCGTCGCGGCGGCCACGACGGATTCGCCGCGCCGGGCCGTCTCGACAATGGTGCGAGCCTGCGGCGGTTCCAGACCGGCGCGGTGCCACGCCCAGCTCGGAATATGCCGCCAGCCGTCGATCGTCGGCGGCGCGAACATGGGCTTCGGGGTGGGGCCGGGCGCCCGCTCCCCGAACCAGGTGACCAGTGAGCGCCAGGCGCCGAACGCCTGCATGACCGTGACCTTCTGCTCTACGATCGCGCTGGCGAGCGCGTCGAAGACGAGGTCGGTGCGGCCGATGCGCAGGTCGGGGTGGCGGCGGTGGGCGTCGGCGATGAGTGGATGCCGCGACGCGTCGAATCCGTCGGGATCGTCGAACGCGCCGCACAGGGCGGGAAGCTGGTGCAGCGCCCACTCGGCGCCGGGCCCCCACGCGGCGGCGCGGACGCGGTCGCGGTCAACGCGGATCGCGAGCGTCGCGACGCCGTCGGGAGTGCGGCTCGCGCGCCACAGCACGCGGCCGTCGACGGTGAACGTGGGATCGCTGGCGCCGTGGCGCTGGTAGCGGATCGCGCGCGCCGCATCGAGGGCGACCCGCGGCCGGTACTCGGTCTCCAGTGGACGCGGGTGCGCGTGAGTGGCGGGCGCGGCGGGGAGGGTTGCGCGTGGCATCCGTCCCGCTTGTGCCGTCCTCATGTCGTCGACCCTACGCGCACCCCGCCGACATCCGGCTGGGTGGGTGCCGCGCGCCTGTCGCGTGCCTGTCACGAGAACAGACGCCGCGTTACGCAGTGGCGCCTTCGTCGAAGAGGAACAAGTCCTCGATGCTGCATTGGAACGTGGCTGCGAGCCTGAACGCAACGGGCAGCGACGGGTCGTAACGGCCTTTCTCAATCGAAATGATCGTCTGGCGTGACACTCCGAGTTCGTCGGCTAGTCGTTGTTGAGACCAGCCCAGATCTTGGCGGCGCTGCGGCAGCGTGTTCCGCATCAGGCGGCGGACTTCTTCAGCCACAGGTAACGCGCTGCGATGTCGAGCATGGTGAAAAGCAGGACCCCAGCAAGCACCAAACCGACGGATGCCTCGATCTGTAGGAGCGAGAATCCGGCTGCGCCCAGCCCGCCGACGATCAGCAGGTCATGGAACGCACCGCTCGCCGCCTTCTGGTACCAGAAGGACTCGACGGAATCGTCGGGGTTCTCGATTGCTTCCGAAAGGGTTGAGCGGTCGAGGAACAGCACCCAGCCCAGTGCTGTCGCGACGGGGAAGGTCCCCACCATGACGAGCGCGAAAGCGAGTATCGGGCGTTCGGTGGGGGTCACTGACACGAAGAGTCCGCCCGCGCCGGCGGAGACGAGCCCGCCCATTAGTAGTGACGCACCCAACAATGTTGCGGAACCGCCGCCGAAGTGAGCGCGTCCCCAACGGCTCCGCGTCGTTGTGCTCTCATCCATGTCGTCCGCCTTTCTCCGAGGCGGAGCGTCTCTTTGCGCCAGTCCCCGATGTACAGGAAACTTTACAGACAAGGTCCCTTTACATCAAACGCGAAACCGGCGGGTCAGAAGCGGTCGGGCGACGGCGAGCCGTGGCCGTAACGGATGACGACGTCGGCGTGCCGGTCGAACCGGTAGCCGACACCGCGCACCGTGCGCACGATGTCCTCGTACCGACCGAGCTTGGAACGCAGCCGGCGCACGTGCACGTCGATCGTGCGCTCGCCGGGGGCGTCATCGTCGGTCGTGCCCTGCCACAGCGACGACACCAGCTCGGTGCGTTCGATCGTGCGGCCCTCGCGCAGCACCAGGTACTGCAGCAGCTCGAACTCCTTGAAGGTCAGTGCGGCCGACGCGCCGTCGATCAGCACGCGCTTGCGCGAGATGTCGACCGTGACGCCGCCGGGGGCGACGTCCTCGTCGGGTTCGTCCTGCTGCGTGCGGGCGACGGCGCTGGGCTCGTGCAGCGCCAGACGCACCACGTCGACGTCGCGACCGCCGGCGCCGGTGGGGGCCAGCGCCACGGTGGCGTAGGTCTCGGCGTGTGGGGCGAGCTCGCCGAGCGTGCGACGCAGCGCCTCGACGAGAACGGAGAGCGAGATGCCGTCTGCTGCGGCCTTGGCCTCGTCGATGCCGACATAGAGCGCGAAGCCGCGCGGTGCCGTGCCGGCGGGAAGCGGCCGGCCGGCCGCGGGAGCCGCGGGAGCGGCGGGAGCCGGGGTCGGCGCAGCGGCGGCGACCGGAGTGACATCCTCGACGGCGCGGAGGTGGCGGGTGGTGGCGGGACGGGTGAGAAGGGCGGTGGTCGACATGGAAGAGGTCCTATGCGGAGGGGAACCCGGGCGCTGGGCCTGGAGCGGGTTCGCGTGTGTGCTGCGGAGCCCGGGACGGGCTGTGTGTCTGAGCAACCGCTGGCGCGTCGTGGGCGCTCAGTGCGGTGCTCGGGGGCTCGGTCGCGGCGTTCAGATCAGCGGCGACGGGAGCCCGACGGGTCATCGTGTCAGCGACACATTCGGCAACACATGACAGCAACACGGCCGGCCATCATCATGGCGGCAGTCCCGTTCGCCTCCACGGCGGACAGAGAGCGTGCGTTGACAGTCATGGGGCTCATTATGTCCAACCGTGTCGCAGCATGTCAAACCGCTCGGATGCCGCGGTCTCCGCATGACGAAATATGACAGATTGCTCAACCCGGGCTCCATCGGCACCACCGCGTACCCTGGGGCGATGCCCAGCGACGCCGTTCCCGTGCCCCGCCGCATCCGCATCGTCGGCACCTCGGGGTCCGGAAAAACTCGGCTGGCCGAGCAGGTCGCCGCCCTTGCCGGGATCCCGCGGCTCGAACTCGATGCCGTGTTCTGGGATGCCGACTGGCAGTACCGCGACCTCGCCGAGGCACACGACACCATCCGCCGGTTCGTGGCCGAGAACCCCGACGGCTGGGTGATCGACGGCAACTGGACCTCTCGTCTGGACGGGCTGCTCGCGCCCGGGACCGCGGGGGGCCCCGATGTGGTCGTCTGGCTCGACCACGCGCGCCCCGTCGTCATGGCCCGCGTGATCCGCCGGACGCTGCGGCGCGGCATCCTGCGCGAAGAGCTCTGGCACGGCAATAGGGAGCGGCCGTCGTCCTGGCTGCGGCTCGACCCGGAGGAGAACATCATCCGGTGGGCGTGGACCCAGCATTCCCGCCAGCGCGAAACCATGGCGGCTCGGGCCGCCGACGGCTGGCCGATCGTGCGCCTGTCCGGACAACGCAGCGTGGATGACTGGCGCGATTCGCTCCTGCGGCACTGAGTTCTCCAGAACCCGCGCGCTGCCGGCCGGAAGGTCCGATCCCAGGCGTAGCCTGGTGGCATGACCGATCTTCGGTTCGAGAATCAGGCTGATGCGTCCCGCTGGGCGATGTATCGCGGCGACGATCTGGTGAGCGTCCTGGACTACCGCGACGATGGCCACACGGTCGCGATGACCCGCGCCTACACGGTGCCGCCGTTCCGCGGCCACGGTTATGCCGCGCAGCTCGTCGACCACGCCGTCGCCGAACTCGAGGCCCGTGGCGACCGCGACGTGGTCGCGACGTGCTGGTACGTCGCGGATTGGTTCGACGCGCATCCCCGCCATCGCGGCATCCTGAGGCAGCCCCGGTCGGCGTGATGGAGACCGTGTTCACCGCGGTCGCAGTCGGCTTCGAAGTCGTCGGCGCGGTGGTCATGGTGATCGGCTTCGTCATCGCAATCGTGCTCGGTGCGCTCGCGCTGCTGCACCAGCGGGGCGGGCAGGTCGCGTTCACCACGCTGCGCACGACGCTCGGGGGAGCGATCCTGCTCGGACTGGAGGTGCTGGTCGCCGCCGACCTCATCCGCACCATCACGTCTAAGCCGTCGTTCGAGGATGCCGCGATCCTGGGCATGATCGTGCTGATCCGAACCGTGCTGTCCATCTCGATCCAGATCGAGATCGAGGGCGTGCTGCCGTGGCGGCGGGCGCTGCTCACCAGCGGAGCCCAGGTCGTGGCAGGCGAGGTCGCCAAGGCCGGCACGGTTCGAACCGCCGACACGACGTAGCACTACGCGGGGCGCGCCCGTTCGTCAACCCCGTGCGGCGGGTTGAGCCGGAGCGCCAGAGTGGGGTGCAGACGAGAGGAGCACGCCATGACCGGAAATCCGGATCAGGATCTGCCCGAGGGTGTCATCAACGCCGACCCGCCCGGTGGGTGGAGCGGTATCGACGACGTCGAGACACGGGAGCGCAACGCGGATGCCGTCGGCTCGCCCGACCTCAGCGGCGCCCCGGAGGACGTGGGCGACGTCGAATCGGCCGAACCGTCCCGCGGAGCCGACCCCGACATGGGAGTAGAGGAATCATGAGCGAGCGCCAGAACGAATTCGACAACACCGGCGGCAACTACCCCGACCAGGGCGGTGCCGACGAGGACGCGATGCAGAAGACCGCCGCCGACAGCCCGACGGTCACCGACCCGGCCGAGGAAGCCGGCAGCGCTGCGCCGGCACCCGTCGACGGGTCCGCCCCGCCTGCCGGTCCGCCCAGCCACGAAGCGGTGGGCATCGGTGTCACCGACAGCGGCGAGAACGTCGGGACCGAGCACTTCGGCCAGGACGAAGGCCGCGACACGCTCACCGTGAGCGAGACGCAGCAGCAGGACCTGTCCGGTGAGCAGGAGCAGCGGCTGCCGGCGATGGCGCAGAACAACGCGCCCGAGGTCGACAAGGTGGCGGGAATCCTCGCGCAGACGCGCTCGGACCTCGCGACCGAGCCACACGATCGCATCGTGCACGTGCTGCGCCAGCGGCTGGAGCAATCCGGCATCCACCTGCCCGACGACGAGATCGCGGAGCTGGCGCGTCAGGTGTCGACGGGCTGAATCCCGAGGTCGGCGAGGATCGCGCGCGCGGCCGGCGCCGCGTCGCGGATCATCGTCTCGTGGCCGTGGCCGGAGATCTCCACCAGCGGGGCGCGCAGCGCTGTGGCCACCTGCCGGCACCACGCCGGCGGGCACACCACGTCGAGTTCGCCCCGGATGACCAGTCCCGGCACGGTCACGCGCGGGTAGACCAGCTCTGGCCGGTGCACCAGCATCGCCCGCATCTTGCGGCGCAGGTGCGGACCCGCCCGCACGTATTCCCGCGCGCCCAGCAGCAGCACCGTCGGGCTCTCCACCAGCAGGTCGTGCGCGAGGCGCCCCAACTGCGCCAGGGCGCTACGGGCCGCGGGGTCGACCGTCGGACCGATCAGCACGACGCGGTCGACGGCGCCCGGATGCCGCGCGGCAAGTTCGGCGACGACCTGCGAGCCCATCGAGTGGCCGATCGCGATGGTGTCCCCATCGGGTCGGTCCTCGGCCGCGAGATAGGCCGCGAGCAGGTCGGCCAGCCGTTCGATCGTCGGGATGCGGATCGGTTCTTCGGCCGCGCCGTACCCCGGCAGATCCACCGCCACCACGCGCCCGTGCGGACTCAGCTGTTCGACCAGATCACCGAACACCCGCCGTCCCATGCCGATGCCGTGGACCAGCAGAAACGTGCGGCCGCCCGTTCCCCGCTCGGCGACGACGAGTTGGGCGCCGCCGTGCGTGAACGTGGTGACGCGGTCATCCTCGGGGGTCGTCGGTGCGCGGTCGTCCACGCTCCGAGATTAGGGGGTGGCCGCTGCGGCATCCTGAGCGTACGGTGACCGCATGTGCCGGAACATCCACACCCTTCACAACTTCGAACCCGCCGCGACGGACGATGAGGTCCACGCCGCCGCGCTGCAGTACGTGCGCAAGATCACGGGGACGACCAAACCCTCCCAGGCCAACGCCGAGGCGTTCGCCCGCGCCGTCGACGAGATCGCGCACGCCACGCGCCACCTGCTCGCGGACCTCGTCGCGGTGTCAGCGCCGAAGAACCGCGAAGAGGAGGCCGCCAAGGCGCGCGCCCGGGCGGAGAAGTCGGGCCGCTACGCGCCGCGCGTTGCCTGACCGCGCCGGCGTGGCTGGTCCATGCCGATGTGGATGCGGGTGCGCTTGCGTTCGATCACGATGAACACCCACCCGATCACCCACAGCGGGATCTGCGTGAGGAACGCAAGGCGGAACGCATCGAGCGTGTAGGTCTCCGGCGTGCCGGCGCCCTGCAGGTCCAGCGCCACACCGATCAGGAAGATCGCAATCAGCCCGGCGAGGAAGCCGCCCGCGTTGGTGATGCCGGTGGCGGTGCTGAGCCGGTGCGACGGGTTGTGGGTGCGGGCATGGTCGAAGGCGATCATGGATGCAGGTCCCCCCATCGACAGCGCGATCGCGAGACCGAACAGCATCCACAGCGGGGCGGGGCCCGGCTGGGCGATCACGATGAGCCAGGCGACGGCCTGCACTGCGATCGAGGGGAGCACGAGGGCGCGTGAGCGGAAGTTCGGGATGCGGCTGGACAGCATGCCCATGAACGGCCCGATCGCGATCCCGGCCAGCACGTACACCGTCGTCACCAGCGCCGCCTGGCCCTGCGTGAGCCCTTCGCCGGCGGTGAGGAACGGGATGCCCCACAGCATGATGAAGGCCGACCCGGCGAACGGGGTGGTGAAGTGGGACCAGAACGCGAGCCGGGTGCCGGGATGCGACCAGGCGGCGCGCACGCCGACCCGGTTGTCCAGCGCCGAGGTGACCACCCGGATCGCGCCGGTCGAGGCGTCGACGGTGACGTCGGTGTCGCGATCGGGCGGATGGTTGCGGATGAGGGCGAACACGAGCACCGTGAACAGGACGCACAGACCGGCGACGCTGCCGAACGCGATCGACCAGCTGGTGGCGTGCAGCAGCGCCGCCAGCGGCACGATTGCGGCGATCTGGCCGAGCTGGCCGAGGATGCCGGTCAGCTGCACCATGACCGGGCCGCGCTGGGAGGGGAACCAGGTGGCGATGAGTCGCAAGACGCTGGGGAACACTGCGGCATCACCCGCCCCCAGCAGCATGCGCGCGGCGATCGCGACGCCCACGTTCGGCGACACCGCCATGACCAGCTGGCCGACGGCCATCAGCGCCATACCCGCAGTGATCAGCGGACGCGCACCGTAGCGGTCGAGCATGAGCCCGACGGGGATCTGCATCGCGCCGTACACGCCGAGCTGGATCACGGCGAACATCGACAGCGTCGACGCGTCGATGTCGAAGCGGTGAGCGGTATCCACACCGACCGATGCCAGCGACGTGCGGTTGGTGACCGAGAGCATGTACGCGGCGACGCCGACTCCCCACACCAGCCAGCTGCGCCACGTCGGGGCGGCGGCGGAGGGGAGGGTGGTCACGGCCATTCAGCCTACGCGGGCGATCCTCCCCGTCGATGTCGGAGGCGGCGCATACCGTGTGAATATGCGCATCCTGCACACTTCGGACTGGCACATCGGGCGGACCTTCCACGGTCACTCCACGCTCGATGCGCTCGGTGGTGTGCTCGACGCGCTTGTGGCCCAGGTGCGCGAGAACGACGTGGACGTCGTGATCGTCGCCGGCGACGTGTTCGACTCCGCCACGCCCGCCGCCGGCTGCTACGCGCTGCTCACCGACGCGCTCGCCGCGCTCGCCGATGCCGGCGCGCAGGTGGTCGTCACCAGTGGCAACCATGACTCCGCGGCACGGCTCGGCTTCCAGGCGGCGCTGCTGCGCCCCGGCATCCACGTCGTCACCGATCCGCAGACGGTGGGCACGCCGATCACGGTGTCCGATGCGCACGGTCCCGTCCACATCTACGGCATCCCGTTCCTCGAGCCGGCGCTGCTGCGGCACACCTGGCCGGGGGTGCGCTCGCAGGCGGAGGTGCTCGACCGTGCCATGCAGCTCGTCCGCACCGACCTCGCCGCGCGCGGCGGGCGATCGGTCGCGATCGCGCACTGCTTCGCCGCCGGCGTCGAGCCCACCCCGCATCTCGAGCGCGACATCCAGCAGGGCGGCCTCGACGTCGTGCCCCTGTCGACGTTCGACGGGGTCGACTACATGGCGCTCGGGCACATCCACGGCCGGCAGCGGCTGTCGGACCGGGTGCGCTACGCCGGCGCCCCGCTGCACTACAGCTTCGGCGAGGGTGACAAGCCCCGCGGCTCGTGGCTCATCGAGCTGGATGCCGGCGGACTGGCGGGCGTGCAGTGGCTGGAGCTTCCCGTGCCGCGCCGGCTGGTCACGCTGGTCGGGCCGCTGGAGGAGCTGCTCTCCAACGAGAAGTACGCCCCGCACGAGGGCGAGTGGGTGTCGGTGGAGTACACCGACACGCTGCCGCAGCGCGACCCGATGCGCCGGCTGCAGGAGCGGTTCGCGCACTGCGCGTGCGTCGCACACAAGCCGGCGCAGAAGACCGGAGACGACAGCGGCAACAGCTACGCGCAGCGCGTGCGTGGGGCGCGCAGTGACCGCGAACTGCTCGACGCGTTCCTGCGCCACGTGCGCGACGGTGAAGGGGCCAGCGACCGCGAGACAGCCCTGATCGAGGATCTGCTCGACGCCCGCACGCTCGCGGAGGCGGCGACGTGAAGCTGCACCGGCTGGAGCTCACCGGGTTCGGGCCGTTCCTTTCGACTCAAACGGTCGACTTCGACGCGTTCGCGCGCGACGGCATCTTCCTGATCTCCGGGCGCACCGGAGCAGGCAAGTCCAGCATTCTCGACGGGGTGAGCTTCGCCCTCTACGGCAGCGTGCCCAGATACGAGTCCGGCGACAAGCGACTGCGCAGCGACCACTGCGCACCCGAGGACCCCACCGAGGTGCGGCTGGAGTTCACCGTTGCCGACCGCCGATGGCGCGTGACGCGCGGCCCGGAGTATCAGCGTCCGGCGCGGCGCGGCGGGGGACTGACCACCGAGCCCACGCGGGCCGAGCTGGAGGAACTGGTCGACGGTCAGTGGATCGGCCGCGCAGCCAAGCCGCGCGATGTCGCCCTCGCCCTCGATGAGGTGCTGGGCCTGAACGCGCAGCAGTTCCAGCAGGTCATCCTGCTCGCGCAGAACAAGTTCTCCCGGTTCCTGCTCGCCTCCGGGGGCGAGCGGCAGCCGCTGCTGCGCACACTGTTCGGTACGCGACGGTACGAGGACTACGTCCGCGCAATCGGGGAACGAAGCAAAGCCGCGCTCGCCGGTCTCGACACCCTGGGCGAGCACGCCCGCACCCTGCTCGACCAGGCCGAGCGCGTCATCGCCGAGCACGACCTCGCCGGCGACGCCGTGGCCCCCACCGATCTGGCCGGCCGCCGCGACGCCGCCGAGCGCGCCGTGCAGCGCGCCGACTACCGGGTCGAGACGCTCGGGCGCGAGCGGGCGGATGCCGACAGCGCCTTCGCCGCCGCGACGACCGCCCACGCCGCCCGCGTCGCCCTCGCCAAGGCACACGCCGACCTCGCGCAGGCGCGCGAGCGACTGGCATCCCTCGAGAACGACGCCGAGCGCATCGCGGGCGACCGGGTGACGCTGGAGCGCGCCCGGGCCGCCGAGGGCATCCGGTCGGTGCTCACCGCCGCCACTCGCGCCGCGCAGCTCGCGACGGCTGCCGCCGCGACCGCCGCGGCCGCCGATCGCGCGTGGGCGCAGGTCGCCGGCGACGCTGAAGCCGACGTCGACCTGGCCGTCATCGACGAGCAGCTCACCGGCGACCTCGCCGTGTGGGCCGCCGCCGCTCGGCAGGAAGCCGAGCTTTCGGCGCGGGAGGCTGCTCTTGCCACGGCGCGCGAGCGGGTCGCCCGGCTCGAGCGGGAGCTGGCGACGTTCGATGAGCAGCGCGCTTTGATCCCCGCCGAACGCGTGAGGCTCGGGGAACACCTCATGGCCGCCCGCGCACGAGCGGCGGTGCAGGGCGCGGCGCGCACGCAGCGTGACGCGCTGGCGGCACGGGTCGCCGCAGCCCGCGAGGCCGAGACGCTGGCTGCCGCCCTGCACGACGCAGATGTGGTCCGCGCTGCCGCTGCGGCCGCCTCGGCCGCGGCAGGCGCCGCGGTGGCCGCGCTGCTGCAGCGCCGCCTCGACGGCTACGCCGGCGAGCTCGCCGCCGCACTCGTCGACGGTGAGGCCTGCGCCGTGTGCGGTTCCACGGCGCACCCGCGGCCTGCCACACGCGGCGACGAGCCGGTCACCGACGAACTGGTCGCCGCGGCCGAGGCAGACCGCGACGCCGCACTGGCCGCCGAACGTGTCGCCGCCGAGACCGCACGTTCCGCGCGTGACGCGCATGCGCAGGCGGCCGCCCGCGCCGGCGGCGAGCCGCTGGAGGCCCTCGAGACGCAACTCGCGGCGGCTGCAGACGCGCTCACCGCCGCCGAGGCCGCACAGCGCGAGGCGGAGCAGCTCGACAGCCGGCTGCGGGAACTCGACGATCTCGACGCCGCATCGCACGCGGCGCGGACGGCCTGCGACGCCGACCTCGGCACCGCACGCGAGTCGTTCGCCGCGCTCGAGGCGACGCTGACCGACACGCGACAGGCGGTCGCCGCCGCTCGGGGCGACTACCCGACCGTGGCCGAGCGCATCGCCGTGGCCACCACGCGGCGTGACGCGGCACGGGCCTGCCGCGCGGCGCGCGCCGCGGCGGCACGCGCCGCCGAAGACCTCACCGCGGCGGTCGCCGAGCGGGACGCGCACCTGGCGGCATCCGTGTTCGCCGACCCCGCCGACGCGACCGCGGCGCTGCGCGACGCCGGGGCGGTGCGGGAGCTCGCCGACCGTATCGGCACACACGACACGGCGCTGGCGGCCACCAGGCAGCGCGCCCTCGAGCTCGAGCTGGAACTGGCCGGGTCGACCGACGAGCCCGTCGACCTGGCGGCATCCGCCGCCGCCGTCGCTGCAGCCGACGCGGCCCGCGCCGCCGCGATCGCCGCGGAACGCGACGCGCAGAACGTGGCCGCCCGCCTGCGCGACCTCGTGGTGCAGACGGATGCCGCGTACGCCGCGGTCGCCGCGCACGCCGAGGAGGCAGAGGCGGTGCGTCGGCTGGCCGACACCGTCGCCGGCCGCGCACCCAACACGATGAAGATGGACCTCGAGACCTTCGTGCTCGCCGCCGAACTGGAAGAGATCGTCGCGGCGGCGAACGTGCGGCTGGAGGAGATGTCGTCGGGGCGTTACACGCTGCACCACTCCGACGCGCGGGCCGCCCGCGGTGCCGCGTCGGGGCTCGGGATCGATGTGCTCGACGCGCACACCGGGCAGCTGCGACCGCCGCAGTCCCTCTCCGGCGGGGAGACGTTCCTGGCATCCCTGGCCCTCGCCCTCGGCCTCGCCGAGGTGGTCACCGCGCGGGCCGGCGGCATGCGCCTGGACACGCTGTTCATCGACGAGGGCTTCGGCTCACTGGACGCCGACACGCTCGAGCTGGCGATGCGCACGCTCGACGAACTGCGCGCCGGCGGCCGCACCGTCGGCGTCATCAGTCACGTCGAGGCGATGAAGGAGCAGCTGCCCGCGCAGCTGCTCGTGGAGGCGACGCCGCGCGGGCCGAGCCTCATCCTGCAGGACGAGGCAGTGGCGGCCTCGTAAGCTGGCGGCATGAACACAAGCACAGTGTGGACCGTCATCGGCGTCATCGTGGCGGTCATCATCGCGTGGATCCTGGTCAGCGTGCTGGGGAGCCTGCTCTGGTTCGTCGGCAAGCTGGCGATCGTCGCGGTGGTCGCGGTCATCGTCTTCCTGGTGCTGCGGTCGGTCTTCGCCGGTTCGCGGGACTGAGGCGGTCGCCATGAGCTCCGCCGGCCCTGACAAGAACAAGCCGTCCACGGCACGTGTGACCATCTGGCTCGTCGTCGGTGCGATCGGCGTGTACTTCCTGGCATCCGGGATCATCGGCATCGTCTCCGGAGGCAGCTGAGCCAACCGGGTTCTTTCTCACGGGGCGGGGTCGTGGCCCCCGCGACCGTTCTGGGAGAGGATGGGAGGACCGCCGGTCCAAGCCGGGGGGAGAGGCTCGACACATGGAATCGGTTCCGCTCGATACGCCAGACGGCATCACCGCGAGGCTCGGCTGGGACCCGGGCGTCAGCGTGCACGATCGTCGCCGGATCCTGACCCGCGAGATCATCGCCGGACTCCTTCGCTGCGAGACGCGCGAGATCCGCGTGGAACGCGAACCTCCTCGCGGGTACGGCTACCACACGCGCCTCATCGCGTCGCGCGATGGAGTGAACCTGCCCTACGCGGTCAAGACCGCCAGCTTCCGCGCCGCCACCGTCGTTGCCGTGTCCGATCCGGCCACGCCACTGGGCATCGACGTGCGCGACATGCATCCGGACGCCGCCGACATCCACATGATGCAGAAGCACTCGCACCTGCTGGATGAGAACAACATCCCCGCGCTCCTCGAGCACTGGACCAAGGTGCAGGCCGTCCTCGAAGCCGATGGCCGCGGCGTGCGCGTCGCAGCCGAGCATGTGCGGCTGGACCCGGCGCGACGCAAGGGATGGCTTCCCGACCGCAGGGCCGGGTACCACCTGGTCGACCTGTCCCGCGAGGGCTGGATCATCACGATGGCCTACGGGACCACCCCGGTCTGAGGCTCGCCGCGGCTGACCCGGCTACGACCCCGGCAGCGCCGCGTCTAGCTCAGCGAGCCACGCGCGGGCGTTGCCGTCGCTCGGCGCGCGCCAGTCCCCGCGCGGCGACAGCGAGCCCGCCGCCGAGACCTTCGGGCCATTGGGGATCGCGGAGCGCTTGAACTGCGCGAACCCGAAGTAGCGCTGCAGGAACACCCGCAACCACCGCACGATCGTGTCGCGGTCGTAGCCGTACCGATCGGCATCGGGGAAGCCGGGAGGCCACGCACCGGCATCCGGATCCTTCCACGCATGCTCGGCGAGGAACGCGATCTTCGACGGGCGGAAGCCATAGCGCAGCACGTAGAACAGCGTGAAGTCGTGCAGGGCGTACGGGCCGATGGTGTCCTCGGTCGACTGCACCTTGCCGTCTTCGCCCGCCGGCACGAGTTCGGGGCTGATCTCGGTGTCCAGCACCGAGCGCAGCACCGACACGGCGTCGTCACTCAGGCTCGTCGCGGCGTCGTCGGAGGCGGCTCCCGCCCCGGACGGGCGGTGCGCGATCACCCAGCGGATGATGTGCTGGATGAGGGTCTTGGGCACGCCCACGTTGACGGCGTAGTGGCTCATGTGGTCGCCGACGCCGTAGGTGGCCCAGCCGAGCGCGAGCTCGGACAGATCGGACGTGCCGATGACGATCCCGTTCTCGCGGTTGGCGATGCGGAACAGGAAGTCGGTGCGCACGCCCGCCTGCACGTTCTCGAACGTGACGTCATAGAGCGGCTCGCCCGCAGCGTACGGGTGCCCGATGCCCTTGAGCAGCTCGTTCGCGGCGGGGCGGATGTCGATCGTGGAGATCGTCGCCCCGATCGCCTCGGCGAGGGCGATCGCGTTGGACTTGGTGTGCTCGCTCGTCGCGAAGCCGGGCATCGTATAAGCGAGGATGTCGCTGCGGGGCCGGCCCATGCGGTCCATCGCCCGCGCCACGACCAGCAGCGCGTGCGTCGAGTCGAGGCCGCCGCTCACACCGATCACCGGGCGCGGGCCGCCGATGGCACGCATCCGCTGCTCGAGCCCGGATACCTGGATGTTGAACGCCTCGTAGCAGTCCTGGTCCAGTCGTGCCGGGTCGTCCGGCACGAACGGGAATCGGTCCAGTGGCCGGCGCAGGCCGACGTCGGTCGCGGGCGGCTCCAGGAACAGCTCCACGGTGAGGAACTCCCCGCCGTCGGCGAGCCGGTTGTCGTCGAACGTGCCCTGGCGGATGCGGTCCTGACGCAGCCGGTCGAGGTCGACGTCGACGACGCTGCGCCGCGGCCCCTCCGGGAACCGGTCGGTCTCGGCCAGCAGCGTGCCGCCCTCGTAGACCATCGTCTGGCCGTCCCAGGAGAGGTCGTTGGTCGATTCGCCCATTCCCGCCGCCGCATACGCATACACCGCGAGGCAGCGCAGCGACTGCGACTGGCACAGGATCTTGCGGTCGTCGGCGCGGGCGATCGTGATCGGGCTGCCGGACAGGTTGGCGAGCACCGTCGCCCCCGCCAGCGCCGCGCGCGACGACGGCGGCACCGGCACCCACACGTCCTCGCAGACCTCGGCGTGCAGCACGAGCCCCGGAACGTCGCGCACGTCGAACAGCAGGTTGTTGCCGAACACCGCCTCGTACTCACCGACGCGGATCGATTCACCCGCCCACGGTGTGCCAGCCGCGTACCAGCGCCGTTCGTAGAACTCCCGGTAGGTCGGCAGATACGACTTCGGTGCGACGCCGACCAGCTCGCCGCGGTGGATCACCACGGCGCAGTTGTAGATACGGTTGCGGTGACGAAGCGGAGCCCCGACGACGAGCACGGGAAAGAGATCGGTGGATGCCTCGACGAGGCGCTCGATCGCGCGCTCGGTGGCATCCAGCACGGCATCCTGCATCACGAGGTCTTCGATCGAGTACCCGGTGAGGCAGAGCTCGGGGAAGATCGCGACAGCAACCGACTCGTCGTGGCATTCGCGCCACGAGGCGAGCACCGTCTCGGCGTTGGTCGCCGGGTCGGCGACGGCCAGCGGGATCGTGCACGCGGCGATGCGTGCGTACCCGTGCCGGTAGATGCTCTCGAAGGGGAGGCTCATCGTCCCAGTCTGGCACTGTCCGACCCCGCGGCTAGGGTCGAACGCGGAAGGTGGACATGCGATACATCGAAGACGAAGCCCGAATCGTCTGGAGCGCGAGCGACCTGAAGGCCGCTGCCGAGTGCGAGTTCGCTTGGCTGCGAGCAATCGACGCCAAGCTCGGACGGGTCGCCGCGGTCGAAGACCCCGAAGACCTCACTCTGGAACGCGCCGGCCGGCTGGGTATGGCGCACGAGCGTCGCGCGCTGGAGGCGTACCGCGAGAAGTACCCGAACGGGGTCGTGGAGATCCCGGAGGCGCGATCCACGGATGCCGCGGCTCTCGCCGACGCGGTCCAGCGGACTCAGGACGCACTGCGCTCGGACGCGAAGGTGATCTATCAGGCCGCGTTCGCCGCCTCCGACTTCGTGGGCTTCGCCGACTTCCTGGTGCGTGACGACGCCACCGGCAGGTGGGTCGTGCAGGACACCAAGCTCGCTCGCCACGCGCGCGTCACGGCGCTGATGCAGTTGGCAGCATACGTCGTTCAGCTCGATGCGCTCGGCGTCGCGCGCGCCGACCGAGTGGAGCTGTTGCTGGGCGACGGCACCACGTCCACCCACGCGGTTCGCGACCTCCTGCCCACCTTCCGGTTGCGCCGCGCGCGGCTGCTGGCACTCATCGAGGACCGCGACGTGACGTCGGGGTCCGCCGGCGCGCCGATCCCGTGGGGCGACCCCCGCGGCGACCTCGGCGTCATCGCGTGTGGACGCTGCGCCACCTGCGACCTGGAAGTCGTCGCGCACCGCGACCTGCTGCTGGTCGCCGGAATGCGCCCGGTGCAGCGCGACCGGATGCGGGCGGGCGGCATCACCACGATCGATCAGCTGGCCGCCGCGACCGAGGCGGTGCCGCGCATGTCGTGGGACACGTTCGCGGGGCTGCGGACGCAGGCGCGCCTGCAGCTGGACAGTCCCGCCGGCGTGCCCGAGCCCGATCCGGTGGGCGAGCCTGCGCTGCCGGACGAAACCCTCGCACCGACCCCCATCCCCACCTTCGAGGTCGTCTTCCCGCAGGCGCTCGGCGCACTGCCGATGCCCGACGCCGGTGACCTGTTCTTCGACTTCGAGGGCGACCCGCTGTACACCGAGGGCGCCGGCACGACGTGGGGGATCGACTACCTGTTCGGGTGGGTCGACGTGCGCGAGCAGTACTCCGCGCTGTGGGCGCACAGCTTCGCGGAGGAGAAGGAGGCGTTCGAGCGCTTCCTCGATCTCATCGCGCTGCAGCGCCGCGAGCGGCCCGGCATGCACATCTACCACTACGCGCCCTACGAGCCCACGCACCTGCTGCAGATGGCCGCCCGCTACGGCGTGCGCGAGGGCGACGTCGACCGGCTGCTGCGCGACGGCGTCTTCGTCGACCTGTATCCGATCGTGCGGCGGGCGCTGCGGGTGGGTTCGCGGTCGTACTCCATCAAGAAGCTGGAGCCGCTGTACATGGGCGCCGAAGTGCGCACCAGCGACGTGCAGCGCGGCGACGATTCCATCGTGAAGTACGTGCAGGCCCGCGCCCACGCCGCCGACGGCGACGCCGCGGCATCCGAGGCCATCTTCGCCGACCTCGCCGACTACAACCGCTACGACTGCGTCTCCACCCGGCGGCTGCGCGACTGGCTCGTCGAGCGCGCGAAAGATGCCGGCATGCGACCTTCCGTCGAACCCGACCCGGTCGACTCCGGCTACGACCCGTCGCCGCGCGCCGAGGCGCTGGGCCGCATCGCCGCCGACATGAACGAGGTCGACGCGCAGGCGCTGCGGCTGGCCGCCGCGGCCATCGACTACTACCCGCGCGAGCGCAAGACCTTCTGGGCGACGCATTTCCTGCGGCTACGGGAGCCGGTGTCGGTGTGGGCCGACAGCCGCGACGTCGTCGTCTTCGACGCCGAACGCTCCCGCGTCGTGCAGGACTGGCATCGCCCCGAGGGTGGACGGGTCGACCGCCGCCTGGTCGAACTGCGCGGCGAACCGGCCCCCGGCACCCGGCTGAAGCAGGGCGGCAAGCCGTTCCTCATCTACGAGCGCCCCGCGCCGTTCCCCGTCGACGCCGGTCCCCGGGCGCTGCACGCCGCCCGGTCGGCGGAAATCGTCGAGGTGCTCGACGACGGCGTGATCGTCAGCGAGACGCCCATCGACGGATTCACCTGGTCGCAGCTGCCGGTCGCGCTGACACCCGAAGGGCCTCCCGGTGCGGGCAGCCAGCAGGGTGCGATCGACGAGTGGGCGGATGCCGTCATCGCCGCGTCTCCGGCGATGCAGGCGGATGCCGCGACCGATCTGCTGCGCCGCATCCCGCCTCGTACCCGCTCCGGCGCGCTCGCGCGCGGCACCGGCGACATCGCGTCGGACATCACCGCCTCGATCGCCGACCTCGACGGCAGCTACCTGGCCGTGCAGGGGCCTCCCGGCACCGGCAAGACCTACGTCGGATCGCACGTGATCGCCCGGCTCGTCGCCGAGAAGGGCTTCCGCGTCGGCGTCGTCGCGCAGTCCCACGCGGTCGTGGAGAACATGCTCGACCGGGTCGTGGCCGCGGGAGTGCCGAAGGCGCAGGTCGCCAAGGCGCTGAAGGAAGCCCCGACCGGCGAGGAGCCGTTCACCGTCATCGCCAAGAACGGCATGGCTGCATTCACCGCCGACCAGCCCGCCGGGTTCGTCGTCGGCGGCACCGCGTGGGACTTCTGCCACCCCGCCCGCATCCCGCGGGGGAGTCTTGACCTGCTCGTGATCGACGAGGCGGGCCAGTTCTCCCTGGCATCCACCATCGCCGTCTCGGTCGCCGCGTCCCGCCTGCTGCTGCTGGGCGACCCGCAGCAACTGCCGCAGGTGAGCCAGGGCACCCACCCCGAGCCGGTGGACACGTCAGCGCTGGGCTGGGTGATGGACGGCGCCGAGGTGATCGACGAGACGCACGGGTACTTCCTGGCGCAGACGTGGCGGATGCATCCGGCGGTCGCCGAGCCGGTGTCGCAACTGGCGTACGCCGGGGAGCTGGCATCGCACCCATCGTCGGCTGCGCGGCTGGTGACGGGCATCGATCCCGGCGTCCACCCGGTCGCGGTGCGCCACCACGGCAACGCGACGCAGTCGCCGGAAGAGGCGGCCACGGTGGTCGCGTTGGTGCGCGACGTGGTCGGGCGCGGCTGGACCGACGGCGCGGGTGCGCCGCCCCGACCGCTCACCCCGTCGGACATCATCGTGGTGACGCCGTACAACGCACAGCAGGTGGAGGTGGAGGAAGCCCTCGCCGCCGCCGGTTTCGGTGAGGTGCCGGTGGGTACCGTCGACCGGTTCCAGGGTCAGGAAGCGGCGATCGCGATCGTGTCGCTCGCGGCATCCAGCGGGCGTGACGCACCGCGTGGGCTGGAGTTCCTGCTGCTGCAGAACCGGCTCAACGTGGCCGTTTCACGCGCGAAGTACGCCGCCTACGTCGTGTACGCACCGGGACTGCTCGACGACCTGCCCCGCACGCCCGAGGGGGTGGCCCGCCTGAGCGCCTTCGCGCGTCTCGTGCGAGCGTGAAGGGCGGGCGGTGCGGGCGCGCGTTCGGCGCTCGCACCACCCGGTGGGTCAGACCGTGCCGTACAGGCGGTCGCCGGCGTCGCCCAGGCCCGGCACGATGTAGCCGTGCTCGTCGAGACGCTCGTCCAGGGCGCCCAGCACGAGGGTGACGTCACGGTCGCCGACCTGCTTCTGGATCGCGGCGACACCCTCCGGTGCGGCGAGGATGCAGATGGCGGTGACGTCCTGCGCACCGCGGGCGAAGAGGAAGTCGATGGCCGCACCCAGCGAGCCGCCGGTGGCGAGCATGGGGTCCAGCACGAAGCACTGTCGGTCGCTGAGATCGTCGGGCAGCCGCTCGGCGTAGGTCGCCGGCTGCAGCGTGACCTCGTCGCGCAGCATCCCGAGGAATCCCACCTCGGCGGTCGGCATCAGCCGGACCATGCCCTCGAGCATGCCCAGTCCCGCGCGCAGGATCGGCACCACGAGCGGGCGCGGCTCGCTGAGCTTGACGCCGGTCGTCGCGGTGACGGGCGTACGGATCTCGACCGGCTCCACGCGCACATTGCGCGTCGCCTCATAGGCGAGCAGTGTGACGAGTTCCTCGACCAACTGCCGGAACATCGGTGACGGGGTGCGCTCATCGCGCAGCACCGTGAGTTTGTGAGTGATGAGGGGGTGGTCGGCCACGTGCACACGCATGGGTCCAGCCTACGGGGTGGGCTCCTGCGCTGCGGGCGCCTCTTTCTCGGCCCAGACCGGCCGTGACGCGAAGTATCCGAATCTCGGGCCTGCTGCGGCATCCACGCGGCGTCCGCGCAGGCGATCGTGAGCCCGTGCCCGAACGCGGCTGGCGACGGGGATCATCGCGCCGGCGAGGGGTCGGCGACGACGGTCATCTGCGCGGGCAGTTTCCGGCGTAGGCGCGGGGGTGCGTCAGGGGAGAGCGGCTCGGTCGCGGAGGTGAGCGCCACCGGCCCCTCCAGGAGCCGCGTGGCCAGGCCCGGTTCGGCGCGGAGGGTCAGCCCGGACGGCAACGCCCCTCCGTTCAGGGCGGTGATGGTCGACGGCGACGCGGGAGTGATGCCGTCTTCAACCAAGACGCTGAGCGCCTCTCGCGCGTCGCCGGCGGTATCGCCGGGCCAGGCATGCGCGCGCAGCCGGGCGGGCCGCACCGTCGTGCGGGCGGGGGAAAGCGTGTCACGTCCCGCGGCGAGGTCGTCGGTGACGGTCAACTCGCCGCCCCCGCTGAGGCGGGCGTCTTCGGGGTGCGCCGGAGGGTGGGCTGGGGCGTCAGCGTCGATGTGGAGCCGCCGCACCACCGCCCACGGGTGACCGCCTCTGCCCCACACCGCCGTGCTGGAGAGCCACGCGAACCGCCCGTCGGGGAACCGTGCGAAGGCGGTGAACGTCGCGGCGTCGGTCAGCGGGGCCGTCGTGGCGAGGATGACGCCGTCCGGGTGGTCATCGAATGTGGCCACCGAGGCCGGGAAGGTCAGGTCACGTACGCGTGCCGTCGCACCGTCCGGCATCCGCTTCTCCTCCCGCCGTGAGCGAGTCTAGAACGCAGCCCAACCCCCGGCCCAGGGGGAGAAGTTCCCAGTCCGCGCCGGGCGGGCAATAGCCTGGAGCGCGTGAACCTGCCTGGGCGTGACACCGATCTCGTGGCGATGCAGCGCGCGCTCGAGCTGGCCGCCGAGGCGGCGGAGCACGGCGACATCCCGGTCGGAGCCGTGGTGACGGATGCCGCCGGCACGATCATCGGTGAGGGACGGAATCTGCGTGAGGCGACGCACGACCCGCTCGCGCACGCCGAGGTCGTCGCCCTGCGGGCGGCCGCGCAAGCGCTGGGCTCGTGGAACCTGTCGCGCTGCACGCTCGTGGTGACGCTGGAGCCGTGTCTGATGTGCGCGGGCGCCATCATCCAGTCGCACGTGGACCGGCTGGTGTTCGGCGCCTGGGACGACAAGGCCGGGGCGGCGGGCTCGATGTACGACGTCGTGCGGGACCGGCGGCTGCCGCACCGGGCCGAAGTGGTCGCCGGGGTGCGGCAGGACGAGGCATCCGCGCTTTTGCGTGACTTCTTCGGCGCACGTCGCGAGCCCTGAGCCGGGCGCGTCGGCGGCGCGAATACTCACTCGAGACGACGAATACTCACTCGAGACGACGAATACTCACTCGAGACGACGAATACTCACTCGGCGGCGTGAATACTCACTCGGCGGCGGGGCGGGGTCAGTCGATGGACGTGACGATGATGTCGCTGGTGGGCAGGCTACTCGGCGTGCGGCGGATGTCCGGCTCGATGTAGACCACGCGGGCGGCGGGGACGGCGGCGCGGATGCGGGATTCGATGTCGTCGATGTCCGCGGCCACCACGCCGAGCTGTTTGTCGGACGCGAACCCGACCTTGGCGGCGACCAGCAACTCGTCGGGACCCAGGTAGAGCGTCTTCATGTGAATGAGCGACTCGATCCCGGGGCTTCCTTCGATCGCCGCGACGATGCGGTCGTGGTCGGCGTCGGTGGCGCCCTCCCCGACCAGCAGGCTCTTGGTCTCCACTCCCAGCACGATGGCGACGAGGATCAGCAGCGCCCCGATCATGAGGGTGCCGATCGCGTCGAAGACCGGATTGTGGGTGATCGCGGCCATGCCGACCCCGAACAGTGCGAACACCAGGCCGGTGAGCGCCGCGAGGTCCTCGAGCAGCACGACCGGCAGCTCCGGCGCCTTGGCCCGCCGCACGAACGCGACCCACGACGTGCCCTTCTCGCGCACGTGGTTGGACTCGCGCACCGCGGTGCGCAGCGAGAACGACTCCAGCACGATCGCGATGACCAGCACCGTCAGCGGGACCCAGACGTTCTCCAGCTCGTGCGGGTGCGTGAGCTTGTCGATGCCTTCGTAGATAGAGAACAGCCCGCCGACGGAGAACAGGATGATCGCCACCACGAAGGCGTAGACGTACCGCTCGCGGCCGTAGCCGAACGGGTGCTCGCTGTCGGCGTCGCGCTTGGCCCGCCGCCCGCCCAGCAGCAGGAGCAGCTGATTGCCGCTGTCGGCGACCGAGTGGATCGCCTCGGCGAGCATGGATGCCGAACCCGACAGCAGCCAGGCGACGAACTTCGCCAGCGCGATCCCGACGTTCGCGAGCAGCGCCGCGACGATCGCCTTTCCGCCACCCGATGCGCTCACGGCCGTCCCTCCGACGTCTTCGCTCAGTCCGAGGAGGCGATGACGATGGCCTCGGTGGGCGGGGCGGGGTTCGCCGGGCGGCCGATGTAGCCGACCGCGGCCAGCAGCTCGTGGCGGAACACCGCCGGGCGCTCCAGGTGGGGGGTGTGCCCGACATCTTCGAGCGCCAGTTCGACCACGTAGCCCCCGGCGTCGGCGTAGGCACCGAGCACATCGCGGGTCTGGGCAACCATCTCCTGCGGCGGCGCCACGTCGACGCCGGGCCACTCCGGCACGATGCCCAGCAGCCCCAGTTGGTTGACATCGGAGAACGAGGCATCCGAGACGACCACGTCCGCGGTGCCGTGGATCCACAGGATCGGCGGCTTGCGCTCCAGGTCCACGATGCCGGAGACGTCGAAGTACCGCGGCGCCACGGTGTTGAGCGCGCCGATGGGACCCGCCCCGTAGCCGGGCCAGTTGTCGCTGTGCACGCTGTCACCGGGGTAGTTGCCGGTGGCGGTGGAGGTGCTCAGCATCGACGCGACCCACACGTCCTCGTGCTCGGTGCGGTACCCGGGGGCCACGTAGGACGAACGGAAGACGTTGCGCGGAGACGTGGATGCCTCATCGCTGCTGTCGCCTGCGGTCAGCCGCTCGACGAAGTCCGGGTTGGCCGTACCCGCCCCGCAGCCGGCATCATCGGCGGTCAGCCGGCTGCCGTCGCGGCGGGTGCCGCCGAATCCGTAGGGGGAGACCGGCGACTCCAAGGTCAGGGAGAGCACCGGGTGATCCAGCGCGTACTGCATGACCACGCCCGCGCCCATTCCCCAGCCGACCAGGTGCGTCGCCGGCAGGTTCAGCGCCTCGAGCGTCGCGTGCACGTCGTCGCTGAAGTCACGGACGCCCCGCGTGGCGTCGACCGGCTCGTGATCGGTGTCGCCGTAGCCGCGCAGATCCACCGCGATCGGGCGCAGGTCGCCGGGCAGATCCTGCATGATCTCCTGCCAGAACAGGCTCGACGCCACGTTGCCGTGCACGAAAACGACGGTGCGGTCGGCGGGCGTGGCGGGATCGTCTGCGATGCGCTCGAGGATGTTGACCGTCAGGCGCGGCGTCTCAATGAGCCGCGCCGAGATCCCGTCGAGGAGGGTCTGCATGATGAGTCCTTCGTCTGCTCGGTGAGAGGGCCTCCGGGGCCGTTCCCGTGCTCGTCACTATAGCCGCGTGCCCGGTGACCACCGATGGCACCCGGCCGTCGCAAATCCCTCTCGCGGCACGTCTGAAAGGATGGATGCATGACTTCTGCGCTGCCTGCTGTCGCGATCCTGGGTGCCGGTTCGATGGGCGGGGCCGTGCTGCACGGTCTGGTGAAGTCGGGCCTGGCACCCTCGGTCACGGTGACCAACCGCACCGCGGCGAAGGCGGCCAAGCTGGCAGACCTCGCCGGGGTGACGAGCGTCGCCCTGGAGCAGAATCCGGATGGCAACGTGCAGGCCGCGGCATCCGCAGACATCGTCCTCATCGGCGTGAAGCCGGGCATGGTGCCGGATCTGCTGCGCGAGATCTCCGGCGACCTGCGGCCCGGGACGATCGTGGTGAGCCTGGCCGCCGGCGTCACCGTCGCGACCTTCGAGCAGATCCTGGGCGACGGCGTCGCGGTGCTGCGGTCGATGCCGAACACCCCCGCGCTGGTCGGCAAGGGCGTGACCGGCCTCGCCGCCGGCACGACCGCGACCGCCCACGACGTCGCGCTGGTGCGCCGGCTGTTCGAGACGGTGGGCGCAGTCGTGGAGGTTCCCGAGGACCAGATCGACGCGCTGTCGACGATCTCCGGGTCGGGACCGGCGTACGTGTTCCTGCTGATCGAGGAACTCACCAAGGCCGCCGTCGCGAAGGGCTTCGATGAGGCCTCCGCCCGGCTCATGGTCGAGCAGACGTTCCTGGGCGCGACGGCACTGCTGGAAGCGTCCGGCGAGGAGCCGGCGGAGCTGCGCCGTCAGGTCACCAGCCCCAACGGGACCACCGAACGGGCCGTCGCCGTGCTGGCGGAGGCGCGCCTGGACGACCTGTTCACGACGGCGACGGATGCCGCGCTTGCGCGGGCCCGGGAGCTGGCCGCCGGATCCTGACGCGGGTCAGCGGTCGAGTCCGGCGAACCGCTCGATGTCGGAGTTGGTGCCCGACACGATGATGAGGTCGTGGTTGGTGACCACCGTGTTGGCCTCGGCGTAGCGGAACGGCTTGCCGGGGCTCTTCACACCCACCACCGTCACGCGGTACTTGGTGCGCACGCCGGATTCGTTCAGACCCACGCCGCGGATGAACTTCGGCGGGTACATCTTGGCGAGGACGAAATCGTCGTCGAACCGGATGAAGTCCAGCATCCGCCCGCTCACCAGGTGCGCGACGCGCTCGCCGGCTTCACGCTCCGGGTAGACGACGTGGTTCGCGCCGACGCGGGCGAGGATCTTGCCGTGCGACTGCGAGACCGCCTTGGCCCAGATCTGCGGGATCTTCAGGTCGACGAGGTTGGCGGTGATGAGCACGGATGCCTCGATAGACGAACCCGTCGCGACGATCGCCACCTGGAAGTCCTGCGCGCCCACCTGCCGCAGCGCGTCGATGTTGCGGCCGTCGGCCTGCACGGTGTGGGTGACGCGCTCGGACCACTTCTGCACCAGCTCGAGGTTCGCGTCGATCGCGAGCACCTCACGGTCCAGGCGGTCCAGCTCGCCGGCGCACGCGGCGCCGAAGCGGCCGAGGCCGATGACGAGGACGGGGGCATCGCCCCGGATCTGCTCAACCAACGATCGGCCTTTCCACCGGCATCGAGTACAGCTGCGAACGTGTCGTGGCAGCCACCGCAGCCGCGAGAGTCACTGTACCAACGCGGCCCATGAACATCGTCGCCGCCAGCACGTAGATCGCGGAGTCGGGCAGTTCCGCCGTGAGGCCGGTCGACAGGCCGACGGTCGCGAAGCCCGAGATGACGTCGAACAGCACCAGCTCCACCGGCGCCTTGGTGATCTGCGCGATGGTGATGGTCGACACCGCCACGATCGTCGCGCCCCAGGCCACGACCGACAGCGCGACCCGCTGCACGTCGCTCGGGATGCGCCGGCCGAAAACCTCCACCGACTGGCGCCCCTTTGCCTCGGACCACACCGCGAGGGCGAGCACCGCGAGGGTGGTCACCTTGATGCCACCCGCCGTGGACGCCGACCCGCCGCCGACGAACATGAGCATCGAGCCGACCAACAGCGACGAGCCGTTCAGTTCGCCGATCTCGATCAGCGAGAATCCGCCGGAGCGGGTCATCGCCGAGAGGAAGAGCGATTGGAACGCGGTGTCCCAGGCATCCATCGACCCGAAGGTCTTCGGGTTGAGGTACTCCAGTCCGACGAACACGACCGCGCCGGCGAAGAACAGCACGATGGTGGTGATGAGAGTGAGCTTGGCGTGCAGCGACCAGCGCCGCACGTGCCAGGTGTGCCGCCACAGCGTGAAGATCACCGGGAATCCGATCGACCCCAGGAATACGCCGGCCATCAGCACCGTGAGCAGGAAGTAGTCGTCCGCGAAGGGCGCCAGGCCCTCGGCATTGGGAACGAAGCCGGTGTTCGTGAACGACATCGCCGCGTAGTAGGGCGCCTCCCAGAGGGCGGCGACCGGGTCGATGCCGGCGATGATCAGTGCCGGGTAGATCAGGACGGTCAGCGCGGCCTCGATGATGAGCGTGGAAAGTGCGACCGTGGCCAGCAGCTGACCGACTTCCCCCAGCCGCACCGTCTGGCCCTCGTTGACGGGGCCGCCGTGTGCGCGCAGCGGGTTGCTGTCACCGGCGGCGATGAGCTTGGCGCGCAGCCCCAGGCGCTTGGAGATCACCAGTCCCAGGATCGACGCGAGCGTCAGCACGCCCAGTGCCCCGACGTTCACGCCGATGTAGGTGATCACGTGGCCCAGCGGCGACCAGTGTGAATACATGTTCACCGTCGACAGGCCCGTCACGCAGATCGTCGACACCGCGGTGAACAGTGCGTCGGCCAGTGCAGTGCGCTTCCCGTCCGCCGCAGCGGCGGGGAGTGAGTACAGCGCCGTGAACACCAGGATGAGCGCGACGAAGATCAGCACGGCGAACCGGGCGGGGGAGGAGGTGGTCAACGCCCGCAGTTCGTCCCACGCCGAACGAAGTCCGGCCAGGGTGCGGCGCCGCAGACGCGTGCCGACGGTGTGCCCCGTCATGCGGCGTCCCCCTCGCTCTTGGATCCGTGTCATGGTACTCCCGCACGGCCGCCGCTAACCTATCCCCATGGCGGATATCTTCGACGTGATCGCCGACGGCACCCGTCGGGACATCCTGCAGCTTCTGCTCGACCGAGCGTCCAACGGCGAGCGTGGTGGTACCAGCGTCTCGCACATCGTGCACGACCTCGGCGTCAGCCAGCCGACGGTCTCCAAGCACCTGAAGGTGCTGCGCGAAGCCGAGCTCGTTTCCGTGCGCGAGGAGGGGCAGCACCGCTACTACAGCCTGTCCACGGCGCCCCTGGATGCGGTGGACGACTGGCTCGTGCCGTTCCTGCTCGAAGACGAGGCCGACGACGGCGCGCACACCCTCAACGACTCGGCGGCGCAGGCGGCCGACGCGGTCGGCCGGGCCGCGGCATCCGCCAAGCACGCGTTCACCAGCGTGTTCAACAAGATCCCCGGCCGCTGACCGAAGCCGGGCTCCGCGGTCGGGATGGGACTAGCACGCGCTGGTCCCATCTGCACCACCGGTCACACCTGTTTACACGCGTCGCCCGTTCGCTCTAGAGTGACCACAGCGTGAGGGGGAAACCATGGCTGAGCTGCCTGATATGCGGTTCTTGACGGTCGCTGAGGTCGCCGACCTCATGCGCGTGTCGAAAATGACCGTCTACCGCCTGGTGCACGCCGGCGAATTGCCCGCCGTGCGCTTCGGTCGCAGCTACCGTGTCCCCGAGAGTGCCGTCCTCGAGGCCCTGCAACGTCCCATCGCCGACGTCGGCTAGACTGGCACGAGGCATTTTCCGTTTGCCCGATCTTGGGCGTGGTACCACCGCGCCCAGACCCCCGACATAGTGAGGTTCCCGTGGGTTCTGTCATCAAGAAGCGTCGCAAGCGCATGGCGAAGAAGAAGCACCGCAAGCTGCTTCGCAAGACTCGCCACCAGCGCCGCAACAAGAAGTAAGCGGCATCCACTAAGCGCCCCCGACCGGTCGATGACCGCGTCGCAGGGGGCGCTTCGTGTTCCGCCGAAAGGAGTGTCATGAAGTCGATCACCGTTCAGCAGCTGCGGGAGCGCCAAGGCACGCCGCTCATCGACGTGCGCGAAGAGCATGAGTTCGCCGCCGGCCACGTGCCGGGGGCGATCAACCTGCCGATGTCACAGTTGGGCGACCAGCTCGACCGGCTCCCTGACGAGCCGTTCGACGTCATCTGCCAGGTCGGCGGCCGCTCCGGTCAGGTCGTCACCGCGCTCACGCAGCGCGGTTACGACGCGACGAACGTCGACGGCGGCACGAGCGACTGGGTCGCGGCGGGTTTCCCGATCGAGCACTGACGTGACCACGATCACCCTGATCTCCAAGCCCGACTGTCACCTGTGTGACGTCGCGCGCGAGATCGTGGAGACCGTCGTCGCCGAACTCCCCGAAGACCGCGTCGCGGTGCAGGAGAGGTCGATCCTCGACGACCCCGCGCTGTACGACGCGTGGTGGGAGAAGATCCCGGTCGTCCTCGTCGACGGCCGGCTGCACGCACACTGGCGCGTCTCGGCCGACCGGCTGCGCGCGGCGCTGACCGAGGAGGTCCCCGGATGATCCGTCACATCGTGGCATTCAAGCTCGCCGCCGACGACGCGGCGACGCGCACCGAGCAGGCCGCCGAGGCGGGCCGCCGGCTGGAGGCGCTGGTCGGTGTCGTTCCGACGCTGCGCTCGATGAGCGCCGGCGCGAACGCGCTCGACCTCCCCGGCAACTGGGAGCTCGCCCTCGTCGCGGACTTCGACGACGTCGCAGGCCTCGATGCCTACCAGGAGCACCCCGCGCACAAGGAGGTCGCCGCGTTCATCGGCGGCATCCGCTCCGACCGCGTGGCCGTCGACCTCGAGATCTGACGCCGCCGCGCGTTCGGGTGGCAGTTGACACTCGAACGGCGGGCGTTCAGGCCGTCAGGCGTGCGCGCAGCGCTGTGAGTTCGTCGTCGGTGAGGCCGCCGGTGCCGAGGTATGCCGCCGCGCCGCCCTGGGCATGGACCCACGCGAGGGCCTCCTCGATGGCGGATGCCGGTGACCCCGCGACCAGGGTGGTCAGCGCCGGGGTCAGCGGCACGCCCATGGCAGCCACGGTGCCGAGCATGCGATCCGCCCACGGCCCGACGAGGTTGCGCTCGGACAGCGTGTAGTCCGCGACGATCGCGTCGTGCTCGGCGCCCACGGCGTCCAGGATCAGCGCGATGGCGACCCCGGTGCGGTCCTTGCCGGCGGTGCAGTGCACCAGCACGGCCTCGTTGCCGGCGGACGGCGTGGCGATCGCGCGGGCGAGTTCGGCGAACGCGGATGCCGCGTGCTGCAGCATCCCGAGATAGAGGGTGCCCAGTGTCGGCAGCCGCTCCAGTGCATCGCCGATCGCCCGCGCTGCGGCATCCGGATTCCCCGCCTGCTGGCCGGTCTGCATGGCTTGCTGGGCGAGCGCGGTGAGTGCTCCCTCGAGCAGCGGCAACTGGAGAGTGCGGAACGTGCGGCTGGCCGGCAGCCGGTCGGGGGCCATCTGCTGCTCGAAGGGCGTCCGGAAGTCGACGATCACGTCGATATCGGTCGCGGCGAGCTGCTCCAGGCCTTCGGGGGTCAGGCCGCTCAGGGCATCCGAGCGGTAGAGCACGCCCTCCCGGGTGGTGCCACCTGATGCCAGCGGCATCCCGCCGGTGTCGCGGAAATTGACGGTTCCATCCAGGCGCTGCGGCATGCGGCGAGCCTAACCCGCCGCATGCGGCAGCTGCGTCGGGTCAGCTGTGCGCGACCGATGCCGCGCCGCTGCCGGGGATCATCTCGTGCCGGGGGCCGCGGATGAAGACGATCGCGATGACTGCGGCGATGACCATGCCGACGGCAGCCGCGATGAACGCCGCGCTGTACCCGTCGATCAGGGCGCTTGCCGGCGGCAGGCCGGCACCGTGCGGGCCGACGACCGAGGCGTAGATCGCGGTGAAGACGCTCAGGCCGATCGAACCGCCGATCTGCATCGCCGAGTTGGCGGTGGCCGAGGCGATACCGGCATCGTGCGCCGGGACGCCGGCCAGCGCCAGGTTCTGCAGCGGCACGAAGATGAACGCCATACCGGCACCCATCACGATGAGCGGGGCCAGCACCTCGACGGCGTACGCGCCGCCGGTGATGCGCGACAGCAGCAGCAGGGCCGCTGCCACCACGATCGGGCCGGTGATCATCAGCGGACGCGCGCCGATGCGCGCGAGCAGCTTCGTCACGATCGGCGCGGTGACCATGGTCCCCAGCGGCAGCGGCAGGCTCGCAAGCCCAGCCTCGAGGGCCGACATGCCCATCACCAGCTGCAGGTGGAATGTGAGGTACAGCGTCGCGCCGATCATGACGCTGCCGGCAACGGCCTGGATCAGGAACGCGCCGGCACGCACGCGGTGGGTGACCACGCGCAGCGGCAGCAGCGGCTGGTCCACCTTCGTCTCGATCCACACGAACAGTGCGATGAGCGCCACGCCCACGGCGAGGAAGAGGATCGTCGAGGGGCTGCCCCAGCCGTGCTCGGCGAGGCTGAAGCCGTACACCAGCGAGCCGAGGCCGAGCGTGACGGTGGCGGCGCCCCAGACGTCGTACCGGTTGTCGCCTTCGGCCCTGGATTCGCGCAGGAACAGCAGCGCACCGACGATGCCGATGATCACGAAGAAGATGTTCACCAGCAGGCACCACCGCCAGCTGAGGAACTCCGTCAGCACACCGCCGAGCGCCAGCCCCACGGCGGCGCCGGCACCGGCCACGGTGCCGAACACGGCGAAGGCGGTGTTGCGGTCGCGGCCGGACGGGAACGTGACTGTCAGGAGGGCGAGGGCTGCCGGTGCCAGCAGCGCCGCGAAGACGCCCTGCAGGCCGCGGGCGGCGATGAGTTCGAAGCCGGACTGCGCGAGCCCGCCCCACAGTGACGCGAGGCCGAAGCCGACCATGCCGACCATGTAGGTGCGCTTGCGGCCCCAGTAGTCCGCGATGCGGCCACCGAGCAGCAGCAGCGCGCCGAACGCGAGGGCGTAGGCGGTCACCACCCACTGCCGCGCACTGTCGGTCAGATCGAGCGCGATCTGGGCTTGAGGGAGTGCGATGTTCACGATCGTGCCGTCCAGCACCACCACGAGTTGCGTGAGGGAGAGGACCGCCAGGGCCCACCAACGGGTGCGCCCGGACATGGGTGTAGACATAGAAAAACCTCCGGGGGTCTGGGTGAGAGATGCCGGAGGTTTCTAGCCTCGGACCGCCGGAGGAACCCCGGTCGGCCACCCTGCGACTGTGCGCAGGCAGAATTCGAGTTTACCGCGGCGCGGGGACGAGGGGTGTGTCAACCCCCCTGTCCGCCGTCTCCGGGGCCACCTAAGCTCGCCCGCATGACCGACGTCGAGCGCTCGAGGGGCAGCCACCTGCACGCGGTGCCGCACCCCGTTCGGTGAGACGTCATGCGCGCGGCTTCTCTCGAAGGGACGTGGTTCGACGACGATCCGCAGGGTCACGGAGTGTCGCGTGTCCATGTCGGGTGTCTCCTCGCGCTGACCTTCGGGACGGGGATCGTCGACGCCCTCAGCTGGATCTCGCTGAACGGCGTGTTCACGTCGAACATGTCGGGGAACGTGCTGCTGCTGAGCATGGGGGCGGTCGGTGCGGGCGGCACCGATTGGGGGCCGGCGCTGTTCTCGCTCGGCTGGTTCCTGCTGGGTGCTGCCGTGGCCGGTCGCATCGGACGGGGTGAACCGCCGAGATGGACGTCACGTACGACCGCGGTCGTCGCGGGCGTGGCCGTCCTGCTCATGCTGGTGGCGGCGGCGACCGCCGTCTGGCCGCCTCATCGGTTCGCGGCATCCGCCTTCACGGTGACGGCGGTGCTGTCGTTCGCGATGGGGGCGCAGGGGGCGGCAGCGGTGCAGGTGGCGGTGTCGCAGATCATCACGGTCGCGGTTTCGAGTACGACGGTGGGGCTGGGCATGACTCTCTTCCTCGGCGTGGGCCTGCGCGATCTCGGCGTGCTGCGCCGGATGCTGGCGATCGTGCTGATGGGGCTGGGTGCCGCCGTCGGGGGTGTTCTCGCCGCTGACGCATTCGCTGTCGGGATTCTGGTGGCAAGCATCGTCGCGGCATCCGCCGCGGTGGTGGGACACCGCTCCCGGGATCGGCTGTGAGCGCGACCGCATGGCTCCTCGGCGGGGCGCTTCTGGTGCTGGTGACACTGGGTGACGCGCTGGTCACCGTGCTGGACGCCGACGCCGGCGGCCCCGTCGTGAACCGTCTCGTGCGCGGTGAGTGGGTGCTGCTGCGCGGAGTGACGCGGCGGTTGCGGCGCGCACGGCGGCCGGCCGCCCTGCGCCAGGCGGGTTCGCTGCTCATGGTCACGGCGATCGTGTGGTGGGTGTGTGGCATCATCGCCGGCTTCAGCCTCATCTACTTCGGCGCCATGCTCGCCGCACGGGATGCCGACGCGGACTATGCGCACGCGCTGTACCTCGGCGCGTGGCCCGCGTCGCAGCTCGTCCGCGGCAGTACGGGCGACGACGACGCGCTGCTCGTGATCGCCGTCGTGCAGGCGGTGGTCGCCGTGCTGGTGGGCGTGCTCGTCCTGGCGTTCGTCTCCGGCGTGGCCGGGGTCGGGCGGGCGCTGCGCACCCTGTCGGCGCGCTACTTCCGGGCCGGGCGCGGCATCCCCGACCCCATCGACGTGCTCGCGCCGTATTTTCCCGATGGCCGGCCGCGCCGTCTCGATCCGTGGCTCGGCTCGATCATCGAGCCGCTGAGCGCCTACTCGGCTGGACTTGGCCGAAACCCGCTGGCGTACTACCTCCAGAGCGGACGGGATCAGGTCTCCCTGCCGTTCAGCCTGTACATGACGGCGGGGGTGGTCGGGGCGCTGCGCTGGGGGATGCCGACGGCGAGTGCGGCCGCAACGCAACCGGCGCTCGTACCGTTGGCCGATCACCTCGAGGAGCTGCAGTCACGGCTGCGGCGGATGCTGCGCGTCCCCGTGCCATCGGCTCCCGCGCCGGTGCGGGTCGAGCAGTTCGCCCAAGAGGTGGCGGCGTTTCGGGAACCGGGGCGAAGGCGCAGCATCGACCCCGGAGTGCTGCGGTTCCTCACCGTGGAACGACGTGCGGCCGCGCTCGTCCGCTCGTCGGGGACCATCGACCCGGACGACGCCCACCGTCGCTACACGCAGTGGCTCGCGTTCGACGTCGAGGCGCAGACGCTGCTGGCCGCCGTCAGCCGTGACCTGGACTACCAGCCCGTCTACCGGGGCCTCGCCGCCACGGCGGGCGCGGGCGCCCTCGACCGTACGCCCGGCACACCGTTGCCGGCCGCGATCACCGGCCCCCGGGTGCCGATCATCCCGGCACCGGGCGAAGACCCTTCCGGCAGCGGTCGGCGTCCCTTCGGACCTACGGCCTGGGTGCGGCGGCAGCTGCTGTTCATCGATCCCGGCCGGGTGCGGGTGACCGATGCGCTGCGAAGTCTTGCCGCCGTCGCGGTGGCGGTCGTCCTGGCGGCGATCGCGACGAACGTCATGTCGGTGGCCGCCACGGGCAGCGCAACGATCGCCGCGATGATCGCGCTGTTCGCCACGCCCTCGGTGGCCGCCGGCGCGACGGCGCGGGCGCGGCTGGCAGCGACGGCGGTCGCGGTCATCCCGGTCGCGTTCGCGATCACCTTCGGCAGCCTGCTGCCGAAAGATCCCGTCGCCATCGCGGTCGCCATGGCGATCGTGGCGGCAGTGGCGGTGTGGCTGCGCAGATTCCGCCGACTGACGGCGCTGGCGCAACTGGGGTTCGTGACGTTCTACTTCAGCCTGCTCATCGGTCTCACCCCCGGCGCGATCCTCAGCACGCTGGCGTGCGCCGTCGCGGGACTCGCGGCCGCCTGGCTCGCGCAGACCATCCCGGAGCCCACCGTCCCCCGTCAGCTCGACGGCGGGATCGCCGCCCTCTACGAGCGCGTCGGGGTGCTCGTGGACACGATGGTCGATCTCGTGTCGACCGGCCGCACCGACCGGCGGCTGGTGCGCGCGCTCCTCGCCGAGCGTGCGGCGCTGGAGCGCACGGTCGACCAGATCAGCGGGCCGATCGACAGGCTGACGCCCGCGCAGATGTCGCCCGAGCGAGCGCGCACACTGCGCATCCGCGTGTTCGACGTGCAGTTGGCGGCGGAGAACCTGCAGGCGCTGCTGCCGGTCGTGTCGCGTACCTCGATCACACCGGAGGAACGCGCGAGGCTGGCGGCCGATCTCGTGGCGGTGCGTCTCGAACTGAGCACGTTCCGGGACGGCGCGTCGGGTACGGCACCC